>CAYQAL010000001.1:0-155443 GCA_964415465.1 uncultured Gammaproteobacteria bacterium
CTTCGACGATAAAGAAGTGGGTCTCTGTATAAACTTGCGACCGACGAGGTCCTTCGTAGTATCTGAACAACGAGGTGGCCGTGTACTACGCAATAATCCAAAGAATCCTGAAAAAGTGGCTATCATTGTTGATTTCCTAGATCGTCATGGAAAAACCGGTTTAGCTGGCTCTGTTTTGTTTGCTGAAATTGCAGGTGGATCGATGATCGAACAGCAGGTGCAAAAGAAAAGAAAGAAGCGAGATAATGAGAATGAAGACGAGAAAAAGGACGATACAGAAATAATGGCGGCAATTTCTCAAGACATGCTTGCGAAGTTAAAGAAAATAAATCTTGAAGACGTGCAGATTACGTTTGAAGTTGAAGAGATTGTGAGAATCATTCAAGAAAGGAGTATTGAGGTGTCGAGTATAGAAAAATTCTTGAAGTATGATGACTTTATTCGCGAGACGAAGGCGGCTGGAATCACGAGTACAAACTACGAAGAGAACCGGGCTGCACACCCGGATTGGCCATCTAACCCCCCTAGATTCTATAAAGGGTATTGGAAGGGCTGGAAAGACATTACTGGAAAAGTAGCCAATCGTGATAAGCGGTTTTTACCCTATAGCGAGTTCTTGATTCAAGCGCAGAGTGAGGGTGTGACCAGGCATAATTATCAAGAAAAACGTAAAAGTCATTCGGACTGGCCATCTATGCCTCATGTGGTGTACGCAAATGATTGGAAAAGTTGGAGGGAGGTATCACAGATAGAAAACAAAACCTTTGTCTCCTACAATGATTTTATTCGTGAGGCTAAAGCGGCCGGAGTCACCAGTAAAAACTATGAAGAGATTCGGACTAAGTACCCTAGTTGGCCTTCCAGCCCCGCTAGCGCATACAAAGAATGGAGTGGCTGGGGTGAGATCACTGGCAATGCAGACTTGAGTAAAAAAGAGTTCCTTCCCTTTAAAGAATTTGTTGCACAGATTCAGGCTTTGGGGGTAACAAGTCTTAATTACCGTGAAATGAGAAAGGAGCATCAAGACTGGCCTTCTAATCCAGAAAAAACCTATAAAGATCACTGGAATGGGTGGAGGGATATAACAAAGGTTAAATAATCTTGTCTTCTATGCCCAAGGTTGTTCTATTGATGTAATAGAGCGCTGACTAAATATCACATATCAAAAATCCAGCGTAAATGCTGGATTTCTGATGGCGGGTGCGAAGGGATTCGAACCCTCGATCTTCTCCGTGACAGGGAGACGTGTTAACCGGGCTACACCACGCACCCACGCGGTGTCTGGAATTGACGGGCGTTACAATAGCAAATCGCTTCGGGGATGACAAGTCTTTGAAGAACTCAGAAAATAGCTAGATTTTGCGAAATACAGACCGCGCCTTTATCTTTTCTCGAATACTGGAACGGCTCACACCCAGCTTCTTCGTAATCTGCTCGATTACGATCGGTCACTTTGAAGTAGATTTTCCCATTCGCCTCGATGCCGAAGATCTTTCCATTCAAATAAAATCCGTGACCCCCAAACATCCGACGTGTGTTGACGTCACCTAGTTCCGATAGAATATCGTTCGCGATATAGGAGATGTACTCGTCGGTTTTTGGCATGAGAGAGTAGTCGCTTCTTATACAAGTATCTTAGCAAGTGATGGAGGAAAGAGAATAGTTACCCCACCTAGGCTCCTAAAACCAGCCTTTGGTATACTGTACCCCATGTCCCTTCAATCGCCCTGGCTCGCGGAGCTCGTCCGCACTCGACCCTTGAAACGACTCACGCAATACCACGAAACGGACGTCGTGATCGTAGGGGCGGGGATTGCTGGGTCGATGACGGCGGCGTTTTCCTTGTTGGAGACGTCCTACCGCATCACGATTCTTGAAGGCGGAAAGGTGGGTCATGGGGCCAGTGGGCGTAATGCCGGCCAAATGCTGACCGATTTCGAACGGCCGATCGCTGAGCTCGTGTCTGATTTCGGGTTTGATATCGTAAAGACTGGTCTCAAGAACGTCGAAGGCGCCTGGGAGCTCATCAAGCACCTCCAAGAAACGTTAAACTTGCAAACGCCCATCCATCACGCTCCGGGTTACGATGGGTTTAGTGCACATGAACCGTTTATTGAAGCGCTGGAGAATCTCTTTTGGAAGCGTGAGATGGAGTTACCGTGGAACGAGATGCGCGTAGCCATGGGGAGAATCGATACGTCTACCATTCCAGCTCGCTACGACGGTCTCTGGGTAGAAGATACGCACGAATCGATCCTCACGGACCTCGAAACAGACGATCGCACCTATTTTGCGCTTGTGCAGATCCGTGTGGCCTGCACCAATAGCGCCCAGCTCTCAGAAGAGATCATCCAATCACTTTTGAACCGCTACCATCATCGGTTCGCGATCTTCGAAGAGTCTCCTGTCACGGAACTTCACCTCGAGCGTGATGCGATTTACCTCAAGATGAAGCATTGTGTGGTGAAGGCGAAACAGGTCGTGATGTGCACCAACGGCTTTGAGCATTTCCGGATTTTCCATCATGGACGGTTGGATATAAACGGCCAGGTGCATCGTGATATTCGTGGGTTAGTGTCGTACATGCAGGCGTATCTTGTGCCAGCTTTCCAGCCCGTGAAAGCGATGTCGTACTACACAGCGAGTCAGATTTCACCGGATCCGAACGATCCATCGGCCGCCGAGGCGTTTACCTATCTCACGCGTCGACCATTTAAACCAAAGGGGCAGGGGACGGAGGGGCTGGTGTGTGTCGGTGGTCCAGAGACGGCTCTTCCAGAAGAAACGGCCTACGATTTTGAACACAACGTGCCGCCGCGAGTTCGTGCCGAGTTTGAAAACTTTTTAAAAGGTTCGCCACTTGGAGCGCACGCCAGTGCCGATAATCCAACCTTTGAATGGCATGGTCTCATGGGCTACACCAACGCACGTGTTCGCTGTGTCGGTCGTGAGCCGTGTTACGCCAACTTGCTTTACAATTTGGGTTGTAACGGAATCGGCATCATGACATCCATCTATGGGGGCAAACGCATCGCGAGCCTGCTTAATGAAAAAGACGACGGAGGACATCTGTTCGACCCCAAGATGCACGTCTGTGTGCTCGCGAAGAATACTTCTGAAGATGACGAAGCAAAGAACTAGAGATTAGATACACAAGACCCCGTACCAATTGGTACGGGGTCTTGTTTGTATTTAGTTCAAAACCGAGACTGGGCGCCAGATGTGCAACTCGTCTGGAACCTGGATCGCACCAGCGGCATGTGCACCCATGAGGGCGGCACGGAGGTGGAAGTACTCCGAGTTGAAGTTGTGAATACCAGCGTTCCATTTCTCTGGGTTCTTTTGTTCTTCGTTCAAGATCTCTTCAAGCGAAAGCCATTCGAACTTTTCGACTTCGCCTGGCTGAGGCTTGATGACGGACGTGTCACCCATGAAGAGGGTTACGAAGTTGTGCATCCAGAGACGGACGTTTTTCACGCGGCTGGTCTGAGCGACGGGCATCTTGCTCCAGCGGATAATTTCCTCTGGACGGCTTACGATGTTGGCTTCTTCTTCGAGCTCTTTGACGACGTTGGTTTCTGGAGTTTCACCATGGGCTACGTGGCCACCGAGGTGGGTAACCCAGACGCCTGGCATACGCTCTTTGACAAGCGAGCGCTGGTGGCAGAGCACCTGGCCCTTATCGTTCAAAACGAAGACGTTGGTTGAACGGCACCAAGCGTTCTGTGCAAAGACTTCTGGGCGCTTCAAGAGCAGGCCGGTAAGTTCGCCGTTGTGCTCGTGGACGGTTTCAATGTGTTCCATAAATGAAGATGATAAATGGGTAATGGCGGGGTGAGTTGTTCTCACAAGATATTCGGCTGCCTTTCCAAGGATTGGGAAGGTTCCCAATCCTCAAGGTTGCGTTTATCTTGAGACAACAAGTCTCACTCCTTAGCGGCGGAGGATATCATATTTTGTCCACATTGTCAAAGATTTTGCGCCTAAAAGTCGCTAGATTCTGCGCAAAAGCTGCTTTACGGCGGTCTGGATAGCCGAGCTATCCATGCCATAGGCGGCGAGGAGTTCAGCTGGCTCGCCCGATTCACCAAAGGAATTTGGCATGCCGACGGGTTCAAGAGGGATTGGGAACTTGCGAGACGTGAGTTCAGCGATGGCGCCAAATAGGCCACCCGTGATCTGGTGTT
Source organism: uncultured Gammaproteobacteria bacterium (assembly GCA_964415465.1). Lineage (GTDB taxonomy): Bacteria > Patescibacteriota > Patescibacteriia > 2-12-FULL-60-25 > 2-12-FULL-60-25 > JAGOTP01. Next base: position 4,188 of record CAYQAL010000001.1, read on the forward strand.
CTTCAACGGTGACGGCGCAGCCAGTTTTTTTGAAGCTCTTTAAAAGGGTATCTCCGTCGAGCGGCTTGATGGTTGGGCAGTTGATGACTTCTGCTTCGATTTTCTGCTTTTTGGAGAGCGCTTCGGCGGCGAAGAGGGCTTCGGCAAGCAGAGGGCCAGACGCAACAATTGTGACATCGGTGCCAGGGCGAACAATATAGGCACGACCAATTTCGAACGGAGCGTCTTCGGTGGTGATGACGGGGGTTTTTTCACGCGCCAGACGAATGTAGACCGGACCCGTGTGTTTGGCGGCGGCGATCGTGGCTTTTCGTGCTTCATGTACATCACACGGAGCGATCACAATGAGTCCTGGGAGAACGCGCGTCATCGCGATGTCTTCAAGTGCTTGGTGAGTGGCGCCGTCTGGGCCGACCGAGATGCCGGTGTGAGCACCGATCACTTTTACGTTGGCGTTGCTATAACAAACGGACACGCGTAACTGATCCCACGAGCGACCAGGGGAGAAGGTGGCATACGAACTGACAAACGGAATGTGACCAGATAATGCGAGCCCTGCAGCAATGCCCATCATGTTCTGTTCAGCGACGCCACACTCGATAAAGCGTTTAGGAAATTGTTGTTTGAAGGCGAGGACGCGCGTTGATTCCGCAACATCGGCGGTTAATACAACGACGCGTTCATCGTCTTGGCCGAGCCTAAGAACGCCCTGTCCATACCCATCGCGGTTCGCGGCGCGTTCTGGAGTACCGCTAAGCAATACTGGGTGAAGCCAGTCAGCATAGGTGGCAGTTGGAGCGGTTGGTTTGGAAGAGGGGCTCATAGGGCAGCTTTGGCGTCTTCAAGTTCACGCACGGCGCGAGCGAGTTCGTCCTTATTCGGTGGTTTGCCATGCCATTCGTAGTTACGTTCCATAAACGATACGCCTTTGCCTGGAATCGTGTGCGCGATGATGACAGTTGGTTTTTCAGCGACGGCTTCTGCTTCTTTGCAGGCGTCGATAATCTGACGAATGTTGTGGCCATCAATTTCAATCACATGCCAGTTGAAGGCGCGCCATTTATCAGGCAGTGGTTCGAGTGGCATGATGTCTTCGGTGTTGCCATCGATTTGAATGTTGTTACGATCGATGATACAGGTGAGGTTCTGCAGTTTTTCTTTACCGGCGAACATGACGGCTTCCCAGACCTGGCCTTCGTTCATCTCGCCATCGCTTCCAATGAGGTACGTTCGCCAGCGCGCGCCACTCATGCGTGCCGCGAGTGCCATGCCTATGGCTTGCGAGTAGCCTTGAGCAAGCGGGCCGCTCGACGTTTCGATCCCCATGTTGAAATGATTGTTCGGATGACCCTGAAATTGGCTGCCTTTTTTCCGAAGCGTTTTCAAAAAGGCGGAGCGACTACAAAACCCACGACGAGCGAGCGTTGCATAGAGCACGGGGCAGATATGTCCGCAGGATAAGACGAGACGATCACGTTCCGCCCAGTTCGGTTTCTTTGGGTCAACGCGTAGTACATGAAAGTACAACGCGGCAAATACGTCGGCCATGCCGAGCGGTCCGCCGGTGTGCCCGCTCTTTGCTTCATACAATGCCTGCAATACATCTAATCGAATGTCGTAGGCGTGATGCGCGAGTTCTTTGAGAGAGAGCATAGACTTCTTGCATGATACTCCAGCAGCGCACGAAAAAAAATCACCTCCGCCGGAGCAGAGGTGATCTTTTCTTGATCGAGACTAAGGAACGACGTTGATCGTGCCTTGCATCGTGGTGTTGGCGGGATCGTTGTAGTCGAACGAGCCGACAGTGTCGAAACGCTGACTGTAGGTTGCACCTGGAGCAAGAAGTTCCGAGCCACCCATCTGCGTCATCATATTACCCTGACTCGTGCGGCCACCGGTCCAGCGAACCTGGTGATCCGTGATGTCTGAGTTGGTCCAGGTCACTTCTGTTCCACGCTTTACAGTAAGCGTGGTTGGAACGAAGCCATTGTTGCGGCTACCGATCGTGACCGTGACTTTCGTTTCATCGAATTGCTTATCCTGGTTGATGTTTGTCGTCTGCGTCATGACGTTGTCCGTGTTGTAGTCAGACGCGGTTTGAATAGCAGTACCCTGACGGTAGTTGGTGAAGAACGCATCTGGAACATCCTCAATGTTGTTCTTCCAGCTGATTCCGTAGAGTGTCTGAGCCAGCTGTTCAGAGCTTACGTGGCGCAAGACGCCACCCTGATCAACGACGTAGACTTTTGGATCGGTTGTAACCTTGACCATCTTGCGACCTGGACGATAGGTGACGTTACCCCCAAGAGGGATCGTCGACAGCTGACCGTCTGGAATCTGCTTCACCGTGGAGAAATCGCGATACCAGGTAAAGTAGGTCTTTTCGTTTGGGAAGACGAAGCGCTTTCCGTTGGCAGCAAAGTAATACACTGTCGAGCCGGAGCCCTTAATCAAGTCACCGGAGTTAAACGCGCTGGTCGTTGCAGCGGAAGCAGCGAGAGGAAGCGCGGTTCCTCCAAGCAAGGCAAGCGTCGAAACGGCGCTTATAACACGCTTAAGAAGCATAGAATCGCTGAGGACTGTGATGGCAGTCATGAGTGAATTATTGTTCCAACAAGTTCGGCGCAGACTGGCTATACGAGCTCAGTACTTGTTCCGAAGATGACGGAGCAGACCCAGTTTGCGGAGACGTATTCTCCTGCTCTTTCATCATACCACGAAGCAAAACCACGTAGTTGATGATATCGAGCATGGTGTCTTCGACAGATTCGTTGCGAGCGGTTTTGCCTTTTCCGACGAGTTGCGTCAATCGGGAGAGTTTCATCCCAAGCAACGTAAGCAAGGTTTGTTCTGGAGAGATGCCCGCAATCTGCGCAGCGGTTTTGAAGTTCAAGAACGCATCCTGTCCTTCTGCATAGTCGTTGGACTTGTTGCGCATCAGTTCAACGCAGCGGTTAAACAACCCTTGGGTATCTTGGACAAAGGCGGAAAAATCGGTCTTCTGGTGGGAGGTGTTCGGCATACACCTCCGATTTAGCCACGCGGACGCTTATTCGACAACCGGGAAGCTCACGGTGGGGCTCAAGAAGCGCTGTTCGTTTACATCCGTCACGATTCCATATACGGAATGGCGTGTTCCGCCACGAGCTGTTTCGATTTCAGCAAATTCACACACGCGACGCTGAGTACATTCACGTTTCAGAATACCGTCGACCATCACTTTGATCGTGCGTGGAGAGAAGTCGGCAGTGCCTTGAACGCGAATGCGATACGTTGTTCCGTAAATGCTTTCTCCTGGAACGATGACTTCGATCAAGTTGGAAACAGGAGTTGGGGAGATGGTGATTTCTTTGGTGGTGGTAGCGGCAACGAGCGATGTGCCTTCACCGATCGAGAGCACGGCTTGCAGTTGGATGGTCGAGGTTGTTTGGACTTCCGGAACCGTGACTTCTACTTGGCACGGGAGTGTTGAGCAGGTGATTGGGCTGCTTGTACCAAAAGTAAACGAAATACGATCAGCGAAGCCACGCGTGACGGAGGTCAAAATGTTGAGTACATCGCCAGCCTGGTATGGACCAGTGGTCAAGACTTCAATACGTCCTTCCATCGGAGGAGGCGTAGGCGTGGTGGAAGAAGTGGTCGGGGTCGTTGAAGTTGGGGTGGTGACAGGTGGCGTGACAGGTGTTGACGTTGGAGTGGTCACGACAGGTGGAGTAACGACGGTCGCACGAGCCTGTAAGTCGGCGTCGATTGTTGAAATGGCGTTTTGTTCGGTCGTTGCACTGAAGTCACTGCTCTGAGCGATCTCAGTTTGAATGCGGTAGTTCGTGAAGAAGGCATCTGGAACATCGCTGATCATACGATTCCAGTTCTCGCCATAGAGGCTGCGGGCAAGCGCTTCACTTTGTACCCAACGCAATACGCCTCCGCGCGCGACGGCATAGGTGCGTGGATCGGTCGTGATCTTCACCATGCGCGATCCAGGGCGAATGGTGACGAGACCACCAAATGGGATTTGAGCCAGGTCAGTATCGGAAATGGTTTGAACGGCACTGAAGTCGGAGTACCAGCTGTTATAGGTCGATTGATCTGGGAAGGCGTAGCGCTTACCGTTGGCGGAGAAGTAATAGACGGCTGGGCTCGAGGCTTTGATTAAGGTTCCGGCGCTGACTGTAGCTGCGTGTGCGGACTGAGCAGCCCCAAACAGCATGCCTAATCCAAACAGGCTCAAGCCAAGCGTCGAGAAAAAACGAAGGTTCATCATATAAGGGTTAGTGTAATCCTAATTGTTCAAGTCGATCCAGCTGTCCGTGCAAGAAGTCGCGTGGAAAGGCGTGTGTGTAAAAGGCGCTGTTCATACAGAAGTGGGTGGCACCAGCTTTGGCGAGCGAGAGAATGTTCTTGGCATTCACGCCGCCGTCGACGCTGATCGTGACTTCCGGTTGCATGCGATGAATGGTTTGTACACGTTCGGCGGTGTTTGGAAGCAGTTCTTGTCCGCTCCAGCCTGGCTTTACGCCCATCACCTGCACGACATCGATGATGTCGAGATAGGGCGTAAGATCCATGAGCGACGTCTCTGGTGAAATGGCTAAGCCGACCTCACGTCCCTGCTCCTTTTGTTCGTGGATAAGCGTTTCGTGATCAATGTCAGCCTCAACATGCCAAATGATGCGGCGTACGGCATGAACGCCTTGCCAGCGGGCGATCACGGCGAGCGGATCCTCAACCATCAAATCAAGTTCGAGTTTGGCGTGGATGGTCCACTGTTTCACGACTTCCGCGTCATGCCAGCTGGTATTCGGAACGAACTTGCCGTCCATGATGTCCCACTGAATCCACTTTGAAGCTGTCTCGGCCGTTTTGAGTCGGGCTCGGCAGGTTTCGGCATCTTGCTCGAGGATTGTTGGAAGAATTTCGTAGGTTGGAGTCATACGTTAGTGGCTTGTTGGGCGATCGATCTCAGCTACACGGCGCAGATGGCGTGATTCCTGCGATGGTTCCGTGTTCATCCAGGCTTCAAGAATAGCCGGAAGTTCGTGCGCTTCTGTTACGCGACCGCCTAGCTCCAGGATGTTCGCGTGGTCATCTTCGCGAGCCGATTTCGCATCTTCTGGAGTGCGAACGAGGGCAGCGCGAATTCCGGCATGGCGGTTTGCCTCGATACTGACCCCGATCCCGCTTCCACAGAGGAGTGCGCCCCAGCTCTGCCCTTGGCTTTGGGCGACACGCTCTGCAACAGCATGAGCGATGACGGGATAATCATCCCCCGGTTGAAGAGTAGGCGACAGATCAACAACCTCAAAACCTTGGGCTTTTAAGAGAAGAACCAAGGCTTGTTTGAGTTCATACCCGGCATGATCGCTTCCTACGATCACTTGTAACGGAAGAAATGGCATAGATGGAGCTATGCTAGCACAGTCACCTCGCTTTTTCGCCTTATTCCTTGACCCCGTGTCGTCTTGGCCGCATCCTTAGTCTACTTACCCCTATGCCTGCCCCATCCTCAGACAAGCTGCCCCTCTTTCCTTCGATCGAAGAAGGCGTCTCCGCCCATTGGGAGGCGGAAAAGATCTTTGAACGGAGCGTCAACGAGCGCCCGGCTGATAAAGGCTTCACGTTTTATGATGGCCCTCCCTTTGCGACGGGTCTGCCGCACTATGGGCACTTGCTTCAGTCCGTGATTAAGGACGCCGTGCCTCGCTATTGGACGATGCAAGGGTATCGCGTGCCCCGTAAGTGGGGCTGGGATTGTCATGGGCTCCCAATCGAAAACATCATCGAAAAAGAATTGAAGCTTGGGTCAAAGCGGGAAATCGAAGCGCACGGCATCGATAAGTTTAATGCGGCCTGTCGCACGGCGATTTTTGCCTACGAAAAAGAATGGGGGAGATATATCAATCGCTTGGGCCGCTGGGTGGAGTTCGATGATTCCTACAAGACGATGGACAATAGTTACATCGAATCTGTCTGGTGGGTCTTCTCGGAGCTCTACAAAAAGGAACATATCTATAAGGGGTTGCGTGTCTCCTTGTATTGTCCACGTTGTTCAACACCAATCTCGAACTTTGAAGTCGCGATGGGGAATTCCTATATCGACCGCGAAGATCCAGCGATCTACGTGAAGTTTGCGATCACGGGTGATCTCGCGACGATCGATGGAAAGAAGGCCTATTTCCTCGCTTGGACGACAACGCCTTGGACGCTGCCAGCGAACACGGGGCTGAGCGTTCACCCAACATTGAATTATGTAGCAGTCTCACGTCCTGGAACAGAAGAAGTGTTGATCTTGGCTGAGGCGCGCGTCAAAGATGTATTCCCAGGGGAAGAGGTCACGGTTCATGCACGGTGGACGGGAGCAGAACTTGAGAGCAAAACCTACGAGTCGCTGTATTCGTATCTTCCCGTTGAAGGGACTGGTTTCCGTGTCGTGGCGGGTGAACACGTTACAGCGACGGATGGAACGGGGATTGTGCATACAGCTCCCGCCTTTGGAGAAGAGGACTTGCAGATCGGCGTCGCGAAACAATTGCCGATTCTCCAGACGCTCACCGATGAAGGAGTGTTTGTCTCGGCGTGTGGTCCATTGGGCGGCCTCACAACCAAAGAAGCGAACCCATTTGTGATCGACGATCTCACGCGTCGTGGCTTGTTGTTCAAGGAAGAAAAGATCACGCATAGCGTTGCGATCTGTTGGCGCTGTGATACGCACCTGCTCTACAAAGCGCAGCCAGCCTGGTTCGTGAACGTCACGAAACTCAAGCCAGCCATGTTGAAGACGGCCGACAAGATCAACTGGCATCCAGACCACTTTAAGGAAGGTCGCTTCGGTCGCGGGCTTCACACTGCACCAGATTGGAATATTTCTCGTAGTCGCTATTGGGGGTCGCCGATTCCTGTGTGGGAGTGTGACACCTGTCAGACGCGCACGGTCGTTGGTTCAATCGAAGAACTCAAAAAACTTGCGCAACCAGCCACCTGGCCAGCCGAGTTTGACGCGCATCGCCCGTTTATCGATAATATTGTATTATCTTGCCCGTGTGGTGGCGAACAGAAGCGTATTCCCGAAGTCTTCGACTGTTGGTTTGAGTCGGGGAGTATGCCGGTTGCCTCGGTCCACTATCCATTCGAAAACAAGAAGTGGTTTGAGCAGCATTTCCCAGCGGACTTTATCGGTGAAGCCCACGACCAGACGCGTGGTTGGTTCTACACACTTCACGTGCTTTCGACCGCGCTCTTCGATAAGCCCGCCTTCAAAGATGTGATCGTGACGGGTCTCATCTTGGCGGAAGACGGCAAGAAAATGTCGAAGAAGCTCAAAAACTACCCAGATCCATGGATGGTGCTTACGAACTACGGAGCAGACGCGCTTCGCTATTACCTCCTGTCGTCACCAGTCGTCGAAGCTGATTCGCTGAACTTCTCTGAGCGTGACTTGCAATCGGTTGTGCGTGGCTTCTTGAATTTGCTCTGGAACGTAAAGACGTTCTACGAAACCTACGCCAAAAACGATCGCATCGAAGTCACGATGCCACGTAGCGCGCATGTGTTGGATCGTTGGTTGTTCTCGCGCTTCAACCAGCTCTTGGGAGACGTGACGAAAGCCATGGATGGGTATCAGCTCGCTGTTGCCGCTCGTCCACTCAAGGCGTTCGTCGACGATCTTTCCACGTGGTGGCTTCGTCGTTCACGTGAACGCTTCAAGTCAGAGCACGAGTACGAACGTATGGATGCACTCCGTACGCTTAAAGAAGTCCTCGAAGAATTCTCCAAGGTAATTGCCCCGTTCATGCCGTTCATCGCTGAACGTATCTACTTAGATATCGGTGGCCAGAAGAGTTCGGTTCATCTTGAGACCTGGCCAAAGGTGCAGGATCGCTATATCAATGAGAAGTTGATGCAAGATATGGATTGGGTACGCCAGATGGTCTCGAAGGGTCAGGAGGCGCGTAATGTGAGCAAGATCCCTGTGCGTCAGGCGCTCGCGAGCGTCACGCTGTCTGTTCGTTCAGCGGAAGAGTTGGCGCGTCTCGTGCATCAAGCAGATTTGCTTGGTCTCGTTCGTGACGAATTGAACGTCGAAGCCGTGCAGCTCACGCAGGCTCCAGCCGAAGCCACCGAAGACACAGCGGTTCTCGATACGGTCATCACGCCAGAACTCCGCAAGAAGGGGTTGCGTCGCGAGTTGGTGCGTCAGCTCATGGCCTACCGTAAGGAACTCCGTCTATCTCCGTCTGATACGGTGCGGTTTGGGTATGAAACGCAGAATGAAGAGCTCAAGCAGCTTATTCAGGAAAGCGCCGCTGAGCTCGCAAAAGATGTGCGAGCGAGCGAGCTTGTCTCAATAGCTGGATTGTCTGAACCAAACGCAATGCGTGCAGAAGTCGGGGAAGGTGAGGTATTCTTAGTACGACTGGCTTAAATTCTTAGTAAACACCTATGTTGTCACGATCGTTTCTTCGTTCATTGTCGGTTGTTGGAGTGAGTGGCTTGGTCTTATTAGGAGCTGGTTGCGGTCGGGGTTCGACACCAGCTACGCCAAGCACTGGCTCTGGAGTGCCATCTGGCTCAGGCGCGGCCATGACGAGTGGTGCTGTGGGTGAAGCAGGTTCTGGTTCGGCGATGGTCGCGCGTGGTTCTTGTGACAACCTCTTCTACCCGCTTCGCCAAGGGTATGAAATTCGGTATCGAAGCACCTTCCCAGCGATCGCTGGTGTTTCGAGCGGTGGTTATTCTTTGAAGGTCACAGATGCAGAGCAAAACGCGGTTACCCTACGTGCCTCATTTGATCCTTCCTCGCCAGGCGATGCGCCCATTACCTCCGATCAGCGCATTGAATGTGAGGGCGGTATCTTGCGTGCCAAGTCGTATCTCGATCTTGGGTCACGCATCTCGGGTGGTGCAGCGGCCAACCAGTTCAAGGCAACCACTCGCAACTCGAGCGGCGAATTCTTGCCGGCTGACCTTCGTGTTGGTTCGGAATGGCGCAGTACCTTCGACGTACGCATGGAAGCTGTGTCACCAGGCGCGGATAGTCCACTCTCAGGTCCGATTGATCTAAACGTTACGATCAACCGCCGCGCCGTGGCCGAAGAAACGGTAACGGTTCCTGCGGGGCAATATCGCGCTCTGAAAATCGAGGCTACAACGGACCTTGGTATGGGCGCTCCACTTCGTGGAACCGAATGGTGGGCAGAAAACGTTGGAATGGTAAAATCGACCTATAGTCTTGATGCAGGTCCTCAAAACTTCATCACCGAAGCGACAAGCGTCACGGTGCCTCGTTAAACAAAAGCGTCATACACAGACACACCCGTCTCACTCAGAGGCGGGTGTGTTAGCATCAACGTATATGAAGATTCTCGTCACAGGTGCGGCTGGATTTATCGGGTCGCATGTAGCGGAAGCATTGCTTCTTCGTGGAGATGAAGTGGTTGGCCTCGATAATTTCAACACGTTCTACGATCCCACGCTTAAACGAAAGAATGAAGCGACGTTAAAAACGCACACGCATTTTCAATTGGAAGAAGGGGATATTTGTGACGAGTCATTTCTTGGTCGAGTGTTCGAAACGCATACCTTTGATGCGATCATGCATTTGGCCGCATGGGCGGGTGTACGTCCTTCGATTGTGAATCCGCAGATCTACATCGACGCTAATGTTCGAGGCACACTGAACCTTCTTGAGTGCGCTCGACAAAAAGACGTTTCGCGGTTCGTCTTTGCTTCTTCCTCATCCGTCTATGGCGGTCGTACCGAAGTACCGTTCCGTGAAACGGATCCCGTTGATTGCCCAATTTCTCCCTATGCAGCGACGAAGAAAATGGGAGAGGTCTTGTGTTACACCTATCACCACTTATATAAATTGAACATTTCTGCGCTTCGGTTCTTCACTGTGTACGGTCCTCGTCAGCGTCCTGAGATGGCAATTCATAAGTTTGCCACGATGCTCTCGCGTGGCGAGACAATTCCGATGTATGGCAACGGCGAAACGGCCCGCGACTATACCTATATCAGCGACATCGTTCAGGGGGTGCTCGCCTCGCTTGATCGTTGTGAAGGATATGAGATCTATAACCTGGGTGAATCACATACGACTCGCTTGGATGAGCTTGTTCAGCTCTTAGCGAACGCGCTAGGGGTGGAGCCGAAGTTCCGCCAAGAACCGGAGCAGCCGGGGGATGTGTCCATTACCTTTGCTGATATCACCAAGGCTCGTGAACGGCTTGGCTATGAGCCAAAAATCCTCGTAAAAGAGGGAATTCAGTTATTTGCAGATTGGTTTAAACGAGAGGGCGTGAAATAAGGCCATCGGCTAGAAAACGTCTTGGTTGACACTCGAAACGACATTGCCTATACTTCCGACGCAAAGATTTGCGACGGTAGCTCAGCCGGTAGAGCAGGGGCCTCTTAAGCCCAAGGTCCTGGGTTCGACCCCCAGCCGTCGCACCAACGAAGGTCTCTCTGAAAGGGGAGATTTTTGTTTTGGTTGAGAGAAAATACGGAGCTCTTTTGACGAATAATAAAATATGTAATTTACTGCCGGTTGACGCTAGGTTGACGCCAATTCGGAAAACGATTTGTTTCAACACTAAAGTACACCCTATTTGATACGATTTGACTCGACTTGAGACGCGATTTTGAAAGGTGTCTAAATTACAACCCAGCCGTTCCTTTGCGTCAGATTATGTAACTGAAAACCGCGCCACCTGAGAGAGGGACCGCGGGCTCGCCGAGATGGCGCATGCGGTTTTCAGGTAACGCGGGCGACCGCGCGGCGTCAGAACGCCGGCGGGACCTCGATCGACTCGCCCTCCCTGGAGAGGTCGTCGGTGAGGAAGTGGTTGTAGATCATCTGCAGCGCGACGCGCGGCAGATCGTGAAGGAGCGAATGGAGGCCGAAGCGGTCGAGGGACTCCGCTTCCGGCAACCGCTTCAGGGTCGCGAGGAGGAAGGCCGCGAACGCGTCGCCGATCTCCGCGACTTCCGTCGGGCGCGCCGTGATGGCGGGCTGGAGGGCCTCGGCGACCTGTGCGTAGAGGAGCATCATGTCGTGCTCTTCGTTGACGCGGTCGACCTCCACGCGGGTCTGTTGCGGCAGAAGGATGAGGTGGGGACGCGGGTGGAACTGGCGGTGGAACATCGGAGCCTCCCCCGAAGGAGTTGGTGGATTCGGAGGTCGGGCGAAGGCCTGATCCGAGGACTCCCACGGGCAGCGAGGGCGGAACGCTATTGTTCCGCCGCGCGTTGTCCGCAGGTGCCTGCTTCTTGGAACGAGTTTGGACTGTAAGTAACTGAGAATAATAACAAAATATGAATCTTTTGTCAAGATAAGCCGTGGATAGAATCTTGCCCAAGACAAGCGGTTTCTGGCTAAGTGCAAGCGATTTAGTTCATTTCTGCAAAAGCAAAATCCCGCTCTTGAGGGCGGGTGTTGCTGCAGATTTCCTTGAGGGACAGGTGACCCTTCGTAAGGGATTAGAATTGTCTTGATGCAGCCACGAGCTGCATCGATGCCAATGTGCAACGTTTCGTATGCGCTAGAGAGAACGTATGAGGTCAGAGTAGTTCACGATTCGGTTGACACAAAGTTGACACCGAAGAGCTAGTTCAAGCCGTTTCAGGTCGTGAACACTGTCTCTCGTTGTGTGAGTTTAGCGCTTCTAATAGGGCCTTAACACAACATGAGTCGTGTCAGGCCGAGACCTATCTGATTGGTTCGACCCCCAGCCGTCGCACCAACAAAAACGACTCCTATAGGGAGCCGTTTTTGTTTTCATTAGCGACTTAATCGATTTTACCTAAGAGTTGTTCTAGTTCTACACGGGACACAATTCCTTCGCGTTCTATCTTAGGCGGAGATGTTCGACAATTCACAAGCGTTGAGGCAACGGTTCCGAGTACACCTCCATCAATCACGAGATCGGGGGTTCCATGAAGTTGTGATAACACATCGGTCAGTGTCTCCGGTGTTGAGATGCCATGTTTGTTGGCGCTGGTCACAAAGAGAGGGCCGGTTTTTCTCAAGATGCTTAAAAGTTGTGGTTCATTCGGGATGCGGAGCGCGATTTCTTCTCGACCTTCTAACCAAGTTGGTCGAGACGCGTTGTTGAATCCGAGCGCAAGGGTCAAGGGTCCTGGCACAAAGGAGGAGTGTAGGAGTCGTTTCACTGGTTCTGAAAGTTCCACGTTCAGCGATACGAGGTCATCTTCCCTGGCCACCATGATGGGGAGGAACTTGTTCCGAGGACGCTGTTTTAGGGCGTAGAGACGTTCAACGGCTACTGGATGGAGCGGTGAGACGGCGATTCCATAGACTGTGTCGGTTGGAACGACTACGACCCCTCCGTCTCGCAGACAGCGTACGACCAATTCCGTATCGTACGGATACTGTGCGTGTGATTCCATATTCTTTCGCTGTAAACACTAGATTAATGGTCGGATTTCTGCAGTTTCTAGGAGGGAGAGTTCGCGATGTCGGCCAGGAGTAAGATTGTGAAAGGCGGTTAACAGAATCTGAAGCGTATCTCCATGTGAAACAAGCAAAAAGGTTTCGTCAGCGAAGTTAGCTTCTAGGTCGGCGATGACGGCGAGCCCACGTTCAAGAACTTGTTTGGTTGACTCGGCACCGAAGGAGCCGACGTCATCATTTAATACATCTAGATCCCACACGCGTTTGTATTCTGTATTTGGTCCAAGTTCGAGTTCGCCGAAGAATCGTTCACGCAAGCGTGGTTCTAGCTCAACGTTGGATGTGCTGAGAAGAGCGCTCACACACTCAGCGGTCTCACGGCAGCGGAGAAAGTCAGAAGAGACGACGAGCAAGTTCGCATCGAAGCCGTAGAGCGTGGCTGCTTTTGCGATGGAGTCTTTCGCTTGTTGCTTGCCTTTTTCAGTTAAGCCATAGCTTTCGACACCGTTTTTTGGATCGCTTACGATAATGCCTTGTTCATTCGCCAGGCTATGGCCATGACGCATGACGAAGTAGCGGTTATGGAGCGTTGGGATGTTGTTCATAGACTGCAGGCATTCAACCACGGTTGCCGAACCAGCTCAAATCACGTAGGATTTTCCGCAAAACAACCCACGCACCCCTAGCTCAGCTGGATAGAGCGCTCCCCTCCGAAGGGAGAGGTCAGACGTTCGAATCGTCTGGGGTGCACCATGGAAAAGCAGCAGCGTAAGCTGTTGTTTTTTAACTTTAAAATAAACACCCGCCTTTTGAGCGGGTGTTTATCATCCCTCTTCCATCCTCGAAGAGAACGGCAAAGGGATTTGGATGGTCAGGACATCCTAGGAGTGCAATGCTTGCGCATTACCCATCAACTGACTCGATCTCCAAGGCGGAGACCTAATGGGATTTGTGAATGCACGAAGGCTCGATCAGGAGCCGGTCGCTGCCACTTCCTCCTCGCGCTCCTCGTTGTGATCGCCACCCACCGCTTCCGGCGGGGTGGTCGACACCCGGGCGGCGTCCGTGACGACGGGGATCAGCTCCTGCGAACGCGGGGTGAGGCGACGAGTCGTCTTCCCCTTGTTCATGTGCTGGATCATGAGCTGGTACAGGATCGCCCGGGCGCCACCGGCAGCGCTTGCGAGGTTGCGGATCTGGGGATCGTTCATCGGGAACTGCGCCAGCTTGCGTCGGAGGTCCTTGTCGACGAAGAGACGGTGTTCGCGCCAGAAGTCCGTGTGGTCGGACAGGATCGCGGCGAGGCACATCAGGAAGCCCGCGCGCAGCTGTACGGCGCCCTCCTTGAAGGCCACGGTCTTCACGCCGTAGCATTCATCGATGAGGGTGAAGAGCGCCTTCACGTTGTCGCGGAAGACGTTCGGTCCGATGATCTCGACGGTCGCCTGCAGGCCCTGCGCGATGTACTCGTACTGGCTGCCGCGCCCGCCGGGGCAGATGTGGGCGTGCAGCCGGGCGATCACCTTCGCGACGGTCAGGATGTTGATGAGCTGATCACGGGTCTGGCTCTGGGTCCAGCAGATCTTGCCGCCCAGCGCGAACGAGCGGTCCTCGGAGAGCCGGTAGAGCAGCTCGATGACCGAGAGATCCTCGCGGAGGTTCCGGAGGAGGACGTTCGGGGAGAGTCGTCGCCGGTCGACATTGAGGATGCGGAACCGCTCCCGCTCCATCGCTTCGGTGGTGTTGCAGTATACCTTCGCACCGAGGCGCAGCTTCGAGTGGTCGAACGCCGCGTCCGTGAGGACGCCGCGAGCCGCGCTCGTGCGCTGGAGCCCGTCGATGATGAAGACGGGGTCGGTGAGCAGGATGACGCCACCACCCAGGTCGGTGAATGCGCCTCCGCGCATACCGAGCTCGACGTCCGGCACGAGAGTGCCCTCACGGAAGGCCTTGGCGAGGGAGTTCTTGGTCGCGAGGGGGAGGATCTCCCGCTGGTACGGGGCGACCTGCAGCGCCCCCAGCGAAGCGGGATCGATGGATCCCCGGACGATGATCTCGCCGCCCTCAACCTGGTCGAGAGCAGCGTGAACGAGGCGAACAGAAGGCTTCTCATTGTCCATGGTGCACAAGCTCCTAGGGTTATCGCTCCCACGTTGGGGATAGCAAACCCGTTGGATGGTGTCCCAGCCCAATTGCCGGAACGTTGGACTATTATAGAAAAAGGCACACTTGTCAAGCAAATTAAGCGTTTTTTGGCTAAAGTAAGTAAAAATATTATGTGCATCTCAGACGCAGCTCCGCAATGCTTGCTTTTGGGAGTCCCAAGCCAAAGGTAGGGTGAATCATCCTTGATGTCCGTAGGCTGCCACCCTCTTCCTTATTGATAAGTTCCAAAACGGTCCTGACTCCGGAAAGTCGCTCAGTATCTTCCCAAACAGCGGTTAGAACCTCGTCTCTTACGGTGTATCATACAAAAAACGACCCAACAGGTCGTTTTTGCACCCTCTTAGAAACTCGGTCTGTAGTACTCGTTTATCTAGCTCTCAGGATCCATCAGGGTACCTCGGCAATTCATCTCAGGATAATCCTCCGTTGAATAGGTGCCTTCATCCCAACGGTTCAATACGCTCACAATGTTCGAGATTGGCGCAGGACAGAGCGCGTTTTTGCCTACTTGTTGTCGGTTCATCTCGTTGATCATCGCTTGTTGTTCAGGGCTGACTTCGCTACCTGTGCTTGAGAAAGTGGTACGCAGCTCTTCTACCTGAGTGAAGAGCTGACAGTTCGCTCCTTGTGGTCCGCGAATTTCAAGCGAAGAGGTGCTTTCGATAGTTGCTGTTACAAAGGGGAGAGTCACAGCCATGAGCGTGCGAGCAGGGGAGCAGCTCTGAGCGGCTCGAATAAAGCATTTCATGTCATTCTCGCAGTTGACGATGCTAGGCGCAGTGGCGGTGTTCGCAACAGGGATGGCATTGAGCTTCGCGTTTGTAATACCAAGTCCGACACGTCGCATCAGTTCGTAGGCGGCTTGGCCATCGCGTAGGTAATAACGCTTTTGATCGATTGGATTGAGATACCAAACTTCGCCATGACCTTCGGTTTGAAGGAGAAGCTGGCCACGCAAGCGACTGATCAATGCGCGATCTTTGGCGAGAGCTGCCTTTCCAAGGGGGTTGAACCCATTTTCGACTTCCGTTTTGTCGCTATAGCCGTCCATGTCTGTATCGGCGATGTAGACGTTGGTGCCAAGTGCTTGTTCAAAAGCGTCGCTCAATCCGTCTTGGTCCGCATCAGCTTCCCCGGTGACGCGAGAAGAGACGGCGTACCCAACAGGAATCTTTTGCAAGTTCGCGTTCGTGACCCCGACACTCATTTGGCGCATGAGTTGATAGGCGGTGAGGCCATCTTGCAAGTAGATGCGCGTTCCATCTTTTGGCGAAACATACCACGCTTCACCGCGGCTCTCGACTTGGAGAAGAATGCGCCCCAAAAGAGAGGGGGAGGTGGCGGCGTGGGTAACTGAAGCGAGAAGGCCAAGCGTGCTCGCAAATGCAGCGCACAGAAGCAGAGGACGAAGAGTCATATCTAGCGGATGTAGCCTAGACCGCGAACTGTTGCCCAGTCGAGAGGGGAGGTCGGGAGGCGTCTAAGAATAGATCGGAAGCGCTTGATGCCAACTTGCTCCAGGCTCAAGTCGCGTGGGAACCGAATGCGATACATGAGCACGTTCCAAGCCAAGTCGTCATTTGGATTCTTGAAGTTCGGATTGCGCTTGTAGATGTTTCTGAAGAGGGTTCGCACAGCGGCTACTTGGCGTTGTTCGGCCCCAAGGTTTCGCGTGACTGGTTTTAGGCCGATCGTGAGACGGTGGTAATCTTCGGCGGTCGCACCATATCCAATGATCTGAAGCATGTCTCGAACAACGGCTCGGCGTTCACGTTCCCCTAGATTGTGGGTCGCATGAGAGACGCCGTAGGCGATGAATAGCGAGTACAGTTTGAGTTGGCTGCCATAGACTTTATATCCGAATTCCATTGCGTCTTCTGACACGCCTTTGAGTGCCCGCGCTTCGGCTGCTTCATCTGGTCCAGACAGGCCCAAGAAGGAGAGAAGACACTCGCGATCGTCGGCTCCGATGTAGGGGAGTGTAACGATTGGACAGCGAGAATTTGGTTCAGATGGAACAGGTGCTGGTTCGTCTGGCACGGGGATCGTGACAGGAGGGCTGACGATTGGAATGACGACCGTTGTGGTTGGGGTAGCACTGGTCGAAGTCGTGGTGCGAGTGATGTTTGAGATGTTGGAAGCACCACCTCCGCCACCTCCTCCGCCGCCCCCACCGCCACCGCCTCCCCCTCCGCCGCCCCCACCGCCACCGCCTCCCCCTCCGCCACCTCCCCCTCCGCCCCCACCTGAAGGAACGTCGTTATCAAGGATGGTAACGGTAACAGAACCAATGGAGAGGTCTATTGGATAATGAGAATTAGTAGAAGAAGCTGTATGGGTAATGGTTCCACTCGTGGTTGATTCTACAGAAGAATCATTTACCGCTGTAAGGGTTACGGTCTGAGGAATATTCCAGGTAGTAGTAGAGAAGGTAAGGGTTGTGGTTGAAAGCGTGAACTGAGCACTAGGGGAAGTAAGGATGATTTGAACCGTAGAGGTTGGTTCTGTGTTCAGAACGATGGTGTACGAGTCTGTAGCTCCTCCTTCTGTGACAGAGGCACTTGATTTGGAGAGGGTGACACCAGGGGTATCGTTGTCCTGGATGGTGTAGGTGAAAGTTGCGCGTGTACCGAGAGTAGCATGTGTCGGGCTACCTAGGGTGATGATGATTGTCTCGTTTGGTTCAGCGTCAGAATCATTCACGATGCTCAACGGAATCGTGGTGGAGGTTTGTCCAGCCAAGATAGTGGCCGTGCCATCGCTCAAGGTGTAGTCGGTTCCTGAGCCAGTTGCGGTACCGCCAGAGACCACGTAGGGAATGCTCACGTCGGTAGAGGTCGCTGCATTCAGAATAATGCGAACGCTCGTGGCGGTGACGCTTTCAAGGCCTGAGCCGCTCGGCATTTCGAACTCAACGGTACGTGCTTGTGTATCTACCACGAACGCGATTCCACCAGAATTGGCTGTGGCGTAGGAAGAAGAGCCTTGAAAATCTCCCGCATAGACACGCCAGTAGTAGGTGCCATCGGCGAGTGTTTGACCGGCGTGTCCTGCGAGATACGTGCCGATGTCCGTGCCTGTTGCCTGACCAACTTGGAATGAGCGAATTCCGTGAGCTCCTCTGTCTGAAACATACCAAATGATGTTGCTTGAGAAGCTTGAGTCCATGCTAATCTCGATCCCATAGAACAATCGATCTTCAGGATTCGCGTCTTCCAGGGTGAAGACGAATGTTGGTGTGTCCGTGCTGGTCGACGAGCCATCTACGAGATCAGTCGGTCCAAGTGCGCTTGGAATGCTCGGGATGCTGTTTGAGATTAGACTGAAGGCAACGGCTCCGCTTGAAGTAGCAAGCGCGTAACTGGAGTTCGTGCCCATTGCATCAATCGCTCTCACGCGCCAGTAGTACGCTCCGTTCGCCAACACCTGTCCGTTTGTGCCGACGTCGTAATTCCCTCCACCGGCCAGTTGTCCTGTTTGAAATGTACGTAGGCCTTGAGCGGCTAAGCTCGATGTGTAGTCGATGATGAGCGAGCTGAAGTCGGAGGTTGTCGCGACTTGGATCTGATAACGGACCGTATCGCCTCCATCCGGATCGGACAGACTGAATTGGAAGCTCGGATTATTCGTGGTTGTGGCTGAGCCGTTCGTCAGTCCGGTGGGACCAAGAGCAGTTGGGGTCAAAGGTGGGGTATTGGAGCCACCGCCACCGCTGACGGTGAACGCAACCGCGTTTCCATTCGCAAGGACCGGGCCGGTACAGGTGGAGGTGTCACAGGCGTACACAAACCAGAAGTAATCACCATCGCTCAACATTTGACCCTGAGAACCGTTCAAGTAACTTGCTCCGACGGCTGCCGCCTGACCGATCTGGTAGGTAACAGCTCCCTGAGCGGCGGGCTCTGATCGATAATAGAGGATTGGTGAAGTGAAATCCGGTGTGTCGTTTACGACAAATAGATAGTACACGTCCTCGCCCACGTCCGGATCGGTCACGGTGAAGTTGAATCTCGGCGTTCGGGTGCTCGTGGTCGATCCGTTTGTGAGATCCGTTGGTCCCAAGGCGGAAGGGGCATCAGGGGCATTGTTCACGATGAAGGCGACCAATCCATTGTTGGCCGTCGTGGCTGCCGAGAACGCGCCAGCTGCGTCTGCCGCTTGAACGCGCCAATAGTAGTTGTCTCTTGAAAGTGTTTGTCCGAATGAGCCTGCGGCGTAACTTCCTGAGCCGGCAGCTTGCCCGACTTGAAACGAACGTGATCCTTGCGCGTCCAAGGCTGAGGTATAGTTGATGACTGGCGAGCTGAAATCAGAACTGGTAGCGACTTGGATCAAATAGCGCACCGTATCGCCTCCATCCGGATCGGTCAGGCTGAAATGGAACGTGGGGTTGTTTGTGGTTGTGACTGAACCGTTGGTCAGGCTTACGGGAGCAAGAGCTGTCGGAGTGAAAGGTGATGCATTCGATCCACCGCTTACGCTGAATGCGACGGACATGCCATTCGCGTATGTCGGACCTGTACAGCCACGAATATCACAGGCATAGACGAACCAGTAGTAGTCTCCGTCTGCAAGGGTTTGTCCGGAGGAGCCATTCATGTAGCTGTCTCCAATGGCCGCGTCCTGGCCGACTTGAAATGACCGCGTCCCTTGAGCGCCCTGTGTGGTGCCGTAGTAGATGATCGGGGTGGTAAAGTCGGGCGTGTCATTTACAACGATGAGGTAAGATACAAGGTCGCTTACATCTGGATCGCTGAGCGTGAAGGTGAAGGTGGGTGTTCGTGTGCTGGTTGTTGAACCATCAACAAGATCTGCTGGTCCAAGGGCGCTGGGTGTTAATGGAAAATCGTTCACGATAAAGGCAGCTAATCCATTGTTCGCCGTTGTCGCTGCCGAGAACGCGCCTGCCTCATCTTCGGCGGTGACGCGCCAGTAGTAGGTACCGCTCGGCAAGCTTTGTCCAAATGATCCAACCGTGTAGCTCCCCGAATCCACGGGTTGACCCACTTGGAATGTTCGCGCGCCTTGTGTGCCCGTGGCTGAGCGATAGTTGACGAGCGGCGAACCGAAGTCGGCTGAATCATCAATTAAAATGATATAACGAAGCGCATCGGCAATGTCCGGGTCGCTCAGGCTAAAGTTCAAAATCGGATCATGTGTTGATGTGGTGGATCCATCCACGGTGCTCGTCGGGCCGAGCGCGTATGGTGCGTCGGGGTTGTTATTTGGCACTCCAATTGGTGCGAATAAAGCCGTAATTACTTTCGTCGAAGTGACTCCGTAATCGATACGTGGGTTTGTGGTCGTTGCGTCTGACCAACCGGTGAATGAGTAGCCTCCATCTGGAATAGCGGTGACAGGCGTTCCATCGTCGCCGTAATCCAAAATTTGTGTTGTTGTGCCCGTCAGAGAACCGCCCGTGTCCGCCTTGTACGTGATTCCGCGGAAAAGGCGAGCAAACGCGGCATAATTGGCGCTTTGGCCGCCCGCGCTCGTAAAGTGACCAACAGCATACAGATCGCCGTCAGTATTGATTGAGAGCGAGCGTACAAGGTTGCCCACGCCCGAGCCGAGGGGTGCCCATTGAGTTCCGTCCCATAGCGCAATGTAGTTGGCAGAGGTTCCGCTGACATGCGTGAACGACCCACCGACGATGAGGTTATCCAACGGATCCACAGTGAGCGCTGTGACCGACCCGTCGATGCCACCACCTAACGGACTCCAGGTGCTCCCATTCCAGTGAGAAAGTCCGAAGGTTGAAACCACGCCAGCGGCAGTAAAGGTTCCACCAGCATAAACCTGTTGTGATTGTGTGACGGCAATGGCTGAAACCGTTCCGTTATTAAAACCGGAGCCCAGCGCACTCCAACTCGAACCATCCCACTTCGCGATACGATTCGCGCTCACGCCACCGGCAGCGCTGAGATCACCACCGATGTAAACGGAATCATCAATTGGGTCGATTCCAATCGCATACACGGTTCCGTTCGAGCCAGTTCCAAGGGCGAGCCAACTGGAGCCATCCCATCTTGCGATGCGGTTGACGGTTGTGCCACCGCTGGTTGAAAAGACCCCACCGGCATACAGTCTGTCTTGTGAATCAACGGCCAGTGCTTGGACGACGTTGTTGAATCCGGATCCCAGTGTGCCCCAGCCGACGCCGTCCCATACAGCGATGTAGTTTACGGCTTGGCCACCTGCTTGGCTGAAGTTTCCTCCCGCATAGACATTCCCGAGCGAATCGGAGGCTAGAGCGCTCACGCCTCCGTCTATGCCGGAGCCTAATGCGGACCACGTCGACCCATTCCACTTAGCGATGTTTGAGACAGTAACACCACCCGCTGAGGTGACGAAGCCGCCACCCACGTAGAGGTTATTTTGAGAATCGACCGTACTAGAATAGAGGACGCTATTCACCCCTGCGCCTAAAGCCTGCCAATCGGCATCAGACACGGTTGGGTCAATCCGAATCGGATAGTGCGCGTTGGAGTCATCGACGATGATGTCGAGTGTCTGTTCATCTGCAACGGAGAATCGGGCAGGAAGGATGTTTCCCGTCGCATCAAAAACGGATAGTTTGTCATAGACCAGGTCTCTACCGGAAGCGGCTAAGTGAAGCGCGACCTTGTCGGCGGCGAGTGTAGCCTTTGCGCCTTGAACCGTTGTGCGAAGATGAAGGTCACCAGACCCGCTCGGTCGTTCTGAGAGAAGAAAATCTTGGCGAATACCATCGGCCGAGCTGCTGAATTCTTCCTGAAGAATTCCTTTATCCAAAACGACTTTCTCCTCACTCGCAGCCAGCGTTCCGCGCTCTGGAAGTGCCTGATGGGCATTTTCTGAACGGAACAAGGCGACAGTCTTGAGGGAGAAAGCGTCTTTTTCTGTTTGCCCATCTTCACGCGATTCGACAGTTAAGCCGGTTGTATCGATGCGTCCGGTGAGGTCTTGGAGAGGGGAGTGTAGCATCGACTCCTGAGCCGTTGAGGTGATGCCAAAGGTGCCAGGGCGAACCTGCTGGGCGATTCGTTCAGCGAGAGATAAGGAGGTCGTCGGGGCAGACGCTGTTTCAGGGGCTGAAACGGTTGCTCCGAAGTGCTGCAGAGCGGGGCCGGTTAGTAGGGCAGCCAGTGCCAACCCAGAAAAGAGCGATCTACGCAAAAAACGATTCATAAGACTCATTCAAGTATAGCAAACAAACCCACGAAACGGAGGTCTATTTCGGGATAAGTACGAGGCCGTGGTTTAGGCGGAACGGGTCTTGAGGGTCGTGAGAAGTGACTGGAAAGCTTGTGTGCTCGCTTCTGGTAAAAAATTTGCTTGATTTAGCACCCGTTCAGCATCTTGGAAATATTTCTCAATCAGCCGTTCCCCATTTTTGATGGCGCCAACTTCCGTGAAGAGGGTATACGCCTCTTCTTGCTGTTCTTTGTTGAGTGGATAGCCCAGCAAGCGCGACAAGCGTTCTTTTTGGGCAGACGTTCCTTCTTTGTGAATGAAGCAGGTGAAGAAGGTTTGTTGGGCCTCTTCCAAGTCACGACAGCCAGCCTTTCCGGTACGTTGTTCGCTCGCAATCAAGTCGAACCAATCATCTTGCAACTGAAAAGCCAGGCCAAGCGAATCACCGAACTCTTGGCAGAAGCGAAGAAGTTCATCCGAGGCATTACCGCTGAGTGCTGCGCCCAACTGCATCGGTCGAACGAAGGTGTAACGAGCAGTCTTCAATAGCATGTTTTGCTCGATGAGTTCGTATGGCTGTTCAGAGCGACTCGTGAGGTCCACATCAAGTGACTGGCCGATGATCACTTCCTCTAACAGCTGAAACAAGATCTCTGACGCACGAGCGCGTGTGCTGGATTCTCGCGCGGCTTCGGCCAGATGCTTCATAGCCCAGGTGTGGACCATATCGCCAACGAGTAGTGCTTGTGAGTCGGCGATGCGTGAGTGGCGACCATTGCGTTCTAATTCTTGAAGTCGCCGCGCGACGAGGGTTTGAACGGTCTCTGCGTTGTGGCGGAGCTTTCCCTGATCGATCAAGTCATCGTGAATCAAAACGAACAAGTGAATCAATTCGATTCCAACCCAGGCTGTCCAAGGCTGTTGCTCGGTGTTTCCGCCAGCTGCTTCGTAGGCGAGTGAAGCGACAAAGGGACGCACACGCTTTCCTTGTTGGGCAAGCAGCTGCACATGACGAAATAATTCTTGAAGAAACGCATCTTGCTGGAGGGGGAGTCGCGAACAATCTTTGGTGAGTGTGTCGGCTAATTGTTGATCAAACGTCTGACGAAACGACTGCCACGTTGGAGAGGAGTTTGGATGGACAACCATAGACGGTGAGTTTAGCACTCAAGCATTCAGCACGAAAGAGAAATTTGTGCATATTTTTGGCTAAAAAACGAGCGAATTTTTGTTCAGTTCAAGGTTGACAATTTTAATAAAATATGCTACTGTATTAACACGCTCCGTTGATCATTCACCTCCCGACTGACAGTGTTCGAAACCGTCCTCACCGGTCTATGTGGGGAGAAAGTACACGGCCTCTCATGAAGCGCTTCCTCACCCGTGCCACAGTCGCCATCATCGCCTCGCTCGCCTTCGCCGGCTGCATCGTCCCCAGCGGTCCGATGTATGGCGGCGGCTGGGGGAACGGTGGCTTCGGCCGCTCGTGGGGTCCCGGCTTCGTCGGCAACGGCGGTGGCTGGAACCAGCCCATGAACGTCCAGCCCGGGTTCGTGGGCGGTCCGGTCGTCACCCCCAACGGGGTGGTCGGCGGCTGGAACCAGACGCCGATGGCTGCGCAGGCCAATGCGCAGGCGATCGCCGCCGGAGCCGCTCCGCCGGTCGCCGCGTACCAGAACCCGAGCCGTCCCATCGGCTACGTCGTCGGGACCGGCCAGCCCACCTGGAGCATGCAGCAGTGCTGGAACCAGGGCTGCGTCATGCCCTGACGCTCGCCCTCTGCGCCAACCCGCTTCTTCACCCTCTCACCAACACAAGAAAGGACTCTCATCTCGATCGGCCTTCTCGCCTCGAGACAACGCGCCTGCGTTCGTCGATACCGGCGGTACCCTCACGGGACCCTGGATCACGAACGCGGGCGCTAAGTCATTTAAAAGGGGATTTACTATTTGCATACCGCCAAGTCTCCCGCTACTCTACGGGAAGCTTATGCGCTATTCCCAGCTTTTTTCGAAGACTCAAAAGAATGTCTCTCAGGATAATGAATCGATCAACGCCCGTTTGCTGACGCAGGCCGGTTTTGTCGACCAGGAGATGGCCGGTGTTTATACCTGGTTGCCGCTTGGTCTTCGTACCCTGCGTAAGGTCGAACAGATCGTGCGTGAAGAAATGGATGCCCTTGGTGCGCAAGAAATTTTCATGCCCTCGCTCCAGCCAAAAGAATACTGGGAAACCACCAATCGTTGGGAAGGGGTCGACGTGCTGTTCAAGCTCAAGTCGCAAACAGACAAAGAATATGCGCTTGGCTGTACGCATGAAGAAGTCGTAACACCGCTCGCGCAAAAGTTTGTGCGCTCCTACAAAGAACTCCCATTTGCAACCTACCAGATTAACACCAAGTTCCGTGACGAATTGCGCGCCAAGTCCGGCGTCTTACGTGGTCGTGAATTCCGCATGAAGGACATGTATAGCTTCCACACGACGCAGGAAGATTTGTCGTCCTTCTACAATCGCGCACTCGAAGCGTACGTCAAAGCCTACAAGCGCTGTGGCTTGGATGTGAAAGTTGTTCAGGCGAGTGGTGGCGTGTTTACAGAGAACATGTCGCACGAATTTCAAGCGCTCACCGACGCGGGCGAAGACGTGCTGATCGCCTGTGAGAAGTGTGAATTCGGCCAGAACAGCGAAGTTGCTACTCATAAGGTCGGGGATACCTGTCCAACGTGTGGTGGCTCTCTTGCGCAAATGAAAGGCGTCGAAGTTGGAAATATCTTCGATCTGGGAACTAAGTACACGGATGCCTTTGGGTTCAATTTCATGAATGAAAAAGGTGAGCAGCAGCGTGTATTGATGGGCTGCTATGGCATCGGGACAAGTCGTTTAGTCGGTGCCATTGTTGAAACGCATCACGATGAGAAAGGAATTGTCTGGCCGAAGTCTGTTACGCCATTCCACGTTTCATTGGTCTCCCTTCGCTCAAAAGACGAAACCGTTCAAGCGCAGATCGATACGACGGCGAATGATCTCTACCAACAACTCACCGCTGCAGGCTTTGACGTCCTTTGGGATGATCGCGCTGACAGTTCTCCAGGTGAAAAGTTCGCGAATGCTGATTTGATCGGGCTGCCACTTCGCCTCGTCGTGTCTGAACGCATGTTGAAAGAGGGTGCTGTTGAATGGAAAGAACGTGCCGCAACGGAAGCGAAGACGATTGCCTTGGGTGAGGTTGTGACTGGAGTGAAAGAGTTCTTCCGATCGTAAGCGGAGAGCGGGAAGCTCCTGAACTTGTGAGCAGTGGATTTCGCGAAGCGACTTGAGAACAAGTGAAGGAGTTTCCCGCTCGCAGCGTTCGGAATAAAAAAGAGAGCCATGAGGCTCTCT
This sequence comes from uncultured Gammaproteobacteria bacterium, assembly GCA_964415465.1. Classification (GTDB taxonomy): domain Bacteria; phylum Patescibacteriota; class Patescibacteriia; order 2-12-FULL-60-25; family 2-12-FULL-60-25; genus JAGOTP01. The sequence goes on from CAYQAL010000001.1 coordinate 29,323, forward strand.
TTTTTTACGATCAGCGCACTTTACGCGGCTGGTTCGTTGTTTACCCCCTTTAAGGCATCTTTCAATCCTTTGCCAGCTTTGAACTTTGGAACCGTGACGGCTGGGATCTGGATCTTCTCCTGAGGAGACTGTGGGTTCACACCGGTGCGTGGCTTGCGGGTCTTCGAGAGGAAGGCGCCGAAACCAGCAATTGTGACTTCGCCACCTGACTTCAACGTCGTTGTGACGATGTCGACGAAGGCCTCGAGCATGTCTTCTGCCTGCTTTTTGGTGACACCAACCTTCTCAGAGATGCGATGGGCAAGCTCGTTCTTATTGACCTTGAGTGAGTCCATAGTAATTAAGGGGACAAGAGTGAAAGAGTTAGATGGAGATAGGATAGCATTTTTCGCTGAAACTAGGCAATAACGTGTTGGGATTAAGGTACATTCCCTCACTCCCTGCGCAACTCGCGCTGTGGAGCTAAGGCGTCTGGTTGGCGTCGTTCGCTCCGCTCACTAAGGCTCAAACAGTGCTCGGTCGTTCGGAAACATACCTTAATCCCAACCTGCTCTAAGTTTAGCGGGCGTACTCAATAACGCGGGTTTCGCGGATAAGGGTGACGCGGACTTCGCCTGGGTGTTTGAGTTCGGCTTCGATGGTGGTGGCGATTTTTTTGGCGAGCTCGTAGGCGTCTAGGTCGTTGATGGTTTGTGGGTTTACGAAGACGCGGATTTCGCGTCCGGCTTGGATGGCGTAGGCCTTTTCGACGCCAGGGAAGCGAGTGGCGGCGTTTTCGAGGTCTTCGAGACGTTTTACGTAGAGTTCGAGGTTGTCTTTACGGGCACCTGGGCGGGCGCCGGAAATGGCATCAGCAGCTTTGACGATGATTGCCTCGAGCGTCTTTGGTTTATCTTCATGGTGACCGATCGACTGGTAGCAAATCTCTTCTGGGAAACCGAACTTCTTCAAAATGCGATAGCCGAGTTCCGGATGGCTGCCTTGCATGTCATGGTCAACGGCTTTTCCAAGGTCGTGAAGCAATCCTCCTTTTTTACAGACCATCACATCTGCGCCCAGTTCTTCGGCAAGGATAGCGGACAAGTTCGCGACTTCCATGGAATGCATGAGCGCGTTCTGGCCGTAGCTCGTGCGATAGCGGAGGCGTCCCAGAATCTGAATCAATTTTGGATCGATGCCAGCCATAGGAATGCCGAGTTCGAACAGCGCGTTTTCACCCGCTTTACGAATATCAACGGCAAGATCGCGTTTGGCTTCGTCGATGGTTTCTTCAATGCGGCTTGGTTGGATGCGGCCGTCGGTGATGAGTTTTTCGAGGGCGCGCTTGGCGATCTGGCGGCGAATCGGGGAAAAGCCAGAGATCGTCACCATGCCCGGCGTATCGTCGACGATAAACTCACAGCCCGTCAGTAATTCGAGGGCTTTAATATTGCGACCTTCGCGACCAATGATGCGGCCCTTCATTTCATCGTTTGGAAGCTCTACGTAGCTCGTCGTCGTTTCAGCAACATGCGAGGAAGCCTGACGTTGAATCGAAAGCGCGAGCAAGTTCTTCGCTTTTTTATCAACCTCATCCGCCGTCATCTCCTCAACTTTACGCAAACGACTGAGCAAAATCTCTTGCTGTTCTTCCTCGATCTTCTTCAAAAGCGATTCAAGCGCTTGCTCTTTGTTCATGCCAGCAGTGCTTTCCAAAAGCTCAGCCGCTTTTACGCGTTGTGCATCTACCTCTTTACGCGCGTCTTCTGTTTGTTGCTTAAGTTTCTCAACTTCTTGGCGAGAGGTATCAATCTCTAACAGCTTTTTTGCAAAAGCTTCCTCACGCTCGATCAAGCCAGTCTGATCTTTTTTGAGTTGCTCAAGCGCACGCTTTTCTTCCAAGCGTGCGTCTTCCAAAATTTTGATGGCTTTTTCTTTGGCGCGTTGCAGGACTTCCTGTTCTTTCACTTCCGCTTGCTTAATGCGGTTATCAGCTTCCTTCTGTTCTTTTTCGCGGAGGCGCTTGGCCCATTCGCGAGCAAGTAAGACGCCCACGGTAATACCGATCCCAACTCCAATGATGATGCTAAGAAATGGATAAAGAGTCTTCCAAGGCATAGTCCAACCCCTAAAAATAGGGGATCTATACGGATTGTAATAAGTCTGTGACAACTTCCGGGTGTCCGGACGGTACCACGAGAGCTGAATTTTGTGAAGATTTAGAGGATTTCTAAGGTTTTACTTAATCCAGACCGTCTTCACGTTCATAAATTCATATAAGCCCCACGAGGAGAGCTCGCGACCATAGCCAGAGACGCCTGTTCCACCGAAGGGAAGGCGCGGGTCAGATTTCACCAGGCCATTTACGAAGACACAGCCAGCGCGAATGCGTGGAGCGAGTTGCTTTGCGAGTTCGGCGTTCTCTGTCCACAGCGATGACCCGAGGCCGAAGCGATTATCGTTGGCGAGGCGGATGGCGTCTTCGGTGTCTTTGGCACGAATCACGATCGCGACCGGACCGAACAACTCCTCTTCGTACGCCGGCATACCAGGTTGGACATCCGCGATGATGGTTGGAGCGTAGAAGTAGCCGGTCGTACCAACACGAGATCCACCAGTGACGAGGCGTGCGCCTTTGCCGATGGAATCAGCGACTTGTGTATCGATCTCTTGGAGACCGCCTTCACTCGCGAGTGGGCCGACCGTGGTTCCCGGATTAAGAGGGTCACCAACGACAGAGGCCTCGACCTTTTGTTTGAAGAGCTCTAAAAATTGGTCGTAGACCGCTTCGACGACGATAAAGCGTTTTGCGGCGATACAGCTTTGACCGTTGTTTTGGAGACGAGCTTTGGCGGCGACTTCTGCGGCGTAGGGGATGTCTGCATCAGCGAGAACGATGAACGGATCGCTACCGCCAAGTTCAAGCACGGTCTTTTTGATAAGCGAGCCAGCGAGAGCCGCGACTTTGCTACCGGCTGTTTCACTTCCGGTAAGAGCGATTCCTTGAACGGCTGGATGACGAATGACTTGCTCCACTTTGGCTGAGCCGATAGGGAGATTTTGGAATGTGCCTTCCGGAAAGCCGGCTTCTGCAAAGAGCTTTTCAAAGGCGGCAGCACATTGAGGAACATTGGATGCATGTTTCAAAACGCCAACGTTTCCTGCAGCGAGTGCTGGCCCTGCAAAACGCATGACTTGCCAGTAAGGGAAGTTCCAAGGCATGACGGCTAGCAACACACCGATTGGATCAAAGCGAATGAAGCTTTCTGATGCATCGCTCTTGATCGATTGCGGTGCGAGAATCTGTTCTGCCTGCTCAACGTAGTAATCACAAGCTAAGCTGCACTTTTCGACTTCTGCGATGGCTTGAGTGATTGGTTTGCCCATTTCGAGCGTCGCAATCTTTCCAAGTTCCTGAGCGCGTTCACGAAACAAGGCGCTCAGTCGCTTCATGGGTGCGAGGCGTTCTTCGAGCGGAGTCTGGCTCCAGACCTTAAATGTCGCTTCGGCTAAGGTGAGTTTCGCTGCGAGCTGTTCATACGTGAGCTCAGGAAAGGTACCGAGAATTTCTCCCGTCGTTGGGTTTTTAGAAGTGAGTGGCATAGGGAGGGGTGTTTGGATGGGGAATAGCCTCTTCAGGGTACGCGGCGTTTTCTGCTGAAAACTTGCTCGTGTCCTGCGCCGTCGCTTGGACAAGTCCCTTCAGAGGCTATTCCCCATCCAAACCTTTACGTGAATCAACAAACAATCTGCTTTAATTCCTTATTAAGGACGCGATCATTTTCACGATAATCAACCGGTAGCTCAATGAGGTGCACGCCAGGCGTATTGAGAGCATTCTCAAGAATCGCCGGAACATCCTCTGTTTTTTCGGCGCGAACTCCCTGTGCGCCATATGCCTCAGCGTATTTCACGAAGTCTGGATTTTTGAAGTTTAGGCCGAAGTCAGGAAGATTCATGCCGGCTTGCTTCCATTGGATCATCCCGTAGCCGTTGTCATTCAAGATGATAATGACCAAGTGAAGGCCGAGACGGACAGCTGTTTCGAGTTCCTGGGAGTTCATCATAAACCCGCCGTCACCACAGACGGCTATAACTTTGCGCTCTGGATAGAGCATCGCGGCTGCCATGGCGGAGGGAAGACCTGCGCCCATCGTCGCAAGTGCATTGTCGAGGAGGAGTGTGTTCGGCGCATGTGCTTGGTAGTGGCGCGCGAACCAGAGCTTGTACATCCCATTATCCAAACAGACGACGCCATCCGACGGCATAGCATCACGAATCAAGCGCACGACGCGCTGTGGTTTGATTGGGAAGGCGGCGTCTTGGTCGTTTTCAGCGATGTGAGTCAGGAGTTTCTCGCGTGCGCGTAGCATGGGCGAGAAGTCCCAGTGATCTTGTTTCTTGATCTGTTCTTTGATCTGCCAAACGGCATTCGCGATGTCGCCAATCACCTCAAGTTGCGGGAAATAGATTTGATCAACGCGAGCCGAGCAGAAGTTCAGATGAATCACCTGCTGACCACCACGCTTCATGATGAACGGTGGCTTTTCAACGACGTCGTGGCCGATGTTGATAATGAGGTCAGCGGCATCAACGGCGCAGTGAATGTAGTCGCCGGCTGAGAGCGCGGCTGTGCCGATAAACAGCGGGTGGCGTTCGTCGATGACCCCTTTGCCCATCTGGGTGTTGAAGAAGGGGATACCAGTCGCATCCACGAACTCGCGTAACATCTTGGCTGTTAGCTTACGATTTGCTCCCGCGCCAATTAGAAGGAGAGGTCGTTTGGCTGTTTCAATCATGCGTACGGCTTCTACGATCGCTTTGCCTTCCGCGATGGGGCGGCGTACACGCTTCACTTCAAACGGTTCAACGTCAGTTTTATCGAGAGCGACATCTTCTGGGAGTTCCAGATGAACCGCACCTGGCCGTTCTTCCTCCGCTTGTCGGAAGGCTTCACGTACAGAGGCGGCCACCGAGTCGCCGTTGATGATCTGTTTCGTGAATTTCGTGACGGGTCGCATCATGTCGACGGTATTTACGATCTGAAACGCACCCTGCTTACTTTTCCAGATCGGCTTTTGACCGGTAATCATAAGCATCGGCATCCCACCAAGCTGCGCATAGGCCGAAGCGGTCACGAAATTAGTGGCGCCAGGGCCAAGCGTTGAAAGAGCAACTCCGGTCTTGCCGGTTAAGCGTCCAAACGTTGCGGCCATAAACGCGGCGGACTGTTCATGGCGCGTTGTAACCATCGTAATCGAAGATTTGCGTACGGCTTCCAGGAAATGCAGATTTTCTTCTCCAGGAACCCCAAAAATGTACTTTACCCCCTCGGTTTCAAGAGAACGGACAAATAGTTCGGAAGCATTCATAGCCATTCCATCTTGACCCCTGTTCCAACTTCTGACAACGGTGTAGAAGAAGGTATGCAGCAACTTCTGAAAACGTTCTTTGGGTACTCTGATTTCCGGCCGCTTCAGCGTGAGGTGATTGAACATGTCATGTCGGGGAAGGATACGCTTGTCCTTATGCCAACGGGTGGGGGAAAGTCGTTGTGTTTTCAATTACCTGCATTGGCTATGCAGGGGCTCACGCTTGTGATCTCGCCGCTCATCGCCCTTATGAAGGATCAGGTGGACTCACTGGTCGCGAACGGTGTGGTGGCGGCGTATATCAATAGCTCATTGCCGGCATACGAAGCGGAGCGCATTTGGCGTGAGGCGCTTATGGGGAAGATTAAGCTGCTCTATATCGCCCCTGAACGAGTGCCGTTTCTTCAAACACGCGCTGATTTGCTAAAGCTCCCGGTGTGTTTGCTCGCGATTGATGAAGCGCACTGTATTTCTGAATGGGGACATGATTTTCGTCCGGAATATCGCCAACTAAATGCGTTACGTGAGCTCTATCCGCAGGCACCAATGGTGGCGCTGACAGCGACGGCGAATCCACGTGTAAAACAGGATATTTTAACCCAGCTCAAGTTCCGCCAAGGAAAAATTTTTCAATCGAGTTTCAATCGTCCGAATTTGTTCTATAAAGTTGTTCCAAAGAAGCAGTCGTTTGACCGGCTGCTGCACGAGCTTCGTCGTCGACCAAATCAGGCGGTGATTATCTATTGCTTCTCGCGTAAAAGCACGGAGCAGATCGCGGACAAACTTCAATTGAACGGCATCAAAGCAGCCGCCTACCATGCGGGTCTTTCGCCGGAAGAGCGTGCGCGGGTTCAGGATCGATTTATTCGTGATGAAGTGCCGATCATTGCGGCAACGATCGCCTTTGGGATGGGGATCGATAAGCCGGATGTGCGGTTGGTCGTCCACATGGATCTACCAAAGTCTGTCGAAGGCTACTATCAAGAAACAGGGCGCGCTGGTCGTGATGGACTACCTAGCGAATGTTTGTTGTTCTATTCCGCCGGTGATCGTGTGAAGCAAGAGATGTTCATCCGCGAGATGCAAACCGCGCAAGAAAAGATGCGCGCGTACGAACAGCTTAGGCAGATGGTTGATTATGGAGCGCTCCCCACGTGTCGCCGCAAGTTTTTATTAAATTATTTTGGCGAGACACGAAACGAGCTTTCGTGTGGCTCGTGCGATGTGTGTGTTCCACAAGTGGAGGAGGTTATCTTGTCTAAAGCGGTGGCAGAGGTTGGGGAATACCATCCAGGCTTATTCGAAGCGTTACGTGTCCATCGTCTGCGGTTAGCAAAAGAAAAAGGCGTTCCACCGTACGTAATCTTTGGCGATCGTACATTGGCTGATCTCGCCAGTCGTTGGCCGCGTACGCCTCAAGAGCTGCCAAGAATCTTTGGAATCGGCCAAACAAAGCTCGAACAATACGGGGAGAGCTTCCTTGCTGTTATCAAGCTCTACGCTGCAGAGCATGGCTGGCCTACAAAGATGTAGGCTCTACCTTCGCAAGCGGAATAAGGGCTGCTTGGATTAGCTCAGTGGTTAAGGTGTCTCCAGAAAGAGCATTTTTCACGTGTCTCTCGCCAATCATCGTGCGACGAAGTTGGACCGCATGGCCGTAGGTGTTAAGCGCTTCCCCTAAGTCATCTGCTAGGGAGCGAATGTAGGTTCCTGAGGAGCAGTGAACGGCTAGCTCGAGGAGTGGCCATTGATAAGAGAGGATCTCCAACGAGAAAATCGTGACTTCTTTTGAGGGACGAAGATCTTCCGTAGCCTCACCAGCGCGGGCGAGTTTGTATAGCGGAACTCCATTCAATTTTTTAGCGGAATAGAGAGGTGCTTTCTGTGAAAAGGTTCCTGTGAATGGGAGAAGTGCTGTTTGAATCGTTTCGCGTGTTGGAGGAGCGAGATCGGGTTTCATCGCCTCTGTCACGACGCCTTCTGAGTCAAATGTCTCCGTTCGTTCGCCTAGTTTGATTGTCACGTCGTACTTTTTGTCTGCACCGACCAAGGCTGTGAGCGCTTTTGTGCCTTTTCCAATCCCAAGAATCAACAATCCAGTCGCGAAAGGATCGAGCGTTCCCGCGTGTCCGACCGCACGGATGTTTAGCGCGCGACGTACACGAGCTACGATATCATGCGACGTGCACCCAACGGGCTTATCTACCAAAAGAAGGCCGTCCATGTTAGGTGCCCTGACGACGGATCACAATCCCGATCGTCTTGAGTAAAATGGCTGCATCCAACGCAAACGAGCGATGCTTGATGTAGTGCAAGTCGTATTGAAGCTTGATGAGGTTGTCATCCAAATTGGCCGTTGGGGTGAGCCACATGACCTGCGCCCAACCAGTGAGACCTGGGCGCGTGAGATGACGGAGCGCGTAGTACGGCATCTTCGCGATGAGGGGTTCAACGAATTCTGGACGTTCTGGACGTGGGCCAACGAACGACAAATCGCCGCGCAGTACGTTCCAAATTTGAGGCAATTCATCCAGGCGGAGCTGGCGAAGCAGACGACCGATCTTCGTGATGCGCGGATCGGTTTTGGTGTTCGAGGTGAATTGTGGGCCTTGGGCTTCCGCGTCCGTACGCATGGTGCGTAATTTCCAAATACGAATCGGTTTGCCTTGAAAGCCAACGCGAACCTGGTTGTAGAAGACCGGTCCAGGTGAGCTGATGCGTACCGCGAGTGCCAAGAATGGCATGAGAACCAGCGTCACCAGGCCAAACGGAATGGCCAGCAAGATGTCGAAATATCGTTTTACGGTTTCGTACCAGTTCTTTTCACCTTCGCGAATGTGCGTGAGGAACCAGCGATCGGTGACAAAGCGGAGGGGAATGCGACCGGTTGTGAGTTCTTCGATTTCGGCACGGTCAATCAAGCTGACAGAATTCAAAAGCAGGCTATAGAGGAGACGATCAATGCCTTCCGTTTGTTCTTGTGGCTGTCCAAGTACAACGGTGGTGATCTGATGTTCTTTGAGGAGTTGATCAACCTTATTTGCCATTTGTTCGCCTGTTTCTTCAGCCGTTGGCCAATACTGAGCTACGAACTTGAAGCCCAAAGAGCTGTGATCAACGAGACGTTTTACGTCTTCTGATTCGGATTCAGGTCCAATAAACAGAATACGACCCGTAATGAGGCGTCGGTCGACGAGTTGTAAGAAGCATAAGCGCCACGCGTAGCCGAGAAGGAGTCCGAGCGTGAAAATTAAGAACAAGTTCGTACGAGGCGCGATGCCGAAACCAGGAATTAAATAGAAGAAGGCAAGTCCAACAAGCAAGTTGCCAATCATGCCTTCTGCAAATGAGCGGAAGATGCGGAGCGGATTACGTAGGAGCGTAAGATTATAGAGCCCAGCTGCGTAGAGCCCAGCCATCCAAAGGAGAAAGACGATGCTAAATGGAATGAGGTGGGCCTCAAGGTCGGCCTCGCGGATGGAGCCATAGCGCCCAGCTAAACTCAAAATCAAGGACAATTCGAAGACCAAAAAGTCCCCAATCATGAGGAGGGTCCGCTTCGCGTGTTGGTGACGTTTTCGCATACAGAAAGCCGGTGGCCCGTTTGTCGGGAATACTGTACGCTGGATCAGAAAATATTGTCTATACTATGCGGTTTGTTCCTTCTGTTCGGATCATCAGTGGTTTAGCGCTTGGTTTAGCGCTTCTTTCGGCAATTCCGGCCCAAGCTGCGACCTTTGTCGTTCCAACGGATGCGAACCCCTACTGGAAAAAGCAGTGGTATTTACGCCAAATTCAGGCGCCGGAGGCATGGAAGGCGCTTCCAAATACCCTAGGCGAAGTAACGGTTGCCGTTATTGATGCGGGAGTGGATATTACTCACCCCGATCTAAAAGACGCGATTTGGACCAATCCGCGTGAAGTGGCTGGCAATGGGATAGATGATGACCAAAACGGTTTTGTAGATGATGTGCATGGCTGGAACTTCGTAAAAAACTCAAATGATGTTCGACCGCAAGAGATCCGTAACCAGCTCGAAGAGGCGTGGAGTCACGGAACGTTTGTCGCTTCTTTGATTGGAGCCCGTGCCGCGGATCATGTTGGAATGGTTGGGGTGAATCAATCGGTCAAGATCATGCCGTTAAACGCACTCGACGGAGATGGCTTTGGAACGATCCCGAATGTGTTGAAAGCAATTCGCTACGCGGTAAACCAAGGAGTGTCGATTATCAACCTAAGCTTGGCAGGGTTCGACGATAGCCAAGAATTGGATGAAATGATTAAGCGCGCACGTGACGCGGGTGTGTTGGTGGTTGCAGCGACAGGAAATGGGACAACTCAAGCTGGACGAGATATCGATCGCCAACCGGTATACCCTGTCTGTTTTGATCAGCAAGCGAACAACGTGGTTGGAGTAAGTGGAACGGATTCGCTCGATCAGCATGCAGAGTACGCAAACTTTGGGATGCGTTGTACGGATTTGTCTGCACCAGGTTTCGACTTGTTCGGTGCGCGTCCGAGCTATCCACGTAGGGAAGAAGGTTCGCGTCCGGCAGAGCGCTATCTTGAGGGGATGACAGGGACGAGTTTGGCAGCGCCGCTTGTGAGTGGAGTCGCAAGTTTGCTGAAGGCAGTGCGCCCAGATCTCACGGCTGGTCAGTTGCACCAGCTGCTCACTTCAACGACAGATACTATTGAAGATTCGCTCAAACCATCCGAAAAGCAAAAGATGGGGACGGGTCGGTTGAATGCATTGAAAGCGCTTCAAGCGGCGCTCGCCTTTGGAAAAGCTACAACAACTCCATCTATTGCGGCCATTCCTTCAACGGATGCATCAATCATGACCCCCACTTCGACAGAAGAATCGCCAACAGCAACGTCTTTCTACTATCGAACGCCTGAGACGACGATTCGCTGGTTGATTGCACCAAAGCCACTTTGGAAGATGTGGGGGACTCGTGATATGCAACCGGTTGCTGCCGTGATCGTAAAAGAAAAGGATAACTACTTCTTGAAACGTTGGCTGCCAGTACAGAACAAAGAGACAAAAGATCGCCTTGTCTGGAATGCGAAGCGCAAGCGGTACATCTTTACCGATGTGAAGACCAAGCAAACGTGGGAAATCGACAAGGCTGGCAAAGTTACAACCAAATAGGAAGCAAGTACGCTGAGGTGTATAAGCCCGAACGAGGACAAACTGTTTGAGTAATACCATTAAAACCACCGCAAAGCGATGAGAATTGACAGTATTGCGAGTTTTTGGACGATGTGAGGGTTTGTACACCTCAGCGTACGTCATCTGTGTGGTATACTGAGCCAGAATTGTATGCCTTCTGCTCCTTTTGAACGTAAGAATATTTTGGTTACGGGTGGGGCTGGATTCTTAGGGTCTCAGCTCTGCGAAACGTTGGTCAAAGATGCGAACGTGATTTGTATTGATAACTTCTCAAGTAGCACGCCACGTAACATCGAAACCTTGTTACAGCACCCATCGTTTGAATTCGTGAACCATGACATCACTCAGCCGTTGCACTTGGAGCAACTCAAAGAACTGGAACGATTCAAGCTATCGGTGCAGGGGATCCAAGAGATCTATCACTTGGCCTGTCCAATTTCGAAAGCGCACTACGAGCAGTTCCGGATCGCCACCATTTTAACGAACTCAATTGGGTTGAAGCATGTGTTGGATTTGGCTGTCCGCTACAAGTCGAAAGTGCTCTACGCGTCTTCATCTGTGTTGTATGGGCCTCGTCGGGCGGAGTCACCCTATGTGCGTGAAGAAGCTCCATGTACCATCGACCATCTCACTTCGCATGGGGCGTATGACGAAGGAAAGCGCTTTGGCGAAGCAGTGCTCTACACCTACGCTGACGTCTACGGCCTTGATGTAAAGATCTCTCGCATTTTCCGCACTTATGGTCCGCGTATGAAGATTAGTGACGGCCATTTGCTCCCAGACATGATCATGAATGCGCTGGATGGGCAGGATATTGTGATTCGTACGCCAGAGAGTGGGCGTGTGTCGCTCTGCTTTGTCAACGATATGATCGATGGACTCGTACGGCACATGGGTACGGCCATGGACGTCACCGTCGTGAACCTTGGTTCAGATCACGATCTGACGCTCGCTGAGGTCGCAGAAAAAATCATTCGTCTCACCGGAAGTAGTTCGCGTGTCCGATTTGAACCTCCAGAAGATCGTGGCTGGGTTGAAGCACCGTTACCAGATCTCCAGCGTGCGCGAACCTTATTGCATTGGGTCCCGCTCGTTCGCTTGGAAGAAGGCCTTACCAAAATGATTGATTTCGCTCGTTCTCATCGCCAGCAAATTGGCGTCTATCACTCCTAATCCTATGCCTGAAGCTCCTGTCTTTGAAAAAAAGAACATCCTCGTCACAGGTGGTGCTGGGTTTATCGGTTCCCACTTGTGCGAGCGCTTGCTCCAAGATGCGCGCGTGATTTGTTTGGATAACTTCACGACCAGTGATGTAGAAAATATCAATCATTTGTTGAAGCATCCGGACTTTGAGTTCATTCGCCACGACATCAACACCCCGTTCGATCCAGAGCAGTTTCCAGAGCTCGCGCGTTTTAGGGTGAAATTCCAAGGGATTCAAGAAATTTATCACTTGGCTTGCCCAACGAGTCCAAAAAAGTTTGACCAGTATCGCATGCAGACGCTGTATGCGAACTCTCTTGGGACAAAGCATGCGCTGGATCTTGCCGTGCGTTACCGATCAAAAGTTGTCTTCGCGTCGAGCGCTGTGATCTATGGGCCACGTCCAGCGGATGCGCATGTGTTTGTTGAAACAGAGCTCGGTACATCAGACCTTCTCTCGCCGCGCGCCTGTTATGACGAGGGAAAGCGCTTTGCAGAATCCTGTTGCGTCACCTACAAGAATGTTCACGGCATTGATGTGCGCATTGCACGTATTTTCCGCACCTATGGTCCACGCATGCCGCTGTATGATGGGCAAATGATTTCTGACTTTATTACGGATGCGTTGGATGGAAAGGATCTCGAGCTCTACGGTGACGAGACATTCCGTACCTCATTTGTGTATGTGAGTGATGTAGTGGATGGGGTGATCAAACTCATGAACGCATCCCCAGACGTGCAGGTGGTAAACATTGGAAGTGATGTAGATGTCCCGCTCATCGATGTTGCGCAACGCATTATTGAAATGACGGGTTCAACGTCCAAGATTACCTTCAAGCCGCCACTCCTTTTCATGTCCCAGCTCGGTTTGCCAAGCATGACGAAGTCAAAAGACATGTTGGGCTGGATTCCACTTGTGACCCTTGATGATGGGTTGAAGCGAACGATCGAATACACGATGTCACATAAGTCGCTGCTGAGTTTCCGGAGAACCTAAGGCTGACGACATAGAGGTATGTGCTTAGAAGATAGCCGTAAACGTGGTCAAATGCTACGATGCCCCCAACTTGATCGTTTTCTCCTATGGCTACACTGACGCACGTTTCAACGACTACTATCAATAAAACGATGGTTGGATTTACGCTTTTTGGCGGCTTTGCCGTTGCGGCGATGGTGTTTGTGGCTAGTTCTGTCTACCAAGATGGCAGAGCGAACGCGCCTCAACGCGATCAGTCGGTCCCAATCGTTGAAGAGCAGAAAACATCTCCAACCGAAGATTCTTAATTTTCTCTTGTTCCTTATGGCCGTCCCTTCTGGTGCTCCTTCTCCCGCTGTTCTTGCTGTCATTTTCTTCATCCTCTTGTTTGGAGGGTATTTGTTTTTGTCTCAACGCAAGAAGCCAGAAGCGAAAGAGGGGTCGTTCACAACCGATCTCACCGATTTAGCGAAGCGCGGGAAATTGCCTCACGTGGTTGGAATGGACGAAGCAATTGAACGCGTCATTCATGTCATCGCGCGTAAATCAAAAAATAATCCATTATTAATCGGGGAGCCCGGTGTCGGAAAGACGGCGGTGATGGAAGGGCTCGCGCAACGCATTATCGCTGGCGATGTTCCAGATCAATTCAAAGGAAAACGCATATTAGCCTTGAACTTGGGTGATTTGATGGCTGGTACCAAGTATCGTGGCGAACTCGAAAGTCGCTTGCGCGGGCTCTTGCAATCGCTTGAGCAGCGTGAACGTGAAGTGATTCTGTTCATCGACGAGCTGCACATGATCGAGCAGGCTCGAGGTAGCGAAGGCTCGCTCGACTTGGCGGATATTTTGAAGCCGGCACTTTCACGTGGAGATTTGCAGGTGGTCGGTGCAACGACGTGGCGTGAGTATGAAGAGTATTTGAAGCCAGATGGGGCGATTGATCGTCGTTTCCAGCCGGTCTTGGTTGAGGAGCCATCGCGCGACACAGCAGTCGCGATTGTCGATGGGGCGAAGCCTTCCTACGAGAAGTTCCACGGTGTGTGTATCCCAAAGAAAACGGTTGAGGCAGCGGTTGATGCCTCGATGAAGTTTGTAAAAGATCGTTTTTTGCCGGACAAGGCGTTTGACGTGGTGGATGAAGCGTGTGCCAAAGTGTCGCTTGAAACCAGTAAACGTCAACATGCGGCTGCTCTTGGAATTTTGCACCAAGCTTCCGCTCAAGTGAGTGACGAATGTCCAGGCGATACGCCGATTGTCGGCATTGAAGACGTAAACGAGGTGGCTCGTCAGTGGCATGAGCACCGGATGAGCCCAGCTCAAAAGAAAGAGGTCTCGGCTTGAACGACTTGGTCGGGCGGGCTATTCTGGCTCACATGCGTGTTTTTGCCGTTATTGCCGCCTTTCGAGAGACCCCACGGGTGCGTGCTTCGGTTGAGGCCTGTTTGCCGTTTGTCGAAAAAGTGATCGTCGTTGATGACGGATCCCACGATGGAACAGCTGAAGAAGCGCAAAAAGGCGGAGCGATCGTATTGCAACATGCCATCAACCGCGGCCAAGGGGCAGCGCTCAAAACGGGAACGTTAGCTGCCTTAAAAATGGGAGCAGATTGCATCGTCCATATCGATGCCGATGGTCAGCATGATCCTTCGTATATCCCGTCCCTGCTTGCTCCTATTAAGGCAGGAGAAGCAGATGTTGTGTTTGGATCACGCTTCATGGGAATCAAAGCGGTAGGAATGCCGCTCAAGCGTCGGATTTTGATGAATGGGATCCGGCTCTTCAATGTCTTCGTGTTGGGCATCTCATCGCGTGTGACTGATCCGCAGACGGGGTTGCGTGCCTTTCATGCAGAGGCGGGTCATAAACTCGACTTTCAGCAGGACCGCATGGCGCACTGTTCGGAAATCTTGCAGTTCACAACCCGTCATTTCCGTTGGAAAGAGGTTCCGGTTCAGGTGCGTTACTCCAAGGAAACGCTGGCCAAAGGTCAGTGGCGAGGTGGAGCGATTCGTATTGTCTGGCAATTGCTGGTTGGTGCATTTCGTAAATAGCTTGATCTTGTATGCTTGAACAACCACTACCACAACGAGTAGATATTCCTCATCAAAATCAAAACCAAGGGCGAGGAATGGAGCGGAAAGAGTCGATTGAACCGCCGCTCACTCCCGAGGAGTTGGCTGCGTTACCTACGGCTAGAATTGTTGCTCAAGGTATTTTAGGCGGCTGTTTTGTGAATCAGCAGATGCCATCAACCATGGTGGCGCGGTACCGTGAACTAAGCACTGCATTCGAAACAGATGAAGCCCAAGCCGAGAAAGTATATTTGATGGAAGCGCTTAGTGCAGAACGAGATCGATTAGGAATGACCTGGATGCTTGATGGTTCAAAGCAACGCTTCTCGAAAATTCTTGGGGATCTGACAGATGTCGCGTCCGGTCGAGCAGCTCACGCCTTAACGCCTGAAGAGACGAGTGAAGCGATTCGTTTTACACGTGATCTACTGGAGTTGGGGAAGGCTCCGAATCCTCGCGAAACAGTGTATGGATATGACATGGAGCTTACATCTCAGCAAGCGGCACTCGCAGAACGGTTACAAAGAGAATTAAATCGACGGGAAATGCAGCGAAAGACGAATCCTTAATCTTTTGCTATGCGCATTCAATATATTCTCCTGATCGCTCTCGCTGCGACAACGATTCTCACCTGGTATCGCGCCTCGAAGCAGGCGATACGTCCATTTGAGGCGATTGCCTGGACATTTGTGTGGGTGGGCGCGGGCATCGTGATTTCGTTGCCGCGCATTACGACGATCTTCGCAGAGAAAGTAGGGATCGGTCGTGGTGTCGACTTGGTGATGTACGTGGCGGTATTTGTCTTGCTTTTGCTGGTTTTTCACTTGCATTTAATGCATGACCGGATGGAAAAATCCATTACGGAATTGGTTCGGCATGAAGCGTTGAGACATCTTCCCGCGCAAGAACCAGAAAAAACGACGAGTGAACAACCGCATGAGTAAGCTGCGCGTCTTGCATGTTGCCTGTCTTGCTCCGCCAGAGGTCGGAGGGATTGGGGTGTCTGCATTACGCGAGGTCGAAGGGCTCTGCGCGCGTGGTTATGAGGCGCTTTTGGTGGCACCCGAGATGATGCAAGGAGAGACCAGTGTGACACGTCCGGCGAGGGTACGAGCCTTGCCCTCTGTGTGGAGAGTGGGGAACGCGGCCATGCTTTCCCTCCAAGAGGTGTTGAAAACACCATGGGATGTAGTGCATCTGCACTATCCTTTTTATGGAACGGCAGAATGGTTGCTCGCGCTGCCTCGTCGTACACCGGTCGTGATCACGTTTCATATGGACGGAGTGATGGGTGGGTGGCGTGAACCGATCGCACGATTGCATCGGTGGATGTTGCAACCATGGCTGTTGCGGCACGCAAAAAAGATCTTCGTGTCCTCGCTTGATTACGCAGAAAGTTCTTCGATTCGTAACTTGATCATGCAGCACGATCCTCGAATCGTTGAATTGCCATTTGGCATTGATCTCAAGCTGTTTCAGACCGGTCCACGCGAGCGGTCCACATTCGGATTTCCAGAAGACAAAACGATTTTTTTGATGGTTGGGGGACTCGATCGGGCGCACTTGTTTAAAGGAGTTCCTGTTGCAATTCGTGCATTGGCTGCCTTGAATGATCCAAGCGCACATCTTGCGATCCGCGGTGATGGCGATCTCAAGCCAGCGTTTGAAGCGTTGGCGAAGGAGCTGGGCGTTACCAATCAGATTCAATTCCTTCCACGCTGTGCCGTGGAAGACTTGCCACGATTGTATCGTTCAGCAGATGCGTTGCTCTTCCCTTCAACATCTCGATCGGAAGCCTTTGGCTTGGTGGCGGTTGAAGCGCAAGCCTGTGGGACTCCGGTGATTGCGTCTGATTTACCAGGCGTTCGTTCCGTGTTGCAGCCAGGGCGAACGGGTTGGTTGGTGCCGCCGGGGGATGTAGCTATACTCGCGTCGCGTATGCGTTTGGTTCTCACGCGTTCTTCTGCAGAGCGTGAAGAGTGCGCTAGGGCGGCTGTTGCATATGTAAGGAGTCGTTACGATCAAGAATTGCACCTGGATCGGTTAATTGAAGGCTACGAATCTGTATGCGTATCGCCGTCTTAACGAATGCCTACCCCCCTCACGCACGAGGTGGAGCGGGGCGTATTGCAGCTCTCCAGGTTGAGCTACTTCAGGCGGCTGGCCACGAGGTGCGTGTTTGGTCCGCGTCGCTTGAATGGACGGGGTATTCGTTTTTACGTCGCATGCTGTTTCATCTGCGAGATCTGACTTGGGTGCATCCAGCAGCCGATGAAATTGTTGCCTGGCAGCCAGACGTGTTGATTACACATAATCTAACCGGGGTTGGTTTTCGTACACCGTCAGGAATTCAGTGCGCTTTTTTTGCAAAAACACACCAGCACCTTCGCTGGGTGCATGTACTCCATGATGTGCAGCTATTTCATCCGCTCGGTCTGCTGTCTGATGAATCGTCGATCACGTTTCTGCAGCGCCTCGTAACCGGTGTTCGACGGGTTGTTTTCAAGAAGCCAGATGCCGTCGTGAGTCCAACGAAGTGGTTACTAGAAGCTCATACGCGACGTGGGTGGTTTAAGGCTGCAGAGCAACGAGTTATTCCAAATCCAGCGCCACCATGTGAAGCAGATCTATCAGGTGGCTGGCATGACCCACTTCGGGTGTTATTCATTGGTCGTGTAACGCCTGACAAGGGCTGTGAGCTCCTAAAAGAGCTTATGAAAACAGCTGATCGTCCGATTGCGTGGCGGATTATTGGTGCGCAGTCTGATGCATTATCCAAAGCCGAACGTGTTCCAGGATCTACGCTCACCGTGCAACCTGAATCCTCCTCAGATGTGGTTCTTCAAGCGATGCGTGAAGCGGACATGCTGCTTGTTCCATCGCAAATCGAAGAAAACCAGCCGACGGTTATCCTTGAGGCCTTTGCAAGCGGTCTTCCAGTGATTGGTCAGGCAAAAGGGGGGATTCCGGAAACGATCGGTGAGGCTGGATTGATTGTGCAAGAGTCGACCTGTTTCGCTTGGTTGAAGGCGTTACATGAGCTCACTTCACTCCCGCGTTCAACCTGGTCAGCACGGGCAACCGCTGCCTGGCAGCGTCATGTCCCGGAGCGAGTGGGAGAGGAATTGCTGAACGTCGTGAAATCAAACAAGAAAATATAGGCCGTTCCACGCTCGACATTCCACGTTCGGTCGGCGATGGCTTTTAAACGTTCAATGAGTTGTTCTGATTTAAACCAATATTGATTTACCACGACATACACGAGCTTGCTTTGACCAAGCGTTGCGGCTTCTTGCGCGATGTCACGATCTGGTCGATTCATCATTTGTAGGAACTGTTCGTACAGCGGTCCGCCAGTTGGGATAGGGTAAAAGAACACATCGCCTACGTAACGCTTGAAACCGAATTCAGAAATGGCGGCTGCGCTGACCGTCTGGTTCGCAAGGACGGTATAGTCTTGGCCGCTGGCTTGCTTATCGATGAACTTTACTGCTTCTAAGTCGCTACGACCAACGTTCCAGCCGTGTCCAATCGCAGCCGCATCGTTCCGTGGCAACATGTTGTAGACATTGGCGGAAAACCACGCCAAAGCGAACAGGAGGGCCGCTGCGCGCATGCGTGGATGCGTTCGTTCGATCCGTTCAAACCAGTAGCCAAGTCCAACAATTGCAGCTGGGATGAGGAACAGCTGGGCAACGATTAACAAGCGCCCGGCATAGTCCTGACGCTCGTATGAAATAAGGAACGAGAAGTCGCCACTTAACTGCAATAGCCAGCTACTCCCAATCGCGGTGAAAGACAGCGTGATCAAGCTGAGCCAATACTTACGACGAGCGAGATCCTGCGTAACGGCAAAGAGGGCGGCCCCAAGTAGAAAGAATGTGAGAAGGTAGACCTGCCAGTTCGCCCAGTCTGGCCAGAGTGCGAGATGAGTTGCTGGAGGCGTGAGCCGGTTTACAAACCAGCCGAGAGAGCTCGGAATGGTTCGAAGCCAATTCCATGACCAGTTGCCTGTTTGTAAGAACGCCCGCAATGAAAAAGCGAGCGGGACAGCCAGAAGTGAACCAAGGAGCGAAAGTCCGGTCAGTGCGTGGGCGAGCCAGCGACGTTTGAGACGTTGTGCCAAAATCGCGACACCGGCAAAGGCAAACGGAAGTCCGGCCAGCGGATGTGTCGCGAGTGACCAA
Source organism: uncultured Gammaproteobacteria bacterium (assembly GCA_964415465.1). GTDB lineage: Bacteria > Patescibacteriota > Patescibacteriia > 2-12-FULL-60-25 > 2-12-FULL-60-25 > JAGOTP01. The sequence goes on from CAYQAL010000001.1 coordinate 48,291, forward strand.
CCAAGAAACGCTCCTGGAACAACGAGTGGTGTTGTTTCATTCTCTTCGCTTGGAATAAGCCAGAGCAGTGCTAAGACACCAAGAACATACGCCACGTTTTGCGGGGTCGTTGCTGAAAAAATATTCAGGGGAATAACCAGTAACAAACTAACGATGGTCAGGAGACCTCGACGCTTTGTCCCAAGCCCTGCCGCGGCCAATGGTAAAAGGAGCCCAAGTGTGCCAACGAACCATAGATCGCTCAGCGTGTGTGGAATCCGCAAGACGCGACTAAGCCAAGTGATAAACGTATACTGCCCAATATACGAAGGTGGCGCTGGTGTTAAGGTTCCTGTTTCCAAAATCACCGCTTCACTCGCTCGATGCAAAAAACCATCAAAACCATAGCCGAGCGGATAGAGGAGAGGTGTGAGCGAGGCGAGTGCCAAAAGGGTGCCGCCAACACAGGTGACGACAACAAGCGTTCGGCTTTTCACGCTCGCCAAGAAACTGCTCGCGAATAACACAGCGATGGCAATGAATGTTCCGCCGGGAAATAGGCTCCAGGGGCTGTTGATGGAAGCGGTTGTTGCGCGTAGCGCCGTTGTGATAAGCAAGAACAACACTGCCGAAACGAATGACAATAGGGCGAGCGTGCTCCAGGCGGCCTCAGGCGCTTTTACGGACGTCACCGATGTACGTTCGGCTTCGTGATGGGTACCGGTTTGCAAATGAAAGAGGAGACCAACCACGAGAATACTTCCGCCTAAACCAAGGCCATCAACCAGCGCGTTCAGCGTTCCACCGGCGTAATACCAAGCTGTCTGCAAAATTGCTTGTCCTGCCAAGATGGTCCCTCCACTTACAAGCCAGCGCACAGCTCGTGGGAGACGCGGAGCGAGTGCGCTGCTTAGCGCTCCTGCCGCAAATACCAGGACGAATAAAAAAACGGCTGAGCGTATGATCTCAAGTGAAGAAGGAAGGAATCCGCCAATGCAAGCGATAAGTCCAGTAATCAGGAGCGGTAGGCTCGCGGAGAAACGAGAATAATTCACGTAAGGAAGTCTACCAGTTTTGCTCGATTGCCGCTCCTCCCGTATCCTGTGAGGAAGAGATCGTTATGCTCATGACAAATGAGAACGTGCGGTTGTATCCCCACGATCGTTTTTTAAAAGGTAACTTGCTCAGGCTCATTCCGAGCTGGGTGAAACCCAACCAGCTCACGATGGGACGGTTTTTGTTGGTCCCTCTCGTGCTCACAGCGCTGACAGATCGGCTGTGGGGATGGGGCTTGGGTCTGTTTCTTCTCGCCGGGCTCACGGATGTTCTTGATGGATCATTGGCACGCACCCGAAAACAGATCACCATGTGGGGAACCGTAGCAGACCCGATTGCGGATAAGGCTCTGGTCGGCTCAGTTGCGCTTTTATTTGTAGCGGAGCAGATTCATCCGTTGTTTGCCGGTGTTCTTGTGTTACTTGAGCTCGCGATCATGGCCGGTGCGTACTTTCGCTTCCGTCGTCGTCGCGCGTACACATCAGCGAATATCTTTGGAAAGGTAAAAATGGGTCTGCAAACACTGGGTGTTGTTCTTTTGTTGGCGAACCAATTTATTGCCATCCCGTACGCGATTCCGCTCGCAATCATTATTTTTGGGTTTGCCCTTGTCCTGGCGGTGATTTCGTTTGTTACGTATAGTCTGTGACGACTCTATGCCGTCACTAAGGGAGCGCGTGAAACGCCTCATACCAAAAAGCGTCTTGGACCGCTATCATTTTACGTTGGCGAATCTCGCTTCCTGGATCTATCGTCATCCATCTAGGGAGTTGATCGTGATTGGGGTGACGGGCACAAATGGAAAAACCACGACTTGCTACGCGATCGCTAAGGCGTTAGAGGCGAGTGGCGCAAAAACAGGTTGTACAACAACGGCGATCCTCAAGGTCGGCGATCGCGAATGGTTGAACGATACCAAAATGACCATGCCGGGTCGCTTTTTCTTGCATCGTATGTTGCGCGAGATGGTTGATGAAGGTTGTCGGTACGCAGTGATTGAAACCTCGTCTCAAGGACTCATACAACATCGTCAGTTGGGGATTCAATACGATATCGCGGTGATGACGAATCTGACGCCAGAGCATATCGAAGCGCACGGCGGATTTGAAAACTACAAGCGAGCCAAACGCCTTCTCTTTGAACATCTTGCGAGCCTTCCACCTAAAACGATCAATGGCCAGCGCATCCCGCGAGCAGCGGTGATAAACGCGGAAAGTGAACATGGTGAGTATTACGCGAGTACACCTGGGCTTACGAACGTGCAGTGGTACGGTATTGAAAAAGGGAATGGACTCAAGGCGGACCAGCTCGAGCTGTCGCAAAATGGATCGCATTCAGTGGTAAACGGCTATCCGATGCAGCTTTCGATGCCGGGTCGCTATAACGTGGAGAATATGTTGGCTGCGCTCGCGGTGTGTCAGGTGCTCGGCGTGTCGCTCGAAGGCGCCATCAAGCGCGTAGAAAAGATTCAGGGTCTTCCAGGGCGCTTCGAGCGAGTGAATATCGGTCAGCCTTGGACCGTGATCATCGATTACGCGCCTGAGCCGGAGTCGCTCAAGCAGTTCTACTCAGCGCTCACGTCTGTTCCGCATCAGCGCTTGATTCACGTGCTTGGCTCGTGTGGCGGTGGTCGTGATGTAGCGCGTCGTCCTGTGTTGGGCAAAATGGCGGGGGAAACGGCTGATATCGTTATTGTGACAAACGAAGACCCGTACGACGATGATCCTCAGCAAATTATAGATCAAGTGGCGGCCGGCGCTCTGTCAGCGGGAAAAAAAGAAGGGGAGACGCTTTTCAAGATCCTAGATCGTCGCGAGGCGATTGAGCGCGCGATGGCATTGGCTGCACCGAATGACCTTGTCGTGATGACGGGAAAGGGCTGTGAAACTTGGATGTGTGTTGCGAACGACCGCAAACTTCCGTGGAGCGAACGCGAAGCAGCCGAGGCCGGAATTCGCGCAGCCATGCAGCGCTCTTTCTCTCGCCCAAGTTCTCCGGCATAATTCTGAGCGAGTCACGCTATGTTCCATCTTTCCGATGTCATGAAGGTCCAGTCCGGGGAAAAAGTCCTCGGCGTGTTTCGAGCGCACCCGGTATCGCTCTGGGTTCGGTTGGCTGGTTTTGCTTTGCTCATCATCTTGCCCTGTTTCTTCATTTTCCCTTTGTTCCGCATGGGCGCTCCGGGAATCCTGCTCTTTTTTGTCCCTGTGCTTATCGGCGGCATCGGCGCCTGGCGTTCTGTGCGCTTGTGGGATGCGACGGTTTTAGTCCTCACCGATCGCCGTTTGGTGCACGTATTCCAGCGAGGTATCTGGGATCGTCATGTGTCTGAAGTGGCCTTTTCACATGTGGGAGATGTTCAGTGGGAAAAACGTGGGTTGTGGCAGGCAATTTGGGGTATTGGAACGATTCGTATTCGCACGAATGCAGGCTCCGTTCCATCCATCTCGATGACGCATCTCCGTGCCCCTGCTCGTTTGGCTCAATCCATTCAGGAGCTACGCGGCCATGGACATAAGGCGCATGAAGCATCGGCCACGAGTCCAACGCGAGCAGACGCCCAGCGTGAGCGATTGATCCATCAAATTCAGCAAGCCACCGAAGAAGAATTGGATGAGTTAGAAGAGGTCATGCACCCGAAGCTGTGATACACTAAGGCCGTCCCTGTATGGCGCCGCTTAGTTCTCAGTTCAACCATCCGCGCAGCGGGGGGCGTTCGTCCTCTCTTCCCTCTTTGCGTTGGCCGGTGTTGTTTGCGCTGCTTTCGGCGATCGTGTTTTTCGTTGGCGCCTCAACCGTTCGTGAAACCTATCGTGGGTGGAAGGTAGACCAAGAAATTGAGGGACTAAAATCGCAGATTTCTCAGTTAGAATCGCAGAAGCACTCCATGACCGACCTTCTCGATCGCATGAAGACCGATACCTATATTGAACAAGAGGCGCGCTTACGCTTCAATTTGAAAAAGCCAGGCGAGCATGTTGTCTTGTTTGAAGACGGCGAGACGAATCCACGGATGGCTTGGTCGGAAAGCGCGGCCACTGGCACCGAGGCAACCGTTTCTTCCGAGGTTCAGTCCATTCCGCGTCGCTGGATTGAATATTTCGTTGGGGGCAGCGTACGGCCGTCTTAGCTGCTACACTCATGTCTGACTTTCTTTTCCTATGATCAAAAAACGCACCGTTATCCTGGTTGGTGTCATTTCGATGGTGATCTTGGCTCTCTGCGTAAGTTCAGCGGTATTTGCCTACGGCATTACGCGTAAGCAATGGGAGGGGCCAGCGACACGCGCCTTTGCCAATGTCACTGGTTTTCCAGCGGGAAGAGTTGCTGATGAAAAAGCCACCTACACAGACTATCTTGGCCAAATCGACGCACAACGTATTTATCTGAAAACGGAAGATGCTCGTTCGCGCCAATTGCCGAGCGATCTGACTCCACAAACGCGCGAAGCCGCCTATAACCAGATCATTCAGATCGCTGCCTTGGACCAATTGGCTGAGGAATATCAAGTGAGTATCAGTCAAATGGACATTGATCGTGCGTTCGATGATTTCGTGGCTCAATCGGGAACATCCACTCAACCGGGAGAAATTGACGCTTTCTTGCAAGAGTCCTTTGGTTGGGATCGCGATGATTTTAAGCGCTTCTTCATTCGTCCAGGTGTTTTGAGCCAGGCGCTTCGCGAAAAAATGCCTGGTGCCACGGAGGAAGAGAAGGGTGTTGCCCTTGGAACAAAGCTTGATGAACGTTTGTTGAAAGAGGATGTAAAGAAATATTTGATTATTAGTCAGTAAAGACGCTCGTTACAGTGAATACAAAAACACTCCCGTAAGGGAGTGTTTTTTCTGGAGCCAATTCCGGGAATCGAACCCGGGACCTCTGCTTTACGAAAGCATTGCTCTACCAGCTGAGCTAAATTGGCGCCTCTCTGGTAAACCCACTTGCGCGAACTTACCAGAGTTCACCTTATCATTCCACCTTCGTCCGTTTTGCGAACTTGGTGGATGGAGCGGGTAACGGGAATCGAACCCGTCTTTGGTGCTTGGGAAGCACCCATAATAACCACTATACGATACCCGCGTATAGTTATTATGTGCCAAGACTATAGGGGATGTGAAGGCAAAAATCAAGAGAAATACACTGTGGATGAACGGAAAAAGCGATTTTATTGGGTAGAATAGCGCTCGTGCAATTCGGCATGGGCCAGGCTCGCGCTCCGACGGCGAACGGCAACGCTCTGGGCCAGGCCGACGTTGATCCACACGACGACCAGCGAAGAAGCGGCGCTTGAAACAAAGGGAAGGGGAATACCGGTGATCGGGAGGATACCCAGATTCATTCCCGCGTTTTCGACCACATGGACGAGGAGGGTGGCACCTAAGCCAATTAAAAGGAGAGCAGCGAAGTCATCGCCTGAAGCGAGAGCGGTCAAGATATAGCGTGTGAAGAGAAGTCCAAACAGAAGAATTGTCACAGCGATTCCAACAAACCCCAACTCTTCTCCCACCACGGCAAAGATAAAGTCGGTGGCGGCTTCCGGTAAGAAGCGAAGACGAGCTTGTGAGCCTTCCCCGATCCCTTTCCCTAGCCAACCTCCAGAACCGATTGCGATACGTGCTTGTGCGGCGTTATAGCCTGAGCCACGAACGTCAGCTGCTGGATCGACGAAGGCGATAATGCGTTCTTTTTGATATGGCTTCAGAACAAAGCTCCAGCTCAATCCAATTGTTGCAGCTGCGATGATGGGAAGAATGAGCCAGGCAAAGCGCGGAAGACCGGCAAACAACGCCATCGCTCCCCATACGGCAAGCATAACCATCGCAGAACCAAAGTCAGGTTGCAGAAACACGAGAACGACATATGCTCCAACCGCGGCTGCGCTTCGCAAAAAACTCGGCCAGCTTAATTGTCCGTGTCCATGCCTTGCCATGAAGGCGGCTAAATACGCGGCTAAACAAATCTTCGCCGGTTCCACTGGCTGAAACGAAAACCCCCCAAACACGAACCAGCCCTGTGTTCCACGAATCGTTTTTCCAAAGATTAAAACGGAAATAAGAAGGACCAAGCCCACCAGATAAATGACGACAGATAGCGATCGTAAATGCCGATAATCAACGATAGTGAGGGCGAATGCAATCGAAACACCGATCGCAAGGGCTGCTAACTGCTTGTAAAACGAGAACAAGTCGACTGGATCACGCGAGATCCCAATTCCGTAGATCACGGATAGTCCGATTGCGACGAGTGATGCCGCAGCAATAAGCAATCCCCAGTCTAGGCGTTCAAATAGTACAAAGAATCGCTGCATGCTCCGATCTTACTGATGTCACAGATAATAAACCAGGGGAATAGGAAAGACGGAGCTCTCGACTGACGAGACCATGGTGTTCGCGAAGCGATTTGTTGAGGAAGGAGAGAGCCCCGTCTTTCCTATTCACGTCAGATGCGAGTCGTCGGGAGATAGCTGGCGGGATCCAATATATCGACGTACGGAATGACCTCGACCTGGTCGACGCCGCTCACGCCTTCGAACCACTGGAGAGAAACCGGCCGTTCTTCATTTGGTTTCAGCTCTCGTACATCAACTTTGTTCACGGCGAGTGGAATGCCTTGGCGGAGAAGGGTTACGAACAGCTGCACGTTCCAGTACCCGTAGCCCGAGTTATTGGTGATGTAAAAATCGCTTTTTCCTACATTTTCGCCAAGTGAGACGTAGGTCGGCTCTTCACTGATGACGAAATCTTGGCGCTCGGCGGCATACGCGGGATAGTTGCCATTCACTGCTGTCAGGGGAACGCGTTCCCATTGGATCGACTGCACTTCAAGTTGGGGATCGCCAGATCCGCTAACACCCAGCTCAACAATTGGGCGTGTGCTTTGCGGCAGAATCGTCACTTCCTGGCTGGGTGTTGTCAGACCATCCAGCTTAAAGGCGAATTTGACGCGGGCGTACCATAATTCATTTGGGTTTGTGAGCCCGCTCAAAATATCAAGTCGATTGTCAGTAGTATCAAAAGCGGTCACATCAGCTGGTTGAAGCGATTCAGGAGCGATGGTTCGAATAGCCTCCATTGGAACCGCTTGTTGCGCGATCTGACGGTGAATTCGGGATTCTCGTGGCCAAGAAATAAGGTACGCATCAACGTAGGACCAGAGTGTAAACCCCCAAAAGGCAGCGCTGAGCGCAATGAGCGATCCATACCCAAGCCGGCGCAGCGCAAGCTTGTGCGTGACCCACCATGAGGCCGCGTTGAGGTCGGACTCACTCATTCCACTTCCGATCTGATGTTGGTCAGAGAGCATAACGAATAGCCCCATGATAGCATCTTTTTTGCAAGCCACCCACTCATTTCATCCACTTCTCTTGGAAGCTTTCTCTTGCTACTATCCGGCCAACTCTTTCTATGGCAAAAACCCCCGCAAAGAATGGCTACAGCGCCGAGCAGATTTCGGTCTTGGAGGGCTTGGAACCGGTCCGTAAGCGACCGGGCATGTATATTGGATCGACCGGTCCAGACGGATTGTTTCATTTACTCCGTGAAGTCGTAGACAACTGTTTCGACGAAGCGATGGCCGGTCACGCCGACACGATCACGATCACGCTTCTTCCGGGTGATAAAGTCAGCGTTACGGACAACGGACGTGGGATTCCGGTTGATACTCACAAGCAATACGGCGTGTCAGCGCTTGAGCTGGTCATGACGAAGCTCCATGCCGGAGGAAAGTTTGGCGGAGAATCGAGCGGGTATAAAATTTCCGGTGGTCTGCACGGGGTGGGTGTATCTGTTGTAAACGCCTTGTCTGATGATTTGGAAGTCATCGTCGAGCGTGACGGAGGGAAGTATCAGCAATTCTATAAGTGCGGAAAGTCTCAGGGTGACGTCAAAAAGATTGGCAAGAGCGATAACCATGGAACAACGGTTATTTTCCATCCAGACAAAACCATTTTCACAGACGGGATCGCGATGGATCACCAGCGCATTCTCGATCACTATCGTCAGCAGTGTTATTTGACGAAAGGGATCCGTTTGTCGGTCATTGATAAGCGTGAGGAAGGGTTACACAATGTCTATGGCTTCTACTTCGAAGGAGGTGTTGTCTCGTATGCACGCTTTTTGAACCACAAGAAGCAGCCAAAGCACGAAAATATTTTCTTTGTCGAAAAACAAGTGGAGAAATCAGAAGTCTCGATTGCGTTGCAGTACACGGACGACTATTCCGAAACGCTGTACGCGTTCACGAACAACATCACGAACCCAGAAGGCGGTACGCACGTCCAAGGCTTCCGTGCGGCACTTACCCGTGTGTTAAATAGTTATGCGCGTACCAAGGGGTTCTTGAAAGAAAAGGACGACAACCTCTCCGGTGAAGATGTTCGCGAAGGGTTGACCGCGGTTATTTCTATTCGTTACCCAGAGCCACAGTTCGAAGGACAGACCAAGGCCAAGCTTGGAACTCCAGAAGTGCGTGGTGCTGTCGAGTCCGTGATGAGTGAGGCGCTCGCCACCTTCCTCGAGGAGCATCCACGTGATGGCCAGGCGATTTTGGAAAAGTGTGTCTTAGCACAACGTGCGCGCGCCGCGGCTCGTGCGGCTCGTGACACGGTGCTTCGTAAAGGTGTCCTTGAAGGCATGACGCTCCCAGGGAAGCTGGCTGACTGCGCCAACCGTGATCCTTCCGTGTGTGAGCTCTACATCGTTGAGGGAGACTCCGCTGGAGGTTCTGCGAAACAAGGTCGTAACCGCGATTTTCAGGCGATCCTACCGCTTCGTGGAAAGATTTTGAACGTGGAACGCGCTCGTCTCGATAAAATGTTAGGCAACGAACAGGTGAAGAACTTGGTGATCGCCCTCGGCACCAACATTGGTGAAATGTTCGACCTCTCCAAGCTGCGTTATGGCCGTGTGGTCATCATGACAGACGCCGACGTCGACGGAGCGCACATCCGCACGCTTTTGTTGACCTTGTTCTACCGTTATTTCCCAACGCTCATTACGAACGGCAACATTTATATTGCTCAGCCGCCACTCTTCCGTTTGCAGCGTGGGAAGGATGTTCGTTATGCTTTCAGCGATGAAGAACGTGATAAAAACGTCGAAGAGCTTTTGAAAAAGAAAGAGGAGCGCTCTATCGCTCGTGGCAAGAAGCAGATCGAAGAGAAAGTAGAAGAGGTAGCGGATGCCCTTGCTCAAATGGACGAAGATGCGGAAGGCGTCATGAACGTGGGCGGCATCAACATTCAGCGCTACAAAGGTCTTGGTGAAATGAACGCTGAACAGCTCTGGGAAACGACGATGGATCCAGAGCGTCGCCTCATGAAACGTGTTACGGTTGATGATGCACAGAAAGCAGACGAAATGTTCGACATCTTGATGGGAAGTGATGTCGCTCCTCGCAAGCGCTTCATTCAGACCAACGCCAAGCACGTCAAAGACCTCGACTTCTAACTTATTCTTTCGTTCTTTCGCTCCATATGGCTTCTTGGGATAAGCTCCTTCGCTCCCTCGGGTTCACGGAAAGTGAATCAAAGTTGTACCTTGTTTCGCTCGAAACGGGTCCAGCAACGGTTCAGGATCTGGCCAAGAAAGCCAAGATCTCTCGTGTGACGGCGTATGCGGCGGTTGATGCGCTCATGCGGAATAGTCTGATGAGTACGCTTCAGCAAGCAAAAAAGCGACTATTTTCTGCAGAATCGCCAGATCGGTTGATTTCGTTTGTGCAAAATCGCATGCAGCACATGCAGTCAACCTTAAAAGAGGTCGAAGCATCTGTAGAGGAGCTCCGTTTGCTCCAGCGTGGCGAGAAGCCGGTCGTCAAAATGTTCACCGGAAAAGAGGGGATTCGTGCCCTGCAAAAAGACCTCTTGGAAGTTGCTCCCAAGACGTTGGACGAAGTCGCGAATTTTGATGACGTGGTGCGTTTATATCCATCTGAGGGCAACATGGAATTCTTTAATGCGCTTAATAAGCTACGCCCAAAGCGTCGATTGATCTTCTATAGCCGTGGCGAAGAGAAGATTTTGACGGGCATGCCGGATGAACATATTGCTGTCCTCAAGGAAGCGGGGCCTAGCAAATTTTTCGCTGACATTCAGATCTATGGAAATCGTGTCGTGATGTCGACGCTCCGTGGGGAAATCATCTACATTTTGATTGAAAGCCAAGATTTGGCAGATGCGATGCGCGAAATTTTTAGCTATATGTGGAAAGATGTGCAAGATAAGCGCATCTCGTAAGTAAGAGGGTTTGGTAGTAGCAAATAATATATTATAAATCTTACACAAAGAGACGCCCGGCGCGAGCTCAGTTCGTGCTGCACGTGAAGTGCGACGACGAACCGGCTCGGCCGGGACGAGGAGTCTCTTCGAACAGCGAGGCAGAAGCCGCGAGGCTTCACGCGACCGATGTAGTCATCGGAAGCGCGGACGAGTGCTCGGATGAGCTTGCGTCCGGGGCGGCACGCGAAGGGCGTGCGAGCCGGTGTGAACCGGCGCGGGCAGACGAGCGTGGTCGTTGGTCGACGGCGTTGCACGGGTGGCGTGCCGCAGGCGGTCGACGCTTGGCGCTCGAACGGGTCGTGTGGTCGCGCAGAGACAGGCTTGTCGTGGCGCGGACGAGGGACCCGGATCCATAAAGAAGACGAGGCAGACATCCCTTCCGGCTGATAACCGGTAGGGTTCTGAGTTCGCGATGGAGTGGTGTAGCGCTAGCGACTGCTGCCGCCGCGCCCACCGCCGGTGTCCCAGCAGTGCTGCTGGGTCCCCATGGTGGGGCCGTCGCCTCCTTCCTGGTAGACGTTGCCGCTGTTGAAGAGGGAGAGGTTGTGCTGGTGCGAGAGGGCAATGGTGCGGTGCATGGACGATCCTTCTGCGATGGGTTGGCGCGAGCCTTCCCGGGTGTGTACGCGCACCTCTGTTGTCCAAAGCCTGTTTCGAGGTCGACTGACCCCATTCCAGTTGATCGGCTTGGCCTTCAGAGAGCCTGCTAATTTAGCAAAAATAAGAGAAAATGTCAAGCAAAAGCCACTTTTTGGCTGTAATACAATATAAAATCGACTAAATTTCTCTAAAATTGAACAGTCCCGCTGTACAAAATAAAGTAATATAGACACCTACCTAAAATACGTGCCTTATTTTAGCCAAAAATAAGGCTGTTTTCCTGTACACTGAAGCTTGACAAAATAACAAAATATGCTATACTAATCTGTTCATTAAAGATCGAGTTCATCAGCGATTTCATGGTGGCGAATCGAGAGTGAAGAGACAGCTACGGCTTACCCTCATCACTCACTGGAGCCACCATGATCAAGTTCATCAATAGCTACCTGAAGGGTATCACCACCGCCTGGGCCGTTGCCCTCACGTTCGCCTGCCTCGTTGGCTTCACCTTCGCCCACCTGCTCTGGCGAATCATCGGGAGCGAAGCGGAAGCCTTCATCCGGTACTTCGGCGAGTTCGTCGGCTTCCGGCCCACCTTCCACGTGACCATCACGCTGGGGGATGCGGTGGCCCTGAAGTACGGCTTCTGGATCATCTTCGTGACGGCTTTTTTGAACTACCTGATGCGATGGGCGGTCGAAGAAATCGCGTCCGTCAGGGAGTTCGCCAAGAAGATGTACAAGTGGGGAACCAAACCCCTCCTCTTCTGTCTGATCTTCGGTGTGCTCTTCCCGTACGCGATCGACCTCCTTTTTGGGATTTTCCGCTGGGGAGTGTTCTTCTGCACGGGGAAGATGTCGGATTCGTGGCGAGTCCTCGGTCCGTTCGTGGAGCACAAGTTCCACTTCACCTTCGACGGGACGTGGGAGACCTTCTGGCTGTGGCTCGACGGTCCGACCAGTGCCGCTACCCAGCACTTCAGCGACGAGCTGCGCAGGCAGCTCTGAAAGGACCCAATGCAACCTGAAGGAACCCGCCTTCCCGAGCGACTCCTCGAAAGTGGCGTCAACGACGTCACTGAGAGTGTCGCGCGGGGCCCCGAATCGCTCGGGGTCAGTCACTCGACCTCGCGGTCGATCGGCCAGCTCTTCACCGGGCTGCTGCTGATCCTGCTGGTCATCGCCTTCCGACGCTACTTCCCGTGGATCGGTAGCAAGGCCCGTCCCGCCAAGAAGAAGCGCAAGAAGCGCTAGTTCTTTCACCGCGCCGCAAGCGCATTCGTCGCCGCCAACCCGGGGCCGCGACGTCGAAGAATCGCCCTACGCGATTCACTCATCTCTTCCGGGGGATTCTCTCGAGATCACTCGCTGGTCTATGGAGAAGCCAAAAGAACCATTGCCCTAGCAGTGGTTCTTTTGTATTCTGGAGAGGTATGTCGATCCAGCCATCACGTATTCTCACTCAGTGCCCCCTTTGCCAGTCTGCCTACGATGAAGCGGGGATTCGCTTGGTTGGTGAAGAGGGGTCATCGCGCGTCTTCCACTGTAGCTGCCAGAAGTGTGGCCGCGCTATGTTGGCTGTGGTGCTTGAAGCCTCTGGCGTTGTGAGCTCGGTTGGTGTCGTTACGGATCTTGAGGCCGCTGATGCCAAGCGTTTCCACGAGGCGGCTCCCATTACGGTCGACGAATGTCTCCGCTTCCACGTTCAGTTGGAAGAACAGAGCCGAGAGTTGTGCCAAGCGCTTCTTCACCCATCGAAGACCGCTTAAGTCCTCATTTTGCTCTAAAATCAAGCAAATTTCCTACGAATCCCGTCTCTTGACGGGATTTCGGTTTTCCCGTATCGTTAAGCCACTTTTTTGAAGTCTATGAAATACGCGATCACCGCAGAAACCCGTCAGAGCTTGGGCAAGCGTTCCAAAGATGAATTGAAGAAGATGCGCATCCCAGCCGTCATGTACGGAAAGGGTGTGTCTGCTCAAACGATCTCCGTCCCAAAGTCACCGTTTGTAAAAATGTATGCCGCTGCTGGATTCTCCAGCTTGATCGATGTGAGTGTCGATGCACAGAGCGCGGTGAAAGCAGTTATCAAGGAAGTTCAGCTTCACCCATTGACCAACGAAATCACTCACGTTGATTTCCACCAGGTCCGCATGGATGAAAAGATGACGGTTCGTATCCCACTTGTCTTTACGGGTGAATCAGCGGCTGTGAAGGGATTGGGTGGTACGCTTGTGAAGTCATTGGACGAAGTCGAAGTCAGCTGTTTGCCAGCCGATCTTCCACACGAGATCGAAGTCGACTTGTCCGTGCTCGCAACGTTTGAAGATTCGATTGACGTTGCCTCGCTCAAGCTTCCAAAGGGAGTCGAAGTGCTCTCTGGTGGAACGGAAACAATTGCGACGGTTGCTCGCCCATTGACGGAAGACGAGTTGAAGAAACTCGAAGAAGGTAGCACAGCCGACCTCTCGGCGATCAAGACAGAGGCTGATATCAAGAAGGAAGAAGCCGCCAAGAAGGAAGCCGAGGAAAAAGCCGCAGAATAGTGTATACTCAGGGGCATGCAACGCATGCCCCTTCTGCATCCCACGAACAAACCGGTCAAGAAAACCGACAAGCGCTCCCAGCGATGGATCATCGTGGGGGCGTGTTTGTTGGTGGTTGTTTCAGCAGCTCTGCTCTATTTCATCGTTACGGGTATTACACGCCGCCAGACGACCGATCCATTTGTTCCTACTACAGCGACTTCCACGATCTCAGGCGATGGACGCGTTGTCCGTAAGATTGATGGGCAACTGGTCGAGCCTGGGATGGAAGCGAAGCGGCCAATCAGTGTCATGATCGATAATCAAATAGACGCTCAGCCGTGGTCGGGGGTCGAGCAGGCGTCGCTTGTCATTGAATCGCCCGTGGAAGGTGGAATTACGCGCTTGATGGCGTTCTTTGATCCCTCTATTCCAACCTCGACACCGATTGGACCTGTGCGAAGCGCTCGTCCGTATTTCTTAGACTGGGCTACTGCTTGGGAAGCCGGTTATGCGCACGTCGGAGGGAGCCCGGAGGCGCTGGATCGCATCAAACGGTTGGGGAATGCCTTTTTCAATATCGACGAAATGGCGAACAGTACGACCTTTTATCGAGACCGTACGAAGCCAGCGCCACACAATGTCTACACCTCAATCGATCGGTTGACGCAGACGATGGATCGTCGATATGGCACGAGTACGGCGACGTATGCAAACTGGCGTTTCGAACAGCTCGCGACCTCAACCACTGATGTGATCGCCGTATCCTCGATCCGGATTCCGTATGGCGGCTCTTACTCTATTACCTGGAAATATGATCCGCAGCTCGGGTTATACCGACGTTTGAAGGGGAGTGCTATCCAGAAAACGCGTGAAGGAAACGAGTTGCTCGCGGCCAATGTGGCAGTCATAAAAACAGACTCACAAGTGCTAGACGACAAGGGCAGACTGTCGCTCAGAACAACCGGTGGGGGCGATGCGATTCTCTATCGAGGCGGAAAAAAGTATATCGCTCGTTGGAGTCGTTCGCAGAATGAGCCGATTCGTTTCGAAGGAGCGGACGGAACCCAGTATCCGCTCACGGCTGGGACAACCTGGATTCAGGTGACGACGGACGATCGAATTTTTGGAGGGTTAACGCCAACCACGCCAGTCACAGCCACGACTACGTCTTCAACGCCGTAAAGCGTTTGGCGCCGTTTTGATCGAGTTCAGTGAAAACGGCAGCCTGAGGGAAAAGGTGCTGTAGATGGGCTGCCAGCTTCTTCGCTTGGCGCGGATCATGTTCGAATAAGACGATGTCACCGGTGCGTTGTTCTAACAAGGGTTTCAACTCATCGATGAATTGGTTGATGATCCAAAGTCCATTCTGTTTTGCGAAGAGCGCGCCTAGCGGTTCATAACCCGTCACTTGTTTCTGCACCTTTGGTTGATCGGCTTGAGGTAGATAGGGGAGATTCGCCACGATCAACCAGTGTTTTTGACTGTGGAGTTTCAGCCAGCGTTTGATGCTGTTTGCGACCAATGAGCCTCGACAAAACGTAACATTTTTTGTTCCAAGGCGCTTGCCATTTTGTTTTGCAACGCTAAGAGCAGAAGCGGATATGTCACTCGCCAGCACTTGAAGGTGAGGCAGCGCATGAGCAATGGAAAGCGCGAGACAGCCGCTACCTGTTCCTACATCCCAAACGGCCCAAGGTTTTTTTGTCTGATGTGTTTCTTCAATGGCTGTCTGAATAAGCCACTCACTCTCTGGTCGTGGAATGAGTACGCGTTGATCTACGAAAAATGTCTGACCAAAGAAGGGCGCTTGTTTGAATAAGTAGGCGAGTGGCTCTAACGCGACGCGCCGTTCAGCAAGCTCGGAAATTCGACGGAGATCGGTTTTTGAAATGTGTACGTCAGGGTGAAGGGCGATCCAGGTTCGATCTTGTTTGAGAATATGTCCAACAAGAAGCTCAGCCTCGAACCAACGTTGATCTAGGGGACGAATGGTAGAAGCGAGCGTTTTTACCAAATGAGTGACGAGTTCACGAACCGTGGGAAGCATAGGACTAGCCTCAGTGTACGGGGCTTTTGCTTATCTTGTCACTTTTGGACCGGTTCGCTATGCTCCTTCCGCGCACGGACGTTTAGCTCAGCTGGTTAGAGCGCACGATTCACATTCGTGAGGTCACTGGTTCGATCCCAGTAACGTCCACCATAAAAACACCGCCCTCACAGGCGGTGTTTTTATTTGGCTTATTTTAGCCAAATTTCTGACATGCGATTTTTCTGCGACTTACGTTAATAGTACACGATTTATAATAAAATGTCAATAGCTTATATTATTTTTCTGGGCGATTGAGCGACGGGCGAGGTTCTGCTAAACTTTGGTCAGATATGACCGTTATTATTGGATTGGTTATTGGAATTCTTGTCCTGATCGTCGGATTCGTGATCTATCGTATCGGACTCGAGATTTTAGACGAAGGCGACTACTTCTTTTACGCCGTCGGTTTTTTCTTGTTGTTATTCGTCGTCGCTGGCGTAGCGCTCTATTTCTTGCTTCCACGACCACCAGGACCGGCTGACCTTGGAACGCTCGCTCCAGGTCGTGTTTTGAATAACGTCACTGAATTTGCGAATGGGATGTATGGTGAGCAGTTGCCAGCGCCATCAGTTCAATCGATTAGTTATTCTGTTGCGGAGTAAGTGCGAAACGGCTCTGCTTTACCTATAGCCTTTATAGACAAAGCGGAGCCCTTGTTCCAGGAGGGGTAACGAACTTACCACACACGTGTGTGAGAGGTTACGGTGGAACAAGGTTGAGTGAACGACGCTAGTTGCCGTTCCAGGAGGGGTGGTCGCTCGAGAAGAGAATGTGCTGCGGAGAGGCGGCTGCTCCGCTGGGGAAGTCGTGATCGACGAGTCCGAGCGCGAGCGACGTCCATCGGATTCGCCGGTGCGCTGCCTCGGTGATGCCGTACGAGCCGGTCGTTGTGTCGTAGGCCACCGTGTAGGTGGTTGCGAGAGTCCAGGAGGACCCGACCAGGTAGTAGGCGTTCACGAGCGGACGGTCCATGTCCCAGACATCCGACCGGACATCGAGGTAGAACTCGATGCTCGAGTTGTTGTCCAGGTAGTACATGGTGACCTGGCAGAGCCCGGTCGAGACCGAGGCGCAGGCCGCGTCCCACTTGTCCCAGATGTCCTTCACCCAGATGCGGGTAGTCGTGGGCGACGTGCCCGTCTCGTAGACCGTGGGCGACGTGCCGACGTCCCATCCACCCGACCACATGCGGCCAGCGGAAAGGATGTTGGTGCTGGCACCGCTCGGTGCGACGATGACGTAGTCGCACATGCCACTGCCTGCCCAGCGACCCAGCGTGCACTCGGTGTCGGTCTCGGCGGGGTTGCCGACGACCGCTTGAACGGTGCTGCGGATGGGGGTGTCGGCGGAGGGCGGAGAGGTGCATCCCGCCAGGTTGAAGCCGAGGATCATGGCCAACATGGTCATGATCCAACCGTGAATGAGACGCATGACGAACCTTCTTTCCAGAGACGTCGCAGTTGAGGGAATTCTCTCATGCCCGTCCTGGAATAATACTTTACATAATAAAATGTTATTCCAAAACGCGAGTAGGTGAGTAGCCTACTCAAGTGATGCTGAATTGTCAAAATTTCTTTTATTCAGGAATCGTCGCGTGGAGTGGTTCTTCGTGCGGATGTTTTCCTTGTAGCAAAGCTTGAAGACGTTCATAACCAAGCGAGGGGGCGGAACCGTAACCGTTCCAGGCCATACGTGCTAAGCCGCCAGAGCGTTTCCAGTCCGAGAGCCATTCACTGAGTGTTTCAAGTTCAAGGGGAGGTAGGCCGGCTTGAACCCCTCGGAGCCAGGCGTACCGCGCTTCTTCTTGGCCGCCGATCGGAGGTTGAGCGATGATCGGCAAGCCTAAACCAGTGTAGAACACCCATGGATTGGGAGCGGTCCACAGAACGTCGATGGTTGGGAGGGCTTCCGTGAATGAGGCGAAGGCGACAGTTTCGTTTTCATGGGTGTGAACAATGAGTGATGAGCCGAGGTGGCGATGGAGCGTTTGGTTTCGAACGATCGCTTCAATTGAGCGTGCGCGGGCGAGATCGCTCCCGGTAAACAAATGGATGATTAATTCTCCATTTCGAATTGCTTTCCCAGCGCCTTGCATAAGGCGAATGAGATCATGCGTTCGCCAGCCGCTGTCGGCAACGAGACCGAGAGACAGAGGTTGATGTCGGTGTGCGGCCTGCTTCTTCTGTGGGCGGAACACGTGCTCTGGGTCGAGGCGCGCGATGCGGGCTTCTACGTCCGCGTGTAACCCTTTGCGTGAAATGCTGCCTGCTGCAAATGGGAAGCCGAAGTGATGGATACGCTCAGCAGGGACGCCATAGGCTTGCAAGCGTTCTTCGGCCATCTTGGTTGGAACCAAAAACCGAATATGGGTATGCGCAGGTTCAAGCGGTGCCCACGCACGAGACGGATCAGCCGCGTGGCAGATAAGGTAAATCGGCGCCGGGTACCCATGAACTTCAGCGCTAAAGGCTAGCACCTGCGAGCTCGTAATAAGTGGGAGCGGATTTTTTGAAAGATGCTGGATGAAATCACGGCCGAGATGTTGATGCTGTAGGTAGTAATAAAACTCAATTAAACGACGATTCCAATTGGCTTGATCGCGTTGTGGGTAGCGCGAAGGGAGGCGATGAACAAATTGCTCTGTCAGACGTCGTAACGTCGATCCGATCACAGGAATGCGGCTGAGCGACGCAACGAAGGTCGGTTGTTCTTGGAGATGATCCCAGAGCTTACGATCACGAGCCGGAATACCTGCATACCGATCGGCACGCAAAATACGGTTGTCGTGAGAAAAATCACGGCAGGCCTGAGCGATAATATCAACGCCTTTTCCAAGCGGCGCCGACACGACCCAGGCATCAAAAGAACGACGAGTCGCCATGGAGACAAGTATAGCAGTTCTTCTATTTTTTGGCGCGGCGAGACGGAGAGGCTTTGGAGGTGGAAGAATGAACGGTAGAAGCCATGTCGATTTCTTTTGTGTATGTGTCGAAATTGTCGTCGTAGGTTTTTTCGATCAACTGCTCCAAGGCTTCTTGATTGGTGAGGACGAGTTGGTCGCCTAATTCACGTTCCGTGTCTTGGCGTGCGCGGTACCAGGCCCATTCGTCGGTATAGGCATACCAGCTGTACTCCCAGAGGCGATCTTCTTCTTCGTGAAATTGCGAATGGGCTTCTTCCTCGCCTAACTCAAGTAGACGCTCAAGATGTGCGAGGAGCGCAGGTGGTTCCTTACTTTCTTCGCCACGTTCACGTCGAAAGGTCTCTTCGATGATGTAGTGCGAGAGAAGCGAGCGATGAACGAGTGTGAGTTGTTCGTGGGTAAGACCAAGAGAGTAGAAGGCGTCTGTCATAGAGGCTTGGGAGAAGCGCTACTAGGTTGCGGTACGATTGGGTCAGGGGTTCGTACTCGTAGCTCAAAGCACTTCTCACCGATGGGATGGGCCCAGTTGATCAGGTCGCCATACGGTCGAGGAGTGTTTTGCGAGCGGTCGGTTTCTGTTTCAAATGTGGCGCACAGTTCGTAGGTTGGATCGGTCGCTGAGCGAACCCGATACGTGTAGGACGCGCCGGTCTTTGGATCAGTGACCTGAGTGGCAAGGTGTGGCTGATTCCTGACGAGCGTAGCGAGATCGGGCGGGAGGGTCTTTTGGGCGGTCTGGTAGTAAGCATCCACGGCGTAGCTGATTGATTGTAGGCTCGTGATGCGCTGTTCGTCGAGCGCTTCTCGACGTCGTTCTGCGGGAGAGCCAGCGACAAACAGTCCACCAAAAATCGCTGCGACTACCGTGATGCAGAAGCTCCAGCGCAGAATGCGAATAGCAAGAGGCGTGCGCATATTAGGCTTTGTGATCTTCTTCATCGCGGCGCAGATCCCAGAGGTAATAGCCAAAGGCAGTACCGGCGATGATGAGAACGATCAGGACTTTTAAGAGGAAACGTGCGCCGAGTTCGCCTCCCAACAGGGAAGAGACGAGTGTGATCAGGTCGATGATAATCGTGACGGCAGCGACGAATAGTGTGAGGTACGTCAGCCATTTGCGCACTTTGGATTTTCGTTTTTGTGGGTCACGTGTGAGTGCTCGTTCAAGGACATGATTCAAGACCAAGAAAATGGGGAACGTGATAAGAAGCGACGCAGTTGAGGTGCGAATGGTTGAAAGGACGTTCGTGTATTGATAGGGGTTATTCAGCATGTCTGGGAGTGCTCGGTTGACGAGGGAAAAGAGCAGGCTGCCAAACGACACCGCGGTAATGTAGAGCGTTAAAAACAAGACGAGATATAAGAAGGCTTCACGAGCCGGGAGATAGGGTTCGCGACGGGGAACAGGGAGCGAAAATCCATCGATTTCAACAAATTTGTCGAGCGCAGCGTTGATTTCTTCTTCTGGCCAGCCGGCTTGCGTGAGGGCGGCGGCAATCTTGTGTTTGGACTCGCCTTGTTCGAGTGCGCGTCGAAGAAACGGCTGTAAATCGTAGGCCATATACAACAAGGCTACGTCGAAAGAGCGGGGCTGTCGAGTTGCTTATTCAGCTCGCTTCGCGGCTTCCAGTTGCGTCTGGATGAGCCCAAGTAGTGCTTCTTTTCCGGTGCCGGTGCGGGCAGAGAAGAAGACGGCGGATGCGTTCACGCCTTGGCGGATAAGAGCATGTTGAAGTTGGGCTTTTTCGGATTGCGAAAGTTTGTCTGATTTATTGACGACCAAGATCCACGGGAGCTTTTGTTCTTGTAAATAGAGGGCCATTTCTCCATCGAGAGGAGAGGAGAGTCCGACGGCGGCATCGATCACAAGGAGAATCAGCGTGGGTGGCATGAGCAGGGTGTCGTAGATCATCTGCTCAAGTTCTTCACGTTCTTTTTTGGATTGCTTGGCGAAACCGTACCCTGGCAAGTCCAATAACGAAAACGACTTTCCAAAGGTGTAGCGGTTGATGAGGCGTGTGCGGCCTGGGGTGTTACTCGTGCGGGCGAGGTCTTTTTGACCACCCAAACGGTTCACGAGGCTGGATTTTCCCACGTTCGACCGGCCCACCAAGACGATGTGGGGGAGGGTGCTGGGCAGATCCTTAGGGCTTGGGTAGCTGCGTTCAAAGGCGGCCGGGGTGATAGACATGTCGGAGAGAGTAGCAAACTTGGCAGAAATCCCCTAGAGAGGCATCCTACAAGGCACTATGTCTACCTGGAATGAGATTCAACAAGCTTCGATTGACTTGCACCGAAAGAACAAAGGCGTGATTCAGATGCAGCCGAAGGTATCCGTGGAAAATCGTGCCGATTTGACCCTTGTTTATACGCCAGGGGTGGGAGCGGTTTCGAGTTTGATTGCTGAACACCCAGAGCAGGCGGATGAATTGACCTGGCGTAAGAATACGGTGGCCGTCATCTCTGATGGATCGGCTGTCTTGGGGCTTGGAAACATTGGTCCAGCCGCCGCTCTTCCCGTTATGGAAGGGAAGTGCGCGATCTTTAAGCGTTTTGCAGGAATCGATGCCGTGCCATTGGTATTGAACACGCAGGACACCGAAGAGATCATTAAGATCTGCACGGCTCTTGCGCCAAGTTTTGGAGCGCTCCAGTTTGAAGATATTTCTGCACCACGTTGTTTTGAGATTGAGCGTCGTGTGCAGGAGGCGTTAGACATCCCGGTTATGCACGACGACCAACATGGAACAGCGATTGTGTCGTTAGCGGCGCTCCTGAATGCCACGAAGGTGGTCGAAAAAAAGTTGAAAGACTGTCGTGTGATATTGAATGGAGCCGGTGCGGCTGGAACGGCGATCGCGAAGCTGCTCAACGTGTATGGCGTGAAGCAGTTGATTGCAGTAGATCGTACGGGGGCGATCTTTGCTGGTCGGGGTGATTTGAATCCAGAGAAACAAGCCTTGGCTGAGATTACGAATAAAGAGCGTCGAAATGGATCGTTGCTTGATGTCGCAAAGGATGCCGATATTTTGATTGGCATTAGCGCGGCAGGTGCGTTCTCACCAGAGGTTGTGAAAGTCATGGCGAAAGATCCAATTGTGATTGCGCTCGCCAACCCGGTTCCAGAGATCTTGCCTGATGTTGCGAAAGAAGCGGGTGTAGCTGTGCTTGCAACGGGTCGGAGTGATTTCGCGAACCAGGTGAACAATGCGTTGTGTTATCCAGGGTTGTTCCGTGGGATGTTGGACCATGATGTAAAGAAAGTGACGGATGAGATCAAGCTACGTGCTGCTCATGCAATTGCTTCGATGGTGCCAAATCCAACGGCGGACCGCATCATTCCAGCGATGTTTGATGAGGGATTGATGGAAACGGTTGCGAAGAGTGTTATCGGTTAACAAGTGCACAGATTGATCGTGGTATACTAAGACCGATACTCGGTCCTTATGATCCTTTTGGAACACGTCTCCAAGGTTTATTCATCAGGTGACCCTGCCTTGCAGGATGTGTCATTGCATATCGAAGCAGGCGAATTTGTCTCGATTGTGGGGCAAAGTGGCGCTGGAAAGACCACGTTGGCAAAGTTATTGATTGCCGAAGAACGTCCATCGAGTGGGCGAATTGTGATTGGCGGCTGGGACATTACGCGTATCAAACCGCGTGATATTCCGTATCTTCGGCGTCAGTTAGGGGTAGTCTTCCAAGATTACAAGCTGCTTCGTCAAAAGACGGTGTACGAAAATGTGGCGTTTGCATTGGAGGTGGCTGGCGCTTCCGCAAAACGTATTCGTGAGGTTGTGCCACAAGTGTTGTCGATCGTTGGTCTCACTGACAAAGCCCATCGCTTTCCAACCCAGATTTCCGGAGGAGAGCAGCAACGCGTCGTAATCGCGCGTTCATTGGTCCATCGTCCAAAGGTCTTGCTCGCTGACGAGCCGACCGGGAACCTCGACACGGTCAACACGCAAGAGATCATGAACCTGCTCATGAAGATCAATGCCTTTGGAACAACGATCGTGCTGGTGACGCACAACCGTGAAATCGTGAACTCGATTCGCCGTCGGGTGATTACACTGAAAGATGGGCGCGTCGCGACGGACCAAGAGAAAGGAAAATATCATTTGCCTGTATGATCCGCACTGCGCTTCGTGTGTTGAAAGCTTCGGTTCGCAATATCTGGCGCAACGGCTGGATCAGTTTGGCGACGGTCTTTGTGTTTGCGCTCGCATTATTGTCGGTCAACGTTCTGTTGGGAGTACAGTCGATCGTTGATTCAGTGGCGCGCTCGTTAGAAGAGCGAGTTGATATCACGGTAACCTTTAAACCAGATACACCAGCCGCCGTTGTCTCGCAGGCGCGATTCTTCGTTCGCTCGTTGTCACAAGTGAAAGACATTCAAGAGATTACGCCCGAGCAAGCGCTGCAAGAATTCAAAGAGCTACACAAAAATGATCCAAACGTGTTGGAAGCGCTGAATGAAGTTGGGGGGAATCCGTTGGGAGCGAAGCTCGTAGTAAAGGCGCGACATCCGGATGAATACCCATTCCTCGTGCAGGCAATCCAAAATCCACAGTATCAACCATACATCGAGCGTCAGACCTACGACCGTCATGAAGGGGCGATTGCGCTGGTCGAAAAGGCGGGTCGCCAAGTACGTCTCTTTGCCTCGGCCTTAATCGCGTTGTTCGCCTGTTTTGGATTACTCATGGCGTTTAACGCGATTCGTGTAGCGATTTATACGCAGCGCGATGAAATTGCGATTATGCGCTTGGTAGGTGCGTCAAATTCGTTTATTCGAGGCCCATTTATCTTAGAAGGGTTGTGGTTGGCGCTGATTGCCTTTTCGCTGTCAGCGGTAGGGACCTATTTGTTGATTACCTGGACCGAGCCAATGTTCATTCGAGCCCTTGGTGTAGATGGGGGAATCCGGGCCTTTTTCGAAAGCCGTTTGGTGCAGATTGCGGGAATCGAAGCCGGCGTCTTGGTTCTTTTGGCGATGCTCTCTTCCGGAATTGCGGCGGGCAGGTATAGTAAGCGATAACCGTGTCTATGAAGTTGTTCTCTCCTGAGGGGAAAAAATCTACAGAACCAGGTGAAGCGCCTAAAAACGCTCCAAAGGCGCCTATCTTGGAAGTGTCAGCAGTACCTACGTCGGTGTCTGAAACTCAGGGATCGGATCAGTTCACAGAGGCGGAATTAGCGCGGCTGGGGCTCCGCTCAATGCGGCCCAACCGCCGCAAAACGGCGGCTTTTTCTGGTCTTCTGGGGGCGGTATTGGTGGCTGCTGCAAAATTAGGCGTGGGCCATGCGGATACGCAGGAGGTTCATCCACGAGATCTGCAAGAGACGGTACGGCGGGCGTCTGATGTAACACCTGAAGAATCACGAACGGAGACTCAGACCGCTGTTCAGGAACAAGAAGGGCGGATTCGTGTTGAAGCGCACGGCATGTTGGAAGGAATAGGCATGACGGACCAAGAGTTCGCCACCCGAACGCGCCAGGTGTTTGCTCCTTTTTTGAGAGAAGGAACCTATCGTTTCACGTTCACCAATCAATCACATCATTACACGCCAGAGTACTTTGGAATTCATGGAGATCAGGGTCACTCCGGTCGTGGGCATGGACGTGGTGTAACGCAAACTCGCCCGAATCATGAATCTGGAGGGTGGTATGAAATGGCGAGCCACCGCTTTGTTGGCGAACAAGGACATCATATTACGTTGCGCCGTGACGGCCTTGATCCGACGAGGGATTACATGGACATTCAAGGTTTCTGGAGTAACGCGCTCCATGAAGTGATTCATGGTCTAGGCCATGAGAACAAGGCGGCATTTGAAGCACGCGTTCGGTCACGTCATCGCATTCCTTATCCATACACGGAGCACTTTTTAGATGTTCCACATGGACAAACGCCGGACTATGGGCACATGGCGGACGAGTATCGCTCGAAGACGTACGAGATGATTTTTCAGGTTCGAAACGTTCCTCCGGGGAGCACGATGGAGGCAGAGGCAATTCGGATTATCCGGGAACGCTTTCCAAGTGTGTCGACATCGGTGGTCCGGAGCGATGTGAGAGCGGCCCTATCTCTTTTACCTGACGCACGTTGGGTAGAAGTTATTCGTGAATATCACGCGTTGGTGAAGCGCTCAAGTGATCAATTCGAACGTCAGATGCTCCATCGCCGAATCATAAGTCAGGTGCCAGATGCGGAATTGGCAACTCAGCTGTCTCAGCTACTTGATCAGGGACAGCGGACACTCACTGCACGTATTCTCGATCATCGTGAAAACGTAAGTGAACCGATTCTGGTGCGTGAGTTAGTTCGGGATGTACGTGAATACCACCAGGGACTCATTGATGGTCTAGAGACAGAGATGGCAAGACAGCATCCAGAGCTTGTGCCCATGCTGCAAGCGTGGAAAGACATGGCCCGTTTTACGGCAGAGCGTGGTCGATTTCATCGTGGTCAGCTCGAGGCGTCGGAGCGCGACGACGAATATGCGACATCTGGTCGTGGGAGAGATGTTATTATCCGTCCGATGACGGATCAATATCGAATGTCCCAATTCCGCTTTGAACTTCAAGCCGTCTCGCCGACGAACTTTGTCCAAGCCTGGAATCGCTTGTCACCAGAGGTGCGTGCCCAGATTCGCCCAACGCTTGAACAGATGGCGCGACTGGTCTCGCATACTGAGCCATTACCGCCGTTCTTTGCGACACGTGCAGAACAGGCTCAAATTCAATAAGCTTCCCTTATGTTAGCCCTGCTTTTTTCTGCCAATTACGACCTTCTCGGCGAACTAACCTTCGAAGAGGGGCGGAGTACGCGCATTTCTTTATCAACGCAAGGCGATGAGGTATTACAGGATACAATCAAGGGCTGGCAGACGCGTGGAATCCCATTGCGCGAAACCTTTGAATATACCGAGCAGCAAGCTGGTGAAGAGGTGCGGACGGTTTCCACCGGCGAACGACTGGTGTTGCTCACATCCGCAGAAGCAGAGTGGGCGTTCTTCTGTTGGGCTTCAGATGCGGGCTACATCGCCTTAAAAATGCCTGAGCGTTTGCTCGTTCAATGGCAAAAGCTGTCTCACATTCCACTCGATCCAGAAGAGCGCTTCGCAAGTCTTCAGGCCTTGTTGACGGCCCCGCACGCCTTGCTTGAGGCGTGGGAGCAGGGGATGGATAGTGTCCTTCAGACAACTCATGGTTGATCCACGACGAACGAGAGCTTTGAACGACCGCCCTGAACAGAGCGGTCCAGTTCTGTATTGGATGGATCGTGAGCGCCGTGCGGCTGATAATTGGGCGCTGTTGTATGCGGAAGAGCGCGCCCGAGCGAACGGAGTGCCACTGGTTGTGGTGTATGCATTGCCGAAGACATTTCTGGATGCAACCTGGCGTTCGTATGCCGTCTTGATAAAGGGGCTGCAAGAAACAGCGCGTGAGCTAAAAGAAAGGGGAATTTCGTTTGTATTCAGGATTGGTGAGCCTGATGAGGTGGTGACTGAGCTTGTGAAAGAGGTGGGAGTTGGATTGCTCATAACGGATTTCTCGCCGCTCCGTGTTCCTCGCGCCTGGCGTACAAAACTCGCTCGAACGCTCACGTGTGCCTTTGTAGAAGTAGACGCACGAAATGTCGTTCCGTGCTGGATTGCGTCGCCAAAGCTCGAATTTGCGGCACGTACCATTCGGCCGAAGATTCATGCCTTGCTTCCAACGTTTTTAACGCCGTTTCCACTCCGGTCTTCGGAATCGTTGCCTCGATTGAAGACCGTTCCGCAGTCTGACACGTGGGAAGCGGTTGAAGCACGGGTCGAGGTTGATCGCACTGTTCAACCGGTCGAGTGGTTTGAGCCGGGTGAAGCGGCTGCGGAAAAGGCATTGCATGCGTTTATAAAAAGTAGGTTAGTTGGTTACGACAAGGGTCGCAATGATCCAAACCAAGATGCACAATCCGGATTATCGCCCTACTTACATTATGGGCACCTGTCGGCACAGCGCGTGGCACTCGAAGTGCAAAAAGCCATTGTGCCAAGCCATGATAAAGACGCGTTTCTCGAAGAGCTGATTGTTCGTCGCGAGTTGTCTGATAACTTCTGCTTGTATCAGCCGCACTACGATTCGACAGAAGGCTTTCCCGACTGGGCGAAAAAAACACTCGATGCCCATCGAAAGGACGCGCGTGAATACATCTATTCCTATCACGCGTTTGAACAAGCCAAGACGCATGACTCACTTTGGAACGCTGCCCAGCAAGAAATGCTTCAAACCGGAAAAATGCATGGGTATCTTCGGATGTACTGGGCGAAGAAAATCCTTGAATGGACCAAGACGCCAGAAGACGCGATGAAGATTGCGATTAAGCTGAATGATCGGTACGAACTCGATGGACGTGATTCAAACGGTTACACGGGAATCGCCTGGTCGATTGGAGGCGTGCATGATCGTCCCTGGTTTAATCGAGCGATCTTCGGGGCGATTCGGTTCATGAGCGCCAATGGAGCAAAAGGCAAATTCGCTGTTGAGGCCTATGTAAAACGCTGGACTCCTTAGAAAGTCCAGCGTTTTCTGATTTCTGCTCTACGTTTTCTTTGACCCACTCGTTTTGGCGAGGGCCATTGCCTCGGTGATCAATTCATCAATGTAGGCGAGGCCTTGTTCCCAGAAGCTCGGGTCGCGCAAGTCGATGCCGAATGGCTTCAGGAAGTCAGCCGGTGTTTTAGATCCACCTGCGCTGAGGAGTTCATGGTATTTCTTCACGAATGAAGCACCTTCTTTTCGATAGCGTGCAAAGAGCGACAGGGTCAGAATCTCGCCGAACGCGTACGAATACACGTAGAACGGCGTATGGATGAAGTGGCCAATGTACTCCCACCAATAGCCGTAGTCATCGCGCATGTTCACTGAGTTGCCGAACATTTCGCGCTGACGTACGAGCCAACGCGTATTGATCTCTTCGGTGGTAAGCTCGCCTTTTTCTTGACCAAGCGCATGCAGGTCTTGCTCGAAGCGATACATGGCCGTCTGACGGAAGACGGTTGAGAACGTTTCTTCAATCTTCTGGAGGTAGAGCGCGAGCTTTTCTTTTGGATCCGTGATCTTTTCACGCAGTGCATCGAACACGAGCATTTCACCGAATACACTGGCCGTTTCGGCAAAGGTGAGCGGCATATCGAAGTTGAGGTAGCTTTGCTTGCGTGCCAAGCAGGCATGAACGGCATGACCAAGCTCGTGTGCCAACGTAGTGACGTCGTCGATGCCGCCCTTATAGTTCACGAGTACGTACGGATGAAGGTCGGTTGTGTTGAACATGCAGAAGGCACCGCCGCGTTTTCCGCTCCGTACCCCAGCATCGATCCATTTCTTATCGAAGAATTCACGCGCATGGTCCGCAAAGCTTGGAGAAAAGCGGTTGAAGGCATCAAGTACAATCTTTTTCGCTTGCTCAAACGTGAAGCTCGTTTTGTTCTCTGGAAGAGGAGCGTAGCGATCGTAATCACAGAGCTCGGGGAGCTTTAGTAGCTGTTTTTTGAACCGATAATACTTGGCGACCATTCCATAGTGTTTGGTAATCGCTTCACTCATGGCATCCACGGTTGCTTGATCCGTTTCGTTGGACAAGTGTTGTGCCGCTTCAGGCGAAGCGTAGTTGCGGTAGCGGTCGAGCGTACGCTTATGCTGAAGAAGCGTGTTCGTAATGAACGTCATGCGATGCGCTTGTTCTTTGAGTCCGGTCGTCATGCTGTCGGCGGCCGCTTTGCGAATCTTGCGATTCGTATCATGCATGCCATGAAGCACGGCTTCTTGCGACAGGGTTGGTGTTTTGCTCTTACTCGTTGGCGATGCGTACTTAAAACGCGACAGCTCTTCTTCGTGTAAGCGTGTGAAGGCACCACCACTGCTTACGGAAAGATCGTTCAACAATTGCTCACGCGCCTCGTCTAAGCGATGTGGCTTGTAGTCGCGAATGCGGGACAAGTAATGCGAGTAGTTCGCGAGTTCTTTGGCTTTGATCAAGTTGACGAGCATTTTGTCAGGCAGTGCGCCGAGCTCCAATTCGAAGAACAAAAAATAGCGAGAGATTTCGAGGCTTTTAACGTCCACTTTTTGCAGGAAGGCGCCATTCTCTGGTTTGAGCGAGTCAGCGGCGTGCACGAGCGCTGCATAGATCTGTGGCTTCGCATATTCTTCAACTAGACGTTCGTACGTGCGAATCACGTTCTTGAGTTTCGCTGGTTGCTTGGCGAGGCCGGCGAGTTTTCCTTTGTAGGTTTTTTGGAAGCGTTCGGCTTGTGTTTTGCAGGTGGTGAGCGTTGCCTCGATCTTTGGATCACTGATCGAAGAAAACAGGTCCGACAGATCCCAGGCGGGCAGAGAAAGGGGTTTGGAAGGCATACGTCGACTGAGTGTAAAAGACGGAGCTGAAATAGGCTAGGAGCCGTCTTATAGAGCGTTTTTCAGCACTGCTTCTACCACCTTGAACATCTCCTTGTACTGCGGATACGGAATGTAATTCATGACTTCAGACAGCGGGACGAACATTCGTTCGCGCATAACGCCTTCGTCTGGATCAGGCTGGCGTTGATCGATTGCGACAACCGTTGCGATAAACCGCAGCTGATAGGCTTTGAGCACTCCATCTTCGAAGACTTCCTGATAGCCGATGAAGCGCGGATTCTCGACGCGCACATTTGTCTCTTCGTAGACTTCTCGAATAACCGTTTGTTCGTAGGTCTCGCCTGGCTCTGGTTGTCCGCCGGGAATATTCCAAGGGCGGTCAGGATGTTTTTGAAGGAGGACGCGCTGTTGGTTATCCAGACACACGCCGTAGGCTTGTTTGATAGGGGAAAGTCCCTCCCACGACGAGGCGGGAACGAAGGTAAAGGTTTCAGGCATGAAAAAAGTGTAGCAAGAAAGAGCGCGTTCTTTAAAATAAGATGGGCCCGGCCACCGTGTTCGTCCTCGCGAACGGGTGGCCGGGCCTTGGGTGGGGGAGCTTCCCCCTACGGCTTCTGCCTCTGTCGCTCCCTCAGGTTGAGGAGGTTCTTGGTGTTGCCCTCCTTGGTCCGTCGGCGCCGGCTGCGCTTGCGGTTCCGGTTCGGGTCGTCCTGCTTCTTCTTGCCCTTCGCTTCGTGATCTTCGTATCCGCTCATGGCAGACACCTCCTGGGGCAGGAACCTAGCTCATTTCTTGAAAGTTTGCAAGCTTTTCAAGCTCTTCTTGAATTCGAATCCATTCGTGCTCTGTGTGGGCCAGAATCGTTTCAGCCTGGTGGAGTTCTTTTTGTCGTTCGATCGAGTAGCCCGTAGGATCCTTCAGATAGGCATCTAACAGCGCCTGACGCTTCTTTCCATAGTCATCCAGCTGCTTTTCGATCGTTTTTAATTGACGCTTGAGCTCTTGTGTTCGTTCATGCCGGTCACGCTTTTCTTGCTTGCGTGCTTCTTCGGCGAAGTCTGTTTCATCCATTGGGACCATCTCACGACGCGTATCCGAAACATACTCTTCGTAGCCACGTGGGTCCAAGCCGGCACGGCCGTTTCGTACTTCGAGCAGGTGGGTAGCGAGTGTCTTAACGAACGTACGTGAGTGACTCACGAAGAGCACGGTTCCTTTCCAACGAGTGAGCGCTTCGGCGAGCGCCTCCGTTGTCTCCATGTCCAAATGGTTCGTCGGTTCGTCAAGTAATAAAATATCAGGACGCCCTAAGAGGAGACCGGCCAAACACAGACGCGAACGTTCGCCACCACTCAATACCCCGATGGGTTTATCGAGGTCATCTTCACGAAACAGAAAGTCACTTGCGAGTTGAAGAAGGTCTTGTCTCACGACCGCTTGATCAGAAGCGAGTTCCAAGTGGCGCATGACGGTGAGGCTTGGATCAAGCGACTCTGTGACGTGCTGTGCGTAGACGGCGGCCTTCAAGCGATTAGCGAGTGTAAACGTTCCATCAAGCGGAGCAATTTGTTCTGAGAGTGTTTTTAACAGCGTTGATTTTCCTTGGCCGTTTTCCCCAACAATCGCCACGCGCTCTCCACGCTGGATTTCAAACGTAATGCCAGAAGCGACCGTTCGATCTGGGTAACCAATACTCAGTTCATGCGTACGGAGCGCAAACGTCTTCCGAAACTCCACTTGAGGAATCCGGAGTCGAATGGTTGGGAGTGGGGGATCAATCTCAAGCGTGTTCAGTTTCCGGAGTTGCTTCATCTTGGATTGTGCTTGCGTTGCCTTCGAGGCTTTGGCACGGAAGCGCGTGATGAATTCTTCTAGGTGCGCCCGTTGCTCTTCGACGTTTTTATTGAAACGCTCACGCATTTGATCGCGTTCTTCTTTGTAGCGCTGATAGGTGTCGACATCGCCTGGGAAGCTTGTGGCTTTTCCACGCTCAAGCTCAACCGTTCGATCACAGACGTTCCGCAAAAACGTACGATCGTGGGAAATAATCAAACATGCGTGACGAAACTCGTTCAACCACGCTTCAAGCAAGAATTGCGTTTGAAGGTCAAGGTGGTTGGTCGGTTCATCAAGGAGGAGAAGGGCTGGGTCTTGCAGCGCGAGCAACGTCAGCAAGATGCGCATGCGATAACCACCAGACAAATCGTTACAGGGACGTGCTAGATGCTCTCTCTTCAGTCCAAAGCGTGAAGCCTCTTTCGCGCAGGTCCAGCTGGGTTTGCCGCTCTTTTCCTCTAGATAGGCTTCGACGGTTACGTTGTCTGGAAACTCTGCATGCTGCTCCAGATAGCCAATTGTACAACTATCAAATTTCAGGACTTCCCCTTGATCAGCCGCCTCCTTACCCGCAATGATGCGCATGAGCGTAGATTTCCCAGCGCCATTCCGCCCAATCAATCCAATCTTTTGCCCAT
Organism: uncultured Gammaproteobacteria bacterium; assembly: GCA_964415465.1. Lineage (GTDB taxonomy): Bacteria > Patescibacteriota > Patescibacteriia > 2-12-FULL-60-25 > 2-12-FULL-60-25 > JAGOTP01. Next base: position 79,621 of record CAYQAL010000001.1, read on the forward strand.
CAGCAACGCTAAACGCTACTCCATCAAGGACGTGTTGGAGTCCGTACGACTTGGTGAGTCCTTGAATCTGGAGCAATGTCATTGCCCAAGATTCTGCCTTATTTATTGATCTATTGCCAGTTTTTCTTTTGACCTGTGATTATTGTTGCATGCGTCGCATCACCAATGGATCACTGCCGGCTGGTCTGATTTGAATGTTGGAGGCTGTGAGACTGCCGTCTGAGTTGGCGGTCCCCATAACGGTGACGTTCGTGCCGTTCGTAAGATCGTTCATACTGCCATCGGTCATCTTTCCGATGCGAGTGGAAGAAGAGGTGAGGACGATCTTCGAGCCGCCATCCATGAGCTTGAGCGTAATACCCGAGTCGTCTTTGCTCACGATCTCGCCATTCGAAAACCCACCTCCGTTTGAAGCACCGTTGACCATACCTCCAGCGAACCGGCCTCCACCGGCACCATTTGGTTGCCCAGCGCGTTGAGCTCCATTTGGAAATCCAGGCCGTCCGTTTGCTGGCGCTGCTTCTGGTTTGGCGTAGACCATGCCTCCGTAAAACCCAAGCCCACCTGCTGCGACAATACTTACGATAAGAGAGATGATGAATTTATTATTCATAACGTAATGCTTCAATAGGATTAAGGTTCGCAGCCCGCGAAGCGGGGTAGAAGCCAAAGACCAAGCCGATCCCAACGGACACGCCAACCGCGAGGGCCACCGATGTCCACGAGACAACCGTCGGCATCTGCATGAGTGAACTCAAGATCTTAGAGATGCCGTAGCCGAGGAGGATTCCGATCGCTCCGCCCATCAGTGTGAGCAGAATCGCTTCGCCTAAGAATTGATTCACGATTTCCGTCTTCTCAGCCCCGATCGCTTGGCGAAGGCCGATCTCGCGCGTGCGCTCAGTGACAGTGGTGAGCATCATGTTCATGATGCCAATGCCGCCAACCAAGAGGGAGATGCCAGCGATTGAGGCGAGAAGAGCAGTGAAAGTATCAGTGATGCTTGAAGCGGCGCTCACGAGGTCTGACTGGTTCAAGATGGTGAAATCAGCTCGATCCGGGGTTGGGATTTTATGCCGTTCAAGTAAGACGTTTGTGACCGCTTCTTGGGCGGCGGTCATTGAGGCGGCGTTCGTAGCCTGAACGCTGATGGTACTAATTGAATCATTGCCTGTGAGAAAGGCATTCAGTGTTGTGATGGGAATAAAGACGGTGTCATCTTGGTTCGCAAAGCCCGACCCACCTTTCGCGGCTGTAATACCAATGACGGTGAAATCGATGCCGTTTACACGGATGCGTTCACCGATCGGTGTTGTGCCTTCCCCGAATAAGTCAGTTCGCGTCGTCGGACCCAGGACGGCAACTTTTGCCTTGGACGCAACCTGTGCGTCAGTAAAGAACGCACCGGTTTCCAGACTGACATTTCGGACGCTGAGATACGCTGGGCTTGTTCCGAGAACCTGTGTATTCGTGTTTTTTCCTCGAGCGGTGACTTGATAGCGACGAGACGATTCAGGGGACACGGCTAAAACACCGGGAGTCCCGTGTAGGGCCGTCGCATCCTCAAGTGTGAGTGTTTGGGCTGAGCCACGGCCAGCGCTGACGGTCACGCCGGCGCCGCGTTGAGCGCCTGGCATGACGATAAGCAGGTTCGAGCCGATGGATTGAATGTTCGACTCGATTTGCGCCTTGGCGCCTTGCCCGATCGATAGCATGGCAATGACGGAAGCAATGCCGATGACGATCCCGAGCATCGTTAATCCAGAGCGGACTTTGTTCGAAGACACCCCTAAGTAAATTTCAGCGACTTGATCAGTGAGCTTCATACATGGGCAATCTGTTGGCGGACCTGTGTATTCGCTCGATCTTCTACGAGTTCACCGTCGCGAATTACGAGAATTCGTTCGGCGTGTTCTGCGACGTATGGTTCATGGGTAATGAGCACGATCGTGCGTCCTTGGCGGTGGAGTTTTTGGAATGTCCCGAGAACCAAGTCGCCCGTTTTTGAATCGAGGTTCCCAGTTGGTTCATCAGCCAAAATAATCGCCGGATCGTTCACAAGTGCACGAGCGATAGCAACGCGCTGCATTTGTCCACCTGATAATTGATTGGAGAGGTTTAGGTGTTTGTCTTCCGTCAGACCAGCGTCAATGAGCGCTTGGCCTGCGCGTTTTGCCCGTTCTTCACGTTCGACTTTGGCGTACACTAACGGTAGCGATACATTTCTGAGTGCGCTGGTGCGAGGAAGGAGGTGAAATGCCTGGAACACAAAGCCGATTTTGGTTTTTCGAATGCGTGCTAGCTCATCCGCGGGAAGGGAAGAGACGTCGACGCCATCCAAGAGATACGTTCCAGACGTAGGCGTATCGAGCGCCCCAATGATATGCATGAGCGTTGATTTGCCCGAGCCAGATGGTCCCATGATGGCCACGAATTCACCTTTTTTGATCGAAAACGAAACACCCTTTAAGACACGCGTTGTCTCTTTTCCGGTGCTATATTCTTTTATCAAGTCGCGCGCTTCAATCATAGATTAGCGCCCGACTTGGCGAACAAAGTTCCCGCCGCCAGCTGGAGCTCCTCCTCCGCCTCCGCTAAGCCCTGGAATACGTAATCCACCAACCGCACCACCAGTTTGTGTTCCGGTACGAGCTGCGGCCGCTGCGGTCTGAGCTGGATCGATTGTTCGAGTCACGATGTACTCACCTTCCTGAAGGCCCGACGTGATTTCGGTGAGCTGATCGTTCGCGAGTCCTGTTTCAACCGGGCGCGTTTCTGGTTCTGTTGGAGCGACGACTCCTTGAGGATTGTTCAAGGCAGATGTGTCTACGCCACGGAGAATCTGAACGCTGCCACCTGTGCGGAGTGCTACATTTGGAATGGTGACCACATCCGTCGCGGTGTTTGTGATAATCGCTGCTGAGACACTCATGCCCGGCTTGATACGATCATCTTGCGTCATGAAGAGGATCTTCACGCTGTAGTTCACGACGCCTTGCGTGACGGTCCCAATCGAATCAACTTCATTCACCGTTCCAGCGATGGTGAGGTCGGGGATCGCGTCGAACGTGAGCGTGGCTTTTTGTCCTCCCTTTACCTTAGACACGTCCACTTCGTTCAAGCTGATCTGAGCGATCTTTCCATGCGTAAGCAGTGTTGCGAGAGCCGTCGAAGCCGAAACCTGGTCGTGTTCTTTTACGGCAACTTTTGCGACAACGCCTTCGAATGGTGCGCGAATCGTATAGTTTTTGAGAAGCTCTTGAGCGTCGCGTAGTTTATTTTGCGCATCTGCAACACTCGCTCGACGTTGTGAAACGGTATTCTGAGAACTCGCGATATCGAGTGGATCGGTTCCACGTTTTAGTTTTGCGAGCGAAGCCTTAGCTTCGGCGACGCGTTCCTCGGCAGAAGCAATTTCTTGTGGAGTTGCGCCTTTCTTTAATTTGTCCAAGTTCAAACGCGCTTTTTCCAAATTTCGCACGCCTGTGCGGTACGCCTCACGGGCGCTTTCAAGTGATTGAGTCAGGGAGGTGATGGATGTGAGTTTCGTTGTGATACTCGATCGATCCGAAAGAGCGGTGCTTTTCAGTCCATTCAAAGCACTCTCACTTAATGCCGCCGATGAAACGGTGTTTTGCAGCACATCATAGACGCCTTGTGTAAGCGGATCCATCAAGTCGAGCGTACGTTTTGCTTTCTGAATAGCTTCATCGATTTTGTCGGTCGATTCGTTTTGAGCGAGAAGCGCATCCGTGAGGGTCTTGAGCTCTCGCACGGGTTGGCGTGCCTGAGCATACAGCATCCGAGTATTCTGAAGTTTTCTTGAATCCTGAGCAGACAGAAACGTTTCGTAGGAATCGTTGGCCATTGTCCGATCAACTCCCAACACATCATCCGCGCTATTTAGCACCTGGCTTACCGTTTGTGAAAGTGCTTTCAAGGTTGGAACCGCATTGTTGTAGGCATCTCGTAATCCTTTCGGCGTTACTCCATCTGAGGAAGTTTCTACATTCTCTTCTTGAGCCTGAATATCAGCCTCTGCCTGACGAAGATCGAGTGCGTCTGGTGGTTCACGAAGTTGTTGAAGAGCGCGCTCCGCTTGACGGACACTGTTCTCCGCTTGAAGGAGTGTCACCTGGTCTGGCGGTTGCTGAAGTTTTCGCAACGACAACTCAGCTGATGCCAGAGAAATCTGTGCATCGCTTACGCTACGACTGGCATCGCGAATTGTTTTTTGTGCTTCTTTCGGGTCGAGTTCAAATAACGGCTGACTGCTCGAAACGCTTTGTCCGGCTTGAACCAAAATCTTCACGAGCTCGGCAGAGACGCTTGGTTTGATGTCGATTTGATTTTGTCCGGATACCTGACCGCTCCCCGAGATGGTTGTAATGATCGTTCCACGACTGGCGGCGGCGAGCACATAGCGGAGCGGTTCTTTTGGTGTGCGTGTTTTTGCCCAGGCCGTGCCACCGCCGATCACAAGAACGCCAGCAACAACCAAAAGAACTTTGTGCTTCAAAAGCGTTGTACGAAGTGCGGGCATACCATGTTAGCGACGTGGGAACAGGCGAATCAAGTGCGCTTCAATCTGACCTTGTTCGTTCGGCGCGCCAAAGACGCCTACTTCTGTGTTTGGTTGAATGTCTTGAAGCGTTGCAGTGCCACGCTCAGTGCGAATCGCGGTGGACGAGGTAATCAAGACGTTCTGTTCAAATGTATCCTGGCCATCAATCACAAGATTTGTGCCAGTTGCTGAGAGCACGCGTCCGAAGACGCCATTGGGAAGAGGCATTGAGACACGTTTTGGAAGTGGTCGAATCATTCGATCGCCACGATGCGAGCGCATCATCTCTGGATAATGGTTGGACCAATTGGAGAAGTGGCGCATGCGTCGTTCGCTGGCTTTGACGCCTGCTAAAAATGAAACGCACATTAAGATAAGAACGGCCAAAATTCCCAGGATAATCTGTGCGACTCGTGAAGTGATGAGTGGTTGCATAAAAACAGACGGATAGAGGAAGAAGCGTTAGGTGAGTTGAGGGGAAAGAGTGTGACGCACTTCGCGCAAACGTAAACTAAACCCGATGGTGCAGGTCAAACACAGGATGACGCCAAGTCCAAGCAGAATGGATTGAACAGGAGCGGTTTCAATGAGGCTCCAGGTTGTTTCTTGAAGGTTGGAGAATAAAATATCCGGATCAGAGATGATAAGGCGCGCGAGAGGGACGAAGGACGACTCTTGAAGATCAAGCCAGATGGCTTGCCAGGACCAGAGAAGATAACTGGCAAGGCTGAGGGTTGCGACGAACGCAATGCTTGCTTCAATCCAGATTTGCCGCAGCATCGATCGTTCTATTTCGGCCATAATGGACGCCTGAAGTCGGTCAGGGGCGTCTGGACTCGCTAGATGGGCCTTCAAAAACACGCGCTCTTGCATATTGCTACCGATAGTACGACCAAAATGGCTATTTTGGTGCAGATTCTCCTAACAGGCGGTCGACGATGGTCCGAAGAGACAAAAGGGCGCGTCGATAGCGGCTTTTTACCGTATTTAAGGGTTCGTGGACGGTTTCGGCGATCTCTTGAAAGGTCAGGTCTTCACCTTCGTGAAGAAGGAGAATCGTACGGGTTTTTTCTGGAAGTTCCTTCAGAGCCGTTTCAAGTAGTTGTGCGCGGTCATCGCGCTCGAGTAGTTCAGGTGGGAGTGGACGTTCATCTTCAATCCGATCTTGGAAGGCTTCTTCGATCGGCGATTGTTCGTCGAGCGTAGAAAAAGGGATCGCTTTTTTCTTTTTGAGGTAATCAAAGGTGGTGTTGCGTGCGATGGTGAAAATCCAGCTTTTAAATGAACGCTCGGCTTGAAACGAGGAAAGTTTGCGCCAGGCTTTCACACAGGTTTCTTGAACCAGGTCTTCCGCGATGGTTGATTCTCCACACAACCGTAACACAAAACGATACAGCGGTCCGGTATAACGCGTAAGCAGGGCATTAAATGCCTGAGGGTCACCTTTGAGGTGTCGCTCGACGAGTTCCGCATCGGTGAGAAGAGGCATTAGGCATACGCTACCCTCTTCTCACGGTGACGACAATCAACGTGCGGTGGATGTTTGGTCGTTATTTATTTCCGACAACATTGATGAAGGGCAAGCTCGAACCAGGGACCATCGTTTGTGGAAGTTGTCCATCCCATTTCTTCACGGCTTCGACCTGAACTTCAAGTGCCTTAAGTGCGACGTATTTGTCGTTGTTCGCGGCTTCGGACTGAAGTTTAATTGCCGTAGCTTCGGCTTGGGCTTGTGCAACGCGTTGCTCCGCCTGAATCTTGGCGGTCTTTAATTCATTCTCTGCACGCTTTGAATCTTGTTCCGCGACTTGTTTACGCTCGATCGCGGCTTCAAAGGCGGGAGAAAACGACTCATTTACCATGGAGAACTGGCTCACAATAATGTGATTTGGAGCAACCGAAGCGCGCACCGTTTCTTCAATCTCGTTTTGAACGAGGGCACGTTGATTCAAGATTTCTTCGGCGGTGTATTTTGCGATCGTCTGCTTAATCGCTGCTTCTAAAGAAGGCTGAATAACCTTCTCTTCGAAAGCTGTCCCAATTTCTTGGTAGATTTTTCCGACTTGTACGGGATCAAGCTGATAGAGCAGAGCGCTTTCGATCGTGACGACCTGTAAATCCTTCGAGTACGCCTCAGAGGCTTCAAGGGTATATTTCGTGCTTCGCACATCCATCTTCACGACACTCTCCGCAATTGGCACAACAAGATGAAGTCCTGGCTCAAAGACGCGGCCTTCGAAGGCACCCCAGCGAAGCACAACACCACGTTCTCCAGCATCGACGGTTGTAAATGGATTGATGATAAAAAGAATAATAAGAGCGGCCAACACCAAGAGGGCGGTGAGGAATTTTTTCATAGATATCCCTAGTTTGCCGGGTGGGCGAGGCCTTGAGAAGGGGATGGTTTTTTGATTGACGGCAGGCGCCTTCGTCCGTATGATAGCGCCACAATTCGTTTATTCCGGGATCGTCTAATGGTAGGACAACGGCCTTTGAAGCCGTGTATCTTGGTTCGAATCCAAGTCCCGGAGCCATCGAAAAACCATCGTAAAAAAGGTGGTTTTTTGCTATCTTTTCCATATGGCACCATATCAATCTTTTAAACTGCTCTTAGTAGAAGCTGTAGGGTTATCAAAGAATGGATTTCACTTCTTTTTGGGAGCCTTGGCTTATTTGATGACCGTAGCGATTTTCAAGATTAAATTCACATCAGCCAAATCGTTGATTGCACCAATCGTCCTTGCGCTGCTCATGGAAATCATGGATTTTCGTGACGCAACCGCCTTTGATATGAAGCTGGATTGGGCAGACAGCCTGAAAGACGTCTTATTAACCGTATCGTCACCTTTGATTATTTGGGCATCTCTAAATTTGCGTAATAAGTTCTAACAGCGTCCACGATCCGGAGCCATAAGCTGGTGTTCCTGGTAACCCAGGTGCGTCGCTAAAAACCAACACCCCATCACTGAAAAGTGGTGGGGTTTTGCGATTAGTAGATCGAGTGCTAGTCTCTAAATATGAAATGGGAGCAATGTTTTGTTAATGTTTGCGATTCAGTATTTCGAATTAGAATTACATCGAGCGGAGGCCGATTTACCGGAACCGGTTTTGTTGCCGGTGTGTATGAAGTCAATCAAAAATTGAGCTGTGTGTTAGCCACCGCAAAACATCTTGTGATTAAATTGCGTGAAGACGAAAATGTTTTGTGGGAAGTTCAAAAAATAAACTGGCATGGTGATGTGGTGGGCGAGGTGAAGTTCGAGTCGAATATAAGCAAACTCGGTAACGGACCAGTAAGACTGTACCAAGATACGGACATAGCAATGCTAGCGATACCCATAGTTGATTTTCCTATCAAGCCAGTTAGGATCATCCATCCCTCTTACGAAGTTTACCCTGGCACACGGGTTGGTTGGGCTGGATTTCCTTCTTTTACGAGAAAAAGAACTAATGACAGGCAATATCCTTGCTATTTTGAAGGTGTTATTTCATCAGTAGTTATAGAGAAAGGACGCTTATTCTATTTTGTCGATGGTCACGGTGGCGAGGGCGTAAGCGGCGGACCACTATGGTATTGGAACGACGAGCAATCAAATTACGAAGTCATTGGAATTTGTAGCCAATATTTAAAGGCAGGCGATACGAACCTTGCTGCTCCAGGAATGGTTGTATTTGAGTCAGTGAAGCCACTAATTACCTACCTAAGTACTTCAAGTGAAATAACGATGAATATTATTCATTAATTTTTTAAAAAGCTTACTATATACTTTAAAACCTTCTCAAGAGCCCCTCAAACTCCTTGCAAAGCCTAGTCTGCAACCAGCCCGTCGAGCCACGCAAAACCGACCTCAAATGAAGGTCGGTTTTGTCATTTTTCAAGAACTGAAATACCGCGCTCCCTGGGGAGTACCGCAAGGGGTGCGGTACGTCAGGGGCGCGGCGTGAGTGCCGACCCTACTGCTTGGCGGGGAAGCAGAAGAGCAGGGGCCTCCCACCCTGCTTCGTCTGCCTCCCGCTTGCCTTCCAGTGCACGATCATCTCGCGCGTCTTCTGGAAGAGGAGGGTGAGGTCCTGGGGCGCGGTCTCTTCGGTGTATGTGGCTTCCATGGCGTCTCTCCTGACTCAGGGGCTTCGGATGATCTCCGTTCCCTGCTGGATGATGATGGTGTTGCCGGGTGTCTCGAGGAACGACATGAGGTCGTCGACCTGCTCCGGCGTCTTCTCGAGGAAGCGGCGTCGGAGGAGCTCCTCGATCGCCGGGGCGTTCGCGACGATCCAGACGGTGTCGGTGCGCTCGGCGGCCGCGGTGATGGGGGACCTCGAGCGTTCGATGCCGTTCGCGGCGAGGAGCGCTTCGTCGCTCAACGCTGTGGTCAGCATGATCGCCGCATAGCCGTCGGCGTGCGGCACAGTCTTGTCGATCGGGCCTGGCACGACGAGCGTTGCGAGCTTGTCGGGGCGATCGCGCCACCGCACTCGCATGGCCTCGTTGTCGATCCCGATCACGAACTTGGCGTTGAGGACGTAGGCCTCCTGGATCGCGGCGGTCACCTGTCCCTGCGTCAGTCTCTGACCGTCAGGAAGTCCGGCTTGCCGTTCGCGGATCAGCCGACTCGCGATCTCGAACAGCCGAGTGCGGCTCTCGAGTCTGCGAAGAGAGAGGGGAGAGGTATCATCTGAGGCGCCGGTCATAGCATTCTCCGTGGCAGGTCTCGCCAGAATCGGCGAGAGGGGGGTCGGGTGAGCGGTGAGTCCTAAGCTTCTCTCCTTAGATAAGATATAAGAAGACAAAATGAGGCATCACCACTCTGTAAAAGGAACCGGAAACAATAACAAAATATAGGATTTTGTCAATCGAAAGGTCTATTTTTAGCTAAGAACTAGCTTGATTGCTTGCCTTTTAGAGGCTTGGGCGTACACTGAGCACCTCTTCTATTCTTCTCTTCTCTATGTCTCTTCAGACGCTGCTTGGTCGAATGCGTGAAAACTGGAAGTCCGGCCTAACGGTTTCCTTGGTTTCGATTCCACTCTCCGTTTCTTTAGCGGTTGCTTCTCAATCTACTCCGACAGCAGGTATTATCACGGCGATTTGGGCGGGGCTCATGGCCTCGATTTTTGGAGGGAGTAATTTTAATATCATTGGTCCTACAGGAGCTCTGTCTGGATTTCTTGCGACCTACGCGATCGTGCATGGTGCACACACCTTGCCGATGCTTGCGTTAGTAACAGGGGTGTTCGTGTTGATTGCCTATGTGTTCAAGCTTGAGAAATTCCTCGTGTTTGTTCCAGGAAGTGCGGTTCATGGCTTCACCTTAGGCGTCGCTTTTATTATCGCCTTCAACCAATTCAATTTCGCGCTTGGCTTGTCCGGTTTGCCAAAGCATGAAGCGTTTATTGATAACTTGTTTGAGTCGTTCCGTCATATTGGTGCGTTGAACCCACAGATCTTCGTGATGTTCTTGATCTTCTTGGCGTTGATGTTTGTAATGTTGAAAGTGATCCCAAAAATTCCAGGAGCGATTGTCTTGGCTCCGATTGGTATTTTAATTGGGTATTTGTCGCAGAAGGGGATCGTGCCAGTCGCTGTGCAAACCTTGGGCTCTCGTTACCCAGACATGACGCCAAAGTTGTTTGAGATGCCCACGTTCTTTTTTCATTCCTCGTTGATTACCGCTGGGTTAGCCGTTGCGGTGATCGCGATTTTGGAAACGATGCTTTCTGCCAAAATCGCAGACGGCATGACGAAGACGAAGCACAATAAGCGCAAGGAAATGTTCGGCTTGGGCGTGGCGAACTTAGCATCCGGATTGATGGGCGGTATTCCTGCCACGGCGGCCTTGGCACGTACGTCTCTTAATGTAAAAACAGGAGCGACGAGTAAAATGTCGGCAACGATCAGTAGTGTCGCCATTGCGATCATTTCGATCTTCTTACTTACGACGTTCCGCTACATTCCACTCGCGGTCATTGCAGCTATCTTGGTTTTCGTCGCCTTCCGCATGATTGAGCGCGAACACTTTGTTCGTATGTTCCATTCGGACAAGAAAAATTTCGTGATCGCTCTTTTGGTAGCGATTGCGACGATCTGGATTGATCCGATTGTCGGTATCTTGATTGGAACAGCAATCGCTCTCTTGATTTTCGTGGAGAAGCTATCACGTGGTCAATTTGAACTGATCGTTGATAATGAAGACCACAAATTTACCGAAAAAATCACCTCAGAAACGCTCGAGAAGATCGAGAAAGTTGGAGATACCATTATCTACTCAATCAAAGGACAGTTGGCGTATATCAATGGTCAATCTCACATTGCACGCTTTGAGCAAGGATTGAACGCCTACAAACACATCGTCCTTCGTCTACGTGAACTGTCATTTATCGACCTGGATGGCGTGGATGCATTCGATGAAATCGTTCATCTCATCCAATCTCAAGGAAAAAAAGTCTTAGTCTCCGGGGCGAGTCCGCTAGTGAGTGAATTGCTCCAAGAGAGTCATGCCTATAAGAAGCTGGAACAAGAAGGGGCGGTCTTTACACGTACGAGTGAGGCTTTGAAAACGCTTGGTTATTAAGTAGAGATCTAGTTAAATGCAAACATACCCAGGATTTATTCCTGGGTATGTTTGAATCCTTTCGCTACCAAACGTACTGATAGAGATAGGACTTGGCCGTTGAGTCAGCTGGCCAGGCCGGTTCGTTACCACCGCAGGTTTGCGATGGACGACGAGTATTTACGGATACTCACAGCCGGAGGAAGCGTTTTCGGCGCTTCGCCGTGAACGTTGATCCGAGCGTTCCTCGGCCAGCTTCTTCGCCGTCTCCATCGTTCGCGCTATGTACCTCTTCTGTGAGGTGTGCACGATGGAGCGACTTCGGCTGGTTGAGTGTTCGATAGAAATCTTCGCCTTCTGTCGTCTTGGATCGGACGACGGGTTCCTGGTTGACGAGGGCAGAACATCCAGGTTCTTCACCTGAGTCGGAAGTCGCGCCAGGTCTTAGACATGGCTTTCAATCCCTTCGACTATTCCCGATCGCGCCGCGTGACCCGCGTGGGCTCAGCCGCGATCGGTACGCGTGAGTCTTCGCCGTAGAATGACTCACTGCCAGGCAGGTCAATTGCAGGAAGTTCTCACCTTACGGCAGATGAGTTCTTCCGACGTCCCTATACGAGACAAAAGTCGCGCCACATGGCTTGCGAACTCCTTTCTCATCGAACCTCTCGAGCGGCTCCAGTCGATCGGGATGATCGAATCGAGCAGCTAGTCGAGGTGAGGTGCGTAGCGAGTGGATCCGTGGATCGGAAACGCTTGGAGCAGCCCCTCGTAGGAGTTGTGGTGGAGAGCGAAGGTGCTGCCCAGCGTTGTGGGCGTGGGGTGGGGCTTGTGTGAGTCGTCGCGGACGCCCACGGTTGGAGGCGCTTACTGTCCTTTCAGCGCCTACCGCACTTTGCCACGCGGCGGTGGGCTCGAGGTCTCGTGGCGCGAGACGGGTCGAGCAGGGATTGGTGTCCGGACCCCTCAGATCCGGCCGGGTTGATACGCGCCGCGTCGTTGCCGACGCAGGTTCTTCCCGGAGGAGGCGACAGAAAGCCACTCGGTCGCTACATGAACGGATCGCGTGAAAGCAGCATCTGCTTTCTCCTTCCTTGTTGCCCGTCGTATCGTCGCTGTCCGTGCGCCGTGTGCTGGACGCGTTGACGGGGTTGAGGTTGTGTGGAGCTTTGCCGATATTTCTATCGGCGACCTAAGTCGCTACATGAATGGATCACGTGAGAGCAGCATGCTCTTCTCCTTGCAGTGGCCAGCACCCACATCGTTGCCCGTCGCGTTGGGCGCCATGATGTCGGTGGGTGCGGGGCGGGTGTCTATTTTCGGGTTGTTCTCCACGTTCCGTTGGTACGGCCGCGGAAAACAACCCTAGGTACCCAGACGCCAGTCACGCCAGATGCAGCTCATGGAGTGCTCCTTGGTTGTTGGGGACGATTCCCCGTTCCGCGCTGCCTTGTCGTTGAGCCGAGTAGTCGCCGAAGCGACCGTGCTCTGTGACCGCGTTGCAGCGCGACCTAATAATATACTACAAATCTCAACTTTTGTCAATGTATTTGAATATTTTTGCCTAAATAAACAGAAAAACTCATTCCGAGGCTAGCTCAGATTTGCTATACTTTTTTTCATCACTTGCTATGCCTGTCCCTTCTTCCTTTACAACAAAACGACTCATTCGTTTGGTAGGTGCGCTCTGTGTCGTCCTTTTATTTGGTGCGGCCCAACTTTGGCAGAGTGAAGGAAAATTGAGTTTACCGAGTACAGAAACAGCTTCGCTTGAAGGAACGGAGCAGTATTACACCGCTTCTACAACCAGAGGGGTCCTGGCGCTTGTCACGCGCACCGTGGATGGCGATACGATTGATGCAAAGATCGAGTCTTCTGGTGAAGTGGTAAAAGTTCGCTTTCTTGGGATGAATACGCCTGAGTCGGTTGATCCGCGTCGTCCCGTGCAATGTTTTGGAAAAGAGGCGTCGAATCGTTTGAAGGAGTTAATCGAGGGAAAGAACGTGTTACTGATTGATGATCCAAAGGCTGACGATCGCGATAAATATGGGCGTTGGTTACGAAATGTTGTCCGTGTAGAAGATAGCTTGGATGTAAATGCGACGCTGGTGGCACAAGGTTATGCGAATGCGTATCTTTCGTTTCCGTTGGATGCGAAACGTAAAGCACAGATCCGTGCTCTAGAAGAGGAGGCAAAAACAAACAAGCGCGGCCTTTGGAGTCCTTCAACGTGCGAAGGAAAAAAATAAAGTCGATAGTCAAACTGGCGAGAGGGACGTACTCACCCGGTCCGCAAGCGCTTCGCTAACACCATTGCTCCCGGGTTCGCACATCCCTCTCGCCAGTTTTCTTTTTGATTTATCTTAAGCCACGTAGGAACGATTCCCCGGACATGGGCTTTTTCCCCTCAGGTTGAACTTCATCTAAAGCGAGAATTGATCCAGTAGCACAGGAGATTTGAAGTTCGTTTATGTTTTGTTGGGTTGTGACATGTGCTTTCAGAACTTTCAAACGTTTTCCTTTGTATTCAATCGTTGTGCCTGGCCAAGGGGTATAGGCGCGGACGAGTCGTTCCATTTGTTCGGCGGATTGCGTGGTTGGATCAAGCTTTCCATCTTCACGAGACAAGAGTTTGACGAACGTAGCTTTACTGTGATCTTGCTCAATAGGGGAGATGGTTCCTTCGAGATACGCGTGGAGTGTTTTGATTAATTGCGGTGCCGCTTCTTTGAACATGCGATCGCTGAGCGTGACGGTGGTTTCGTTTGGATGAAGTTTGGTCAGCGTTTGAGACAAAATGGATCCGTGATCCATCTGGGCATCCATGAGCATGATCGTGTTTCCCGTTTCGGTGAGTCCATCGCGAATGGCGGCGGTCATAGGAATCGCGCCACGATAGGCTGGCAAAAGCGAAGGATGAACATTTAAGACGCCACGTGGATACAGGTCGAGGACGCGTTGCGAAATGATCTGGCCGAAACTCGCTACGATCGCAACGTCGGCGTTGAGCGTTGCAAGTGTGCTGTATGCTTCGTCAGATTTTACTTGTTCAAACTGAAATACCGGCAGGTTGAGCTGCTCAGCGAGAGGTTTCATCGGCGGGGGCGTGAGGGCTCCACTTCTTCCCGTTGGGCGATCTGGCTGCGTGACAACTCCAACCACCGTGAGTGAAGGATCTTGAACGAGCGCTTCTAAACATGGCGCAACGAAGGCGGACGTTCCGTAAAAAACAACGCGAATCATGATGAGATATTAGATGCGTGAGTTGCTGCCTTTTACCATCTTGGTCGCTTTATCAATAAACAAGATGCCATCTAAGTGGTCGATTTCATGTTGAAACACGATCGCGGGGAATCCCTTCAGATCCATCACAACACGTTTGCCATGGCGGTTAATGGCTTCGACGGTTACTTTTTTATGACGTGGAACGATGCCGTACTGCTTTGGAACGCTGAGACAGCCTTCTTCGCTTTCAACCATCCCCTCGGATGTTTTGGTGAGCACGGGGTTCATGTAGCACTCAGGACGAGCTCCTGTGTTGACGACGATCGCGCGAATGTTGCGGCCAACCTGAGGGGATGCGATTCCAACGCCATCTTCGACAAACATGGTTCGAACCAGCTTGTCGAGGTAGGCCTGAAATTCAGGGGTAGTGATTTCTTCAACCGAAAGTTCGACCGAGCGCTCGCGAAGGCTCGGGGTCGGAATCGTCACAATCGGAAACGTATCTTGCATGACAAGCTAGGCTACTTGAAAAACGCGATTGGATCAAGGTCAATAAGCGCTGAGGCGGCTAAGGGTTGTAAGAGTTCAACAAGCGAAGATTCGCTGATTTCGGGGCTAAACAAGAGATGGACCACGGAGCGTGCGCCTGAGCCCGGTCGTCGAAATTCGACCGGAAACGGGCCTTCAATTGTCCCTTGTTCACGAAGAAGTTGTTTGGCTTGGGTGAGCCAGGTGGCGACAGCGGCGTCTGTTCCATCGATCAGACATTTCACGCGTCGCCAGGTTGGCGGATAATGGAAGAGCCGACGTGTTTCGAGCTCGGCGTCGGACGTTTGTTTTACCCCATCAGCGGTTTTCCAGGCCGGCCAGGTTTCAAGATCTTGTTCAGGTGTTTGAATGATAAGCCGTCCTTCGGCGCGGCGCACACGATTCATCAAGCGACGAGCCGCAATCATCCGACGCTCGGTGCGGCGAACATCTTCAATCGCGCCGCCGAATAGGTGGCTCAGGGTGAGAGCGACCAAGCTCTTGGGAGGAATCGGCTGCTCCAACAACTCATTGGTTGTATCTCGCCAATCGATGACAATCGCTGGTTCAGCGCGTGACCAAGCTTTTTTCAGTTGTTCGATACCAGGAATCGCTTTGCCTAAGTCAGCGCTCCCACAAGAGTCGCAGGTAAGAGGAAGGGCTTGCGTATGACCACACGAGCGGCAGACGGCACGCGTCTCTTCAGCGGCAACGGGTGCGCCGCAATGCGCACAGGTCGCCTGCCAACTGCAATCACGGCAGGTGAGGCGTCCAGCTCGACCGCGAATTGGATGGATGACAATAACTGGTCCTTCGTGTTCCTGGATGGCGAGCGCTGTGTCGGCCTGGATGCTCGGCGTCGCTGAACGCCCGCCTGGATGAAAGGCGTGAACATCTAAGGTGCAGTCGATATCTGGCGCGGTTGTGTTGGCATGAAGCGGAGGTGTTAAGCCAAACGCTTCCACGCGCACACCGGCGTACTTAGCAGCCCAGCCTGCTATACGACGGGCATCGTACCGTGGGGCCTGTTCGTCTTGTTTGTGATCGTCATTCTCTGGTTCATCAATCAAGACCAGATCGACGGTTGGGGCGAGCCAGGCGCCTAAGCGTGTTGCGATGACACAGGGGGTTTCGCCCGAAACGCAGCGAGACCAATTGGCAAAATAGGCGCCATGGGCGAGATCACCATGCAAGGGGAGAGGATCGGGCGTTACGGCTTGTAGGGCCTGACGAAAGAGGTCGATGCGTTGCGTCCAAGGTGTGAGAATAAGCACGCGCTGACCCTGGTTTAACGCCTCTTTGGCGCGCTCTATCAGTTCTGTTTCATGATCTACACTCCAATATGCATGAGCGCTCCCTGTTTTTTCTGAGAATGTTTTTGCCCCTCGTGTAGGAGTTTCCTGCTTTGGAAACCGTTTAGGGAGCGTATCCAGCCAAGCGTGCAAGACGGTCGGTAATGAAGAAAATGTGCGTTCAGCCACCCAGGTCAGCAGCTCAAGGCAGGCCGGGGGAAGCGTAAGCGATGCGGGGATTGGTCCAACAATCGGTTTTGCTCGACTCGCAAAGGCGCTCGTTGGTTTAATCGATCGAATAACCGCTTCCGTAGTATGGCCGCGTAATAAAATATAGACGAACTGTCCTACTTGATAAGATGTTTTTGTTTCATCAAACGAATAATCAAACCCATCTAAGCCGAAGGGCGTTCTGCGAATGGGAATAACTTCAGCAAACATCAGAGGAGTTCAAATTCGGCCGTGTACATACCAACGCCGAAAGGGGCTTCGTAGCACAACACGTTGGGCTTCACGTGTATCTTTTGAATGGCCCCGAGCAACATCGAAATTGGCTGAGCGGCGCACTGTTTGGCGTCGGTCAACGTCTGTTGGCTCAGTGCAAGAATTGGAGCTGGGTCTACCTGCTCAACAGCTGATTTCACAGCGGCTTCAAAGGCGGGTCCCGCTTCGTTCACCCCGTGCTGTGATCGTTCGTTGGCGTGATGCGAGAGGTCGGCGGCGGCAAAAAGAGCGACACGACGGGTGTCGTCGTGAATGGTTTGCATCACTTCCTGGCCAAATTTGGCATGTTCCTCGTTCGAGAGTCCAGAAATGCTGAGCGGAACGATTTTTACATTTGGTAGGTGGCTTAACAAAAAGTACAGCGAGATCGTCATGCCGTAGTCCAGCTTCTCTTCACTCATCAAAGAGAAAGGGATGCTGGTTTCTCGCATGTGTCGATGGAGGTGATCGATGAACAGTGAATCACCTTTGGCTTTGACCGTTGTGCCGTGATCACCAAATTCTTTCAGATTACCTGTGTAGCTTGGAGCGATGTTGCAGCTAAACCCATCCGGATAGTACGCCGCATGTGATGAAACCAACACCAGTGTATCGGGTTTCGCCGTATAGAGATGCTCTTCGAGGGTTCGATAGGCATCGAGTGTGTGAGTTAATTCACCGCAATGTTCTTTTCCGATGGTCGGAATGAGCAGTGGGGAATGGGGGGCGATGGCAGAAAAGACAAGCATACAAAAAGGGTTAGAGAGCAGAGGAAATAGCGACGCGAGCTATGGTGTCTTCTTCAAGCTCAAGTGGGGCGTGTGGGCGGACGACAGGGCCAAGAGCGTAGGCTTCGATCACGCGATCCGGCAGTATGACGACATTTTTCCATTCATACCCAAGCTCGTTGAAGTCGGCTTCGCTCGTAATTGGTCGGCGCTGGCCGTCCTCGATGACGTAGACGGAAGAGGCTTTTTTCCCGCGAACGAGCTCACCATCTTGTAATCCATAAGCTTTCCCTTCTGGGATAGCGCTAAGTTGTTTTGTCGTCCAGCTACGTGCAGTACGACCACGGAAGTATAAGTTCAAGAACGTGATATCAGGAATGCGTTGGCGAACGCCGTTCTCAATATACCAGTACACCTTGCTCGTATCTTTTACGAGCAAGCCAGTTGGATAGGTTGTTGAGGTCGTGATGTCTGGACCGTCGGTATAGCTTGCGAGATCAGCTGGAGCTGCCTCAACTAATTCGTCCTCGTTGAAGCCGAATTTTTCAAACGCTTTGCTTTGGATGAGACGCTTCGTTGTTCCTACGAGTAAGTAACGTGTTCCATCCGTCAGCTGAACGAGCGAATAGTTTGGGAAGCTGACGGGTGCCCCTAAGCGGTAGCCACTCAAACGGCTGTCATCAACCGCGACAATTTTACTCGTATCAATGAGCGAAGCGGCGACGGCAGCGTTTTTGATCAAGCGTTTTTCGCTGAAGCGAAGCAAGTAGATCTCGCCTGAGGTTTTTCCGCGGACGATCGTGCCTTCTGGGAAGCGGAGCGTAAACCAACGCTGCCAGATTTTCCACAGATTGAAGTTTCCGGCGATGTGCGGGGTGTAGCTATAAAGCATCGCTGTCGCATTGTTGACAGGTGTCACACTCCGTCCGCTGATTGTCACGGTTTTGCCAGGCGCTTGTCCGGCGATCGTTGCGCCGCGTCCTAAGATTTGGATGAGATACTTTTCGCGATGTTGTTTCGCGGCCCACTCGAGCTGGCTCGCGAAGCCCTTAAACTCCTGGAGTCGCGGATCATTCATCGAGCAGTTATCACAGATCGCGTAGCCTGTCGCCCAGTCGTATTGCTTTTGCGTTGGGTCAGGATCGTCAACCAGGCTTTGCTCTTTTTGAAGAAGTGCTAAGAGATAGCGTGGATTGATTTGATAGGTCGTTGCAACGCGCCACAAGATTTCAGACGCCTTTCGTTCTACGCCGTCGATATCCGTGGTGCGATAACGCGCTAATGTCCCAGGTCGCGACTCCAAAAAGGACTGAACGTCGCCCAGCTGCATCTCACCGAGTCCAAAAATATCTTTATCGTCTAAGACGTAGTTTGGGTTGAACTCGGCTTGAGTTGTTTCAAAAACGTCCGTAGAGGAGGCAGTTTGCGCGAGCACGCTGGAAGCGCTTCCTCCGGCTAATGGGAAAAGCAAGGCAAGACTCACGAGTCGTTTTTTCCAAACAGCGGCCATAGGACGAGACATGGCAGAAATGGTACCTCACCGGTTCGCCACGTGCTAGCATAGGAGCGACCATAGCCGCATGCCACGTTTTTCCCTCGCCAACCTACCGATCTCGGTGCTCCTTCTCTGGGGAGCGTTATTTGCGAGTGCGCTTGTCCTTCCGAGCGTCAATACAGGGATTTTTGCCTCACCAGACGAGACAGCGGTGGCGGTATCGATACAGCGTCTTCAGGCGACAGGAAGCGCGACTGTACCGGAACCACTAGCCGTTGAAGCTCCCTGGCTTCATCCGAGAAGCTACGTGGCGACAGGCGAGTCGCTGGTCCCGGTTGGATTTTTGGGTTGGCCCTGGTGGTTGGCACGGATTGGATTTTTGCCGATGACGGTGTTGGCTTGGGTTGCAAGTATCGTAGCTGTCTCGGGTTGTGTCCCGTGGTATCTGCTTCTTCGAAAGAGGTTTGGAGGAACAGCTGCTTGGTGGGGAACGGCGCTCGCCTGGACGTTTCCGGCGGTTCTTCTCTACGTAAACCGATCACTCTTCAGCCACTTGCCTCAGTACTCGTTGGTGTTGTGGTCGTTATGGTTCCTGGTAACCACGTTTACAGATGAGCTGAGCTTGAATAAGCGACTCGTTCGTCAGCTGCTGAGTGGGTTGTTATTTGGAATCGCCCTGTCATTTCGGCCCATGGAAACGATCTGGTTGGTACCAGTGTTTTTATTGACGCTTGCTCAATTTGGAAAGATCCAGTGGAGAACCCTTCTGCTCGTCGCTGCGGCAACGGTGGTTGGGGTCCTGCCATTATTTTGGGCTCAAGTCCATACCTACGGAAGTTGGTTTCAGGTTGGGTATTGGATTCAGTCGAATACGGATCCTGCAGCCGTTGCTATTCCTCAGCTTGTGACCGGGGCGGCGAAGCCGTGGTACTTGGTCTTCGCTCCCTATGGCCTTCATCCACGCAACGCGCTCTGGAACGTGCGTTCGTTTTTCCTGAGTTATCTCTGGCCATGGGCCGTCGTAACAGGCGTACTCGTTCTGTATGCCGTCTCCCGCCAGCTTGCCTTGTTCCGTGAGCATGTTCAGAGCCGAAATAAACAGGTGATGTCTCTGGTGCGTACTCTCCTTGTCTTGGGGGCGGTCGTGGGCTGGCTTCTGCTTATCTATGGAAGCGGACTGTACGCGGACCATGTGAGGCCGGGAGCCGTTACGCTTGCTAACTCGTTTCTTCGGTATACGCTTCCCTTTGGGTTTGTGTTCGCGTGGGCGGTTGCCGCGTTCCGTCAGCGTCTCGAGCAGACGCGTTTCCCTCAAGCTCGTCGGCTGTTTTCTGCTGCGGCTGCGTGTCTACTCATATTCGGCGTTTTTACCGCGTTCGCGCGCGATGAAGAGGGGATTCTCGCTACTCGAAAAGAGCTCGGAACCTACACAACTATCCGTGCAGCAGCTCTGAAGGCCTTTCAACCGAATGACGTGATCCTCTCCGAACGTTCCGACAAGATTTTCTTCCCTGTCTTTAAAGTCGCGACGCCGTTACCAACCAAAGAGCAGCTCTCGCATCTAGCTCAAGCTTCCTCTTCAACGGCGATCGGTCTCTTCCGTCGACCGCTATCCCTCACCGAGCGCGACGACTGGCGCAAGATGGGGTACGATGTGCGTGAAGTGCAGGCGTTCGAGCGTGAACGTCTCTATCGACTCACCCCTTTTCTCCGATGAGTAAACGCGTTCCTTGGTTTCTTGCCTGGATGTTTCTCCTGCCGTGGCTTGTGGCCGGGTTGGTTGTCTTGATCTTGGTCTTAAAGCACATCCCACCGAGCGGTGTCTGGCAAGAGTCATTTGCTTTTGATGGATCTTCTCCTTGGCTCGCGACGTTTCTTCCGTCTGATCGCGTAACTCGTCCAGAGCGACAGTCTGATGGGTCGGTGGCGCAGCGGATTGTGGCAGAACCAGTGTATGCTTCAGCGCGCGTTCCGATTGTGGCGGATACGGCGGCACTCACACTCGAGGCGAAGGTTCATCGTCAGCCGCTCATAGAGCTTGGCGGAAGTCAGGATCTGCTTGGTTCGACTGAGACACTCCCTGTGTGGAGCGAAGTATTGTCTAAAGGTTGGCGAAGAGTTGCGAAGGGTAATCTCGTTGGCTACGTCCGTGATGGATTGCCGGATGATCGCTTGTGGAATGCTCCCGCAGATCGTGTGCTTCTCTGGCATGCCTCGACGACGCTTGGAACAGAGATTGAGCTACCGACGGTAGAACGATCCGTCGCGCTCTCATTGCGCGGGTCGCATGACGTGTACTTTATCCCAACGCGTGGCGCGAACTTTTTCCGCTTCCGTGTTCAAGACATGAATCGTGCGCGCAAAGGAGGAAATACCCTGTCATTCCGTCTCTTAGTCGGCGATGAAGTCGTCTGGACCGATGTCATGACGTTCCCAACACGAACGGAAAACGCGCCAAGCTCTGTCTTTGAAAAACGGATTCAATTTAATGCCTTAGAGCCGGGAACGTATCGTTTAGCCTTATCGGCTGATGATGATGTTTTCTTGCGTGGAGTGGCAACGAACATTCGTCATTGGGTGGTGGGCCCTCGTCTTTACGTGGGAGATCAGACGGGCTACGCCACTACCACCTATCCGCTTCACGCTTGGACGAATTCCCAGCACCTTTCAGCTGAGACGCGTCATCGAGAAGGGTTGCAAACAGTGCACTTAGGGCAGGCGACAGTTGAACTTGAACAAACGCATTCAGTGTATCGTTTGTCGCGCGCTCCGTCTGAGCGAGCGGGTGACCGGGTGATCGATGCGCCAGCTGGTGATTTGTTACTCTATGGGGATGGCTTTTTTGCCTTTGAACCAGACGCACTGTTTCTTCCAAAGCCTCGTCGTCTCACCGATCAATCTGATCCAATCGCGGAGGGGATCGAGGTTATCCAAACGTCGTATCTTCCTCCGGAAATACTCCCGGATGGCTGGATTCGGTTAACGGCTAGTGTCCCATTGCTCCAAGATATCGATCGTGTTCGTTGGACATTAGGTTTACCTGGAATCACGACGCGCCAAGGCTGGGTTGAGGTTCGTCGTGCGGAGGTTCGCTATACGCGCCATCCGGCCACCACGTGGCGTGACTGGTGGAAACTCGGTCGACGTGAACTTGCCGCCGCCTGGCACCGCCTATGAACTTCAAACAGGTCCTTCATGCCTATGGAAAAGGTTGGTTGTGGCACGGCTCACAAGCGTTTGCTGTTCTGTTGTTGATCTTGGTATTGCTTGAACGTTTTGTTCCGGGAGCGGTCCTGGGACATGGTCCGCTTTTTTTGGCAGTGCCGCTTCTTGTATTGTGTCTCACCGTTCACCCCGTAGCCGAAACTCCTGCGCGCCCGTGGCTGTTAGTTGATCTCTGGGCGATCGTCGCGCTCTGTCTTGGGAGAATTGGGCTGGAACTTCTGAATGGGAATGCGCTCGCTTGGCTCTTAGCGGGCTTTGCTTCGCTCCTGGTTGTCGCGTTTTTGTGCATCTTCTCTCGTTCGTCGGTTGACGCTCTCTCATGAGACGCGTTACGTTTTCAGTCTATGAGTGACTCTTGCTTGTTTTGTCGCATTGTCGATGGATCGATCCCATCAACGCGTGTCTACGAAGACGAAGCGGTCGTTGCATTTCTTGACCTCCATCCAACCACGACGGGGCATACGCTTGTGATTCCACGCAAGCACTCTGCTGCGATTCTCGACACGGATCCAGCTGTGCTTCAGGTGCTTCTTCCGTCTATTCAACGTGTCGCACGCGGCATCTGTAAAGCGCTTCAAGTGGACGGCTTTAATGTGCATCAAAATAACGGCAGTGTAGCCGGTCAGGTGATCCCACATCTTCACTTTCATATCATCCCTCGACGCCCCGACGACGGACTCCACCCTTGGCCAGACATGACGAATCCACCAGACGATCGTGAAGCGCTGGCTCAGCGAATCGCTGAAGCCATTCAGTCCTAGATTCCAGGTAAGCGGAAGATGCCTTGCTGATCCCCCCGTTTCCCAACCGCGAAAATCGTGGTTCCTTGCACGGCCACATCCCAGACCTCATCGAACACGCCAAGCTGGACCGGGCGTGGATCTTGGCCGTTATCTAGCGGGAGTGCGAACACGCTTTGAGCGTCTGCGACATATAAAACGCCTCCGTCATCATTCCAAACCGCATTCCGAATAGGCGTGCTTTGGCGCCAAACCACCGTTTCCGGTGTTTCTGGATTCCAGAGGCGAATTTCATGCTCATTCACAAAGGCGGCACGAGGATTGTCCGTATCAGGACTCCAGCGTGGATAATCACCCTCTGCCCGCATGGCGGTAGGGAGAACGCCAAGACGTAGCCGAATCCCGAGCCAGTGTATTCCATCTGACAAGAAGAGGTATGGGCGATGCCAATCATGAATCGACCAACGTCCATTCGGTAAAGAGAACAACCGTCCTAAAAATGAACTATCGGCTAAGAGTAATTGGTTGCTCGATGTTGTGACCCGTAATTCAATCGATCCACTCCGTTCTTCGATTCCAGTTGGAAGCGTTGTCCGTTCAATTTGTGCCCTCGCTACGTCCACGCTGAGCTGGCTTCGTCCTTGGAAGCCAATCAATTCATTTCCAGACCAGTGGTAGGTGCCGTTTGGGAGCGCTTCGACGGTTGTTCTAGCTCTTGCTGCCTGTACATACCAACTGCTCGGCATATCGCGTGTTCCCCCAATGAGAACTGCTTCTCCATCTGTTCGCCAGCGAAGCGGAGCGGAGGCATGTTCTCTGGGAAGGGGAATGGTGTTTGCTTGCTGTGTGGCGCTCCACCAGCCAACGCTTGTGCTGCTTGCCGTGGACTGGAAAGCGAGCAATCGTTCGCGTGTTGGGTCGCTTGCAAGTCGAACGTACGGCCCAGCCGAAATAAGCGTTGGTTCACCTTGACGCCAAAGGCGAATATGGTCTGTAAACGCTACGCGCTCTGCTCGAACCAGAATCTCTTGTCGCCAGGTGCCATAGCCAGGTTTACTGACCTGTACGGAGTGCCAACCGGGAGGTATCTGTTGAAACGTCACAGGCGTTTTTTCGCCCGTGTCTCGACCATCGATAAACACGACCCCTCCATTCGGGGTTGAATCGACGATAAGTGTCCCATTGCGCTCAACAGCTCCTTTCTTGAAGTTGTACCGGTAGCCCGATGTGTAAAAGACGAGCAAAGGCGCCGTTATACAGAAAATCGCGACGTACACCCAAGGAAGGATCCGTCGGATGAGAGGCGCTCGGTAGGAATGTGTGCTCGACATGGTCTGCGCTAAACGATACACTCTTCTCGTTTCGGCCGACAAGCGACACACCGTCTCTTTCAGTATTTATTCGCTTATTCTTGCTTTACTTCAGGTATGGATCTGATCATTCAGGGAGGTCAAAAATTACAGGGAAACATTGCAGTCAATGGATCAAAGAACGCGGCCGGCCCCTTGATTGCGGCCTCTGTGCTCGTAAAAGGCAAGACGCGTTTTAGCAATGTCCCTCGCTTGACGGACGTCTTGAAGCTCCTAGAAATCCTCGAAGGCATGGGTGCGCGCATTGAATGGACGGGAGAGCATGATCTCGTCATCGATACCAAAGACTTGGATTCTTCCAAGCTCGATCGTAAGCGCATGAAGAGCATGCGTTATTCGATTTTGCTCCTTGGTCCGATGCTCGCTCGCTTCCGCAAAGTGGTCGTTCCAGAACCAGGGGGCTGTAATATTGGCAATCGCCCAATCGAAACGCACTTGTTTGCGTTGACGTCGCTTGGCGCAACCAGCGAGCGCGATGCCGACGGTACCTTGTATCTTGAGGCTGAGAAATTGAAGGGTTCGTATGTCATCTTACCTGAGTTCAGTGTGACGGCGACGGAAACGTTGATCATGGCAGCAGCGGTGGCGAGTGGTACGACGTCGATTCGCTTGGCGGCAGCCGAACCAC
Organism: uncultured Gammaproteobacteria bacterium; assembly: GCA_964415465.1. Taxonomy (GTDB): domain Bacteria; phylum Patescibacteriota; class Patescibacteriia; order 2-12-FULL-60-25; family 2-12-FULL-60-25; genus JAGOTP01. Next base: position 104,450 of record CAYQAL010000001.1, read on the forward strand.
ACGTCACGGAGCTCTGTGAGTTCTTAAACCTGTGTGGCGCGAAGATTAAGGGCCAAGGAACGCACGATCTTGAAATTACTGGCGTCAAAGCCTTGCATGCGCCAAAGACGGTCTGGCCGGTCATGCCTGACATGATCGAAATGGGGACATTCGCAGCGGCAGCAGCGGTTACACGCGGAACGCTCGATATCGGCCCCGTTATCCCATCCCACTTGGATGCGACACGTTCTTTGCTTCGTCGCATTGGTGTCAAAGAAGAGATCAAAAAAGATCGCTGGCATGTGCAAGGCGTGGCTCAAATGAAAGCATTCAAATTGCAGGCGATGATTTTTCCAGGCTTCCCAACCGACTTGCAGGCGTTATTTGGGTTGCTCGCAACTCAGTGTCATGGAACGAGCTTGATTCAAGAGCCGCTCTACGAGTCGCGTCTCGGGTATTTAAACGAATTAGCCAAAATGGGGGCGAATGTCGTGATCGCTGATCCGCATCGTGCGGTCGTGAGTGGTCCAACGCCACTGTATGGCACAGAAATCCGCAGCCTCGACTTGCGTGCGGGTGCAACGATGATTCTCGCTGGCCTCATTGCGGAAGGTGAAACCATTATTCACGACGCTGAAATTATTGCTCGTGGCTATGAACATCTCGATGAACGGTTGCGCGGCGTCGGGGCGCAGATTCTCTCAGGCGCCGACCGGGTGTAAGATCTGTGGCGTATGACTGATCCTTCGTCTCCTTCTCGCGCGTCGCGTATTATCGCAACCCTTGTCCTCATTGGGCTAGGTTTTGTGGTTGGCCGCTATTCTCATGGAACTGCAGCGAACGGGACGATTTTCCCGTGGAGAAATGCGAGTTCAACGGTTACGGTTCAGGGGGTGGGTCAGGCGATGCCGCGTGATCTTGCATCGGATGACATCGAGTTCCGTCGCTTCTGGGAGCTCTGGCGTTTGTTGAAACAAAAGTATTATCGTCAGCCGCTCACGGATGAAGCGCTCTTTTACGGAGCGATGGAAGGGCTCGCGAACGGAGCTGACGATCCTTACACGAGTTATTTTCCACCGTCTGAAGCCAAAGACTTTGAATCATCACTTCAGGGCGAGTTTCAGGGGATTGGTGCGGAGATTGGTTTAAAGGATGACCAGATTCAAATCATTGCACCGCTTCCAGATACCCCAGCTGAAAAAGCCGGGTTATTGGCGGGGGACTTGATTCTCAAAATCGACGACAAAGATACGACCGGAATGACGACAGAAGAGGCGGTAAAACTCATTCGGGGAGAGCGTGGAACAACCGTTACTTTGAATGTCTATCGTGAAAGCCAGCGGAAGGGCCCCTTTGACGTTTCTATCCAGCGTGACATAATCCAAATCAAGAGCGTCAATTGGAGGATGGCGCCTGGATCAAAGCGAATTGCGATCATTGAGATCAGTAATTTTAGCCAAGATACCACTATTGCGTTCCGTGATGCCGTCCGCGAGATCTTAAAAAAAGATCCTCAGGGCCTCATCTTGGATCTCCGAAATAACCCGGGCGGCTATTTAACCGGAGCGGTTGATATTGCTGCTGAATGGGTTGGAAAAGAGGTGGTTGTGAAGGAGCAGCGTCAAGGCAGAATCATTGAAGAGTTGCGTGGAGAGGTATCGGCTCGCTTAGACCAGATCCCAACCATCGTGCTGGTGAACCAAGGTTCGGCCAGTGCCTCTGAGATTGTGGCTGGTGCGTTGCAAGATACGGGGAAAGCGCGACTCCTTGGGATGAAGACGTTCGGAAAAGGGTCGGTGCAGGAGTATGAGCCATTGTCAGATGGATCCGCGGTCAAGATTACGGTTGCTGAATGGGTGACGCCGCGTGGTCGAACGATTCAATCAGTTGGACTAGAACCAGATGTGTCCGTTGATCGGACCGCCGAAGATTATGAAGCCAAACGCGACCCACAACTCGACCGAGCCTTGGAGCTTCTTACCAACCCGTCGAGTGCCACGACGAGCCTCCGGGTCCCAACCACGACGGCCAGGTAACGAGGCAAACCTTCCCTTCCAAGCCGTAACATCGGCGGGTGGGATTATTTATCGTCGTCGTGAAGGCAGGGTTGAGATGTTCTTTGTAAAGAATGCAACTGGACGCTGGACGTTTCCAAAAGGAAAGCAGCAGGCTCCGGAATCACTGGTTGAGGCGGCGATTCGTGAAATTCAAGAAGAAACAGGGCTGACAGGTCTTCGCCATATCGGTCCCATTGGGAGTACGATGTTTCGTTTCCGGCAGGAGGGAACATTGATTCGTAAAACGGTGCATTACTTTTTGTTCGAGGCGCCACCTGATGCCAAAGAGCAGATGACAGGGTTGGAGGGTGGAATGTGGGAGGCAGCCTGGGTGCCGCTTGAACGGGTGTTTGACGTGAGTAGTTATCGAAATTTGGATCGATTGTTGGCGCGGGCGCTGCGTATGATCGGTCAACAAGCGACCTCTCCCTCGTTGTCCACATCAAATTCCTGAAACGTAAGCCAAAAACAATCAGTGTTCATCTAGACGGCAAACGTCAGAACGCATACCATTCAAGATATGCGTTCTTCGTTTTTTGTCCCTTTATCGATTATTGGAATTGCCAGCTGTCTTGTCGTGTCTGTGCATACAGCGCGAGCACAACAGCTCGTAGGAAATCAGGTTTCTATTCTCGCGACGCAGACTCCTGTCACGACGGTCGCTGATCTGGTTGAGACGACCTCTGCTCCTAAGTTTTTCCAGATGGCTGACGGTCGGTGGTATGACCCGCGAACAGGGTATACTGCGGTGAGTGAGCAGGCGCTTCGCGATCTGATTAACCCGCCTCCAACCCCTCCGGTCGTGGCGGAGCCAGTTCAGCCAACGCTTCCACCTGCACCAACGTTTTTCCAAATGGCTGACGGTCGGTGGTATGAGCCGCGTTCAGGGCTAACGGCCGCAAGTGAACAAGCCTTACGTGATTTGATCAATCCACCAACTACGCCACGCACGCCAACCGCTCCGCTTGAGGAGTTTCCGCTCGTGCAAGCCATTCGACGTGGGCAGGCGATGTTGCGTGAAGGGATGGTCCCGTCCTCGGCTTTGCTTGCAGAGCGTCCCGATTGGGCGCCGGTTCGTTTGGCTGTGTGGCGTTCAGCTACCAACCAGATCGATTTGATCGATATTGAAAAGCGGGGAGCAGAGGTTCGTGGAACAGATCCCCGCATCAATGAGGTGAATGTGTTGCTGTCTCGCCAGCTGCAGAGCCAGTATAAACTCGCCTCTGATACGGATGTGGTAGTCGCGATCCGCTATCCGCTCTATCACGAAGTTCCTTCAGGAAAAAAAGTGAAATATGAACGCGAAGACGTTGTCTATTCGCCGTACTCGCCGATGCTCCACACCGACGAAATGGTTCGTTTCGGCCAAGCCTGGTTGGATCAAGAGTTTCAAAAAGTCGTAGACGATTTACGCGCTCGTGGCATTCGTTCTAAGTTTGACCCATCCAAGCCATTGGCGGACCTGCTTTCAACAGAGGTCGCTCGTGCCATTTTAATTATCGAACATGCTGGCGAGCTGTCGCTCGAGAGAGATCCGGCGTCTGTGTATGCGCAAATGCTGGTCACGGTTGCGGCGAATGCGACGACTTCTTACGTATATAGCGATTCGCATGTTGGCGCTCAAGGCTTTGCGCAATTCATGCCATCAACCTATAAGCTTGTAGCAAAAGATACCTCGCTTGGGTTGCCGCAGGATGTGGAAACGGGTACACGTAATTTTGAGACGGCTATTAAGGCGCAATTGGTCTACCTCGATCGATTATGGGGCGTGATGCCAGAGGTTGCGAAGACACTGCTTACGACGGACCCAGATCGCGCCGCGGAATACGTTGTCGCTGCGTATAACGGAGGAGAGGGGCGTATCCAGAAAGCAGCTGCTGTGTGGGGAGATGTCTGGGCAACGCCAGATCAATCGAAAGTCAAAGCAGCACAGACCGCCGTGAATAATGCGACCGTAGAAGTGAAGAAGGCAAAGAAGGCTGTTACGGCGGCGAAAACAACGAAGGCGAAGACGGATGCGAACGCGGCTCTCAAAAAGGCAAATACCAAGCTCGCAAATGCCACAGCAGAGTTGAATCGCCTTCAGGCGGCAACGTTGCGCGAAGAGACAATCGGCTACGTGGCGAAGTTCAAAAACGCGTTGAAGGGAATTCGACTCGTGAAAGCCTCGCTCAACGGGCAGTCGGCACCCGCTGTAAATATCGCGAGTGTGAGCTCGTCCACTTCTACAACGGCTCAATAAAAAAACGCCTAGGAAACTAGGCGTTTTTTTAATTCTTCGATGACGTTCTTTTGAAGATCGGTGTGAGGGAACGTTCCTCGAATGGTGAATACGGCCGTCTCTCGTGTCCCTGTGGCTTGGAATGGGCGAGCGAGTTCGATGGCGGAAAGTGGTGGGACGGTGTGCAAGCGCGCCTGCAGGCTGTCAGCGCGATGGTGGAAGATGGTCACCGCCTTGGCTTCTGGAGCGTAGCGAATCAGTTCTTCGACAACACCATCCGTGGCGTCGATGTCGGTTCCGGCTTCGAGCAGGTCGCTTTCGGTGAGCGAGGTCCAAACGAGGCCGCTCACTGGATCATGCTCAATGCGAGACAGGGCAGCACCCCACAAGCGAAGCGAAGCAACCGAGCGAATACGCCAAATGCCATACACGACTTCTTCGCGACGCCCGCCGAGCGCTACTAGCTTCGCTGCCCGTTCGAGTGTTTCTGGTTGGAGATTGGCGGTACGGAAGGCACGCGTCTTGGAGACGATACCGGCGAGCAAGCATGTCGCCACATCGGCTGTCAGACGGTCAGCGGCCCAGGTCTCAAGCCAGGCGTGCACGACTTCAGCGGCAGATGATTTACGCAGGTCGACGAGGTTGATTTGTCCCCAATATTCGTTGGTGGCGCTACTGTCGATATTGATGATGACAGCGCGTGACAAGAAATCTGTTTCGCGACGGCTGAGTTCACCCAGAGACTGCTTATCTGCAGCACCAATCGCAACGACGACATCGTAGCGATCATCGGCGGCGATGAAGCGAGCATCTTCGCCTTTCCATGACCCTTCTTTTGGTAATAATGTAATATCAAGCATTCCGTCGCGTACATCGTAGAGAAGCTCTTGGAGCGGAACGCTCGAAACGTCGAGTTTAAAATGGTAGGCACGGAGCGCGCCAACCTGCGAGCGAATGGTGAGGTCTTTGATCGGAAGAAACTCAGGTGCTTCTGCAAAGCCAGGGATCACGAGATCAAACGGTCGACCCTCGGCTTTCAAGCAAAGCGCTAGTGCGCACGCACTCGCCACCTCATCGAGCGATGGGTGTTCACAAGTGGTAACCAGGATCTGACGCGATTGTTTGAGGAGTTCAACCGCTTGTGTTTCCATGGTGCGTGCCATGCGTTTTTTATCCGAAATTACACAAATCGGACGAGGTAGCTTACGAACCTTCAAGGCTTCAGTCAAGCGAACGAACCAAGACTTGTAAAGGCGTTACCTAGCATTTTTTGACCAGCTTTCGTACACTGACCTCTATCTATGCAGAACCCTCAGGAATTTCCGAAAAACTACGCCCCTCAAAGTGTTGAGGACGGCCTATACAAACGCTGGGAAGAGGCTGGGGTGTTTAACCCGGACACGTTGCCTGACCGTAACCAAACGGGCGAACCATACGCCATTATGATGCCGCCACCGAACGTGACGGGGGTACTGCATTTGGGGCATTCGTTGGAGAACGCGCTTATGGATACGATGGTTCGCTTCCAGCGGTTGCGCGGCAAGCGGGCGATGATCGTTCCCGGAACAGATCACGCTGCGTTGCCAACGCAAGCGAAGGTCGAAAAACTCCTCATGCAGCAGGGGATGGCGAACCCACGTCAGGAGCTCGGTCGTGAAGGACTGCTTCAAAAGGTGCGTGAATTTGCAATGGGCTCTCAGGCGACTATTTTGAGTCAGGTAAAGAAAATGGGTACGAGCTGTGACTGGTCGCGCTTAGCCTTCACCTTTGATGATCCACGCAGTGAAACAGTGAACGAGATTTTTTGTCAGATGTATCGTGATGGATTGATCTATCGTGGGTATCGGGTAGTGAACTGGTCCGTGAAAGGGCAATCGACCTGTTCTGATGATGAAGTTGTGTATGCGGAGCGTCCGTCGAAGATTTACACGTTCAAATATTCGGCCGATTTCCCAATTTCGATTGCTACGACTCGTCCAGAAACCAAGCTAGGAGATACCGCAGTGGCCGTTCATCCAAGTGATGAGCGCTATCAGCAGTATATTGGTCAAACCTTCACCGTTGATTTTGGGGCAAAGGAACCGCTTCAGATTAAAATTATCGCTGACGAAAACGTTGACAAGAATTTTGGAACAGGTGCGCTTGGCGTGACGCCAGCTCATAGCCCGATTGACTTCGAAATGTATGAGAAGCAGAAAGCGAAGGCGGATCCAATTGGCTTGATTCCAGTGATCGGTGCTGACGGTCGTATGACAGAAGCGGCCGGTCTTCACTATCTTGGTCTCACGGTTGAGGAGGCGCGCGAGAAGGTGGTCATGCATCTCCGCGAGAAGGGTTTGCTCGAAAAAGAAGAAGAGATTGTCCAAAATGTCGGTACCTCCGATCGCTTTGGTGACGTGATTGAAGCGGTGCCTATGACGCAGTGGTGGCTCGACATGAACAAAGTGATTCCATCTCGCGGGAAGAGTTTGCGTGATTTGATGCGTGAAGCTGTGACGGATGGATTGGACGGAGACGCAAATGCGCGTGTCGCGATTCTGCCTGATCGCTACGAGAAACTGTACTTGGATCGTATTGAGCATCTTCGTGACTGGTGTTTGTCGCGTCAGATTTGGTGGGGTCATCGTATTCCGGTGTGGTATCGCGGAGAAGAGATGGTGGCGTCACCTACTTCGCCGGGTGAAGGCTGGGAGCAGGATCCGGATACGCTCGATACCTGGTTCTCCTCAGCGACCTGGACGTTCTCAACGCTTGGTTGGCCGCATCAAACGAAAGATCTTGCCACCTATCATCCAACCCCTTGGATCCAGATGGGCTACGAGATTGTCTACCTCTGGATGATGCGTATGATTTTGATGAGTACCTACGCGCTCAAGCAGATTCCATTCAAAACTGTTTATATTCACGGCATTCTTCGTGATGAACAGGGGAAGAAGTTCTCCAAGTCCGCTGGTAACAACATCGATCCACTCGAGATCATCGAGAAATATGGCTGTGATGCCTTGCGTTGGAGCGTCTTGATTGGAACGACGCCAGGCAATGATTCACGTTTCTACGAGGAAAAAGTAGAGAGCGCTAAGAACTTGGTGAATAAGCTTTGGAATATTAGCCGTTACCTTTCGACGAACTTCTCTTCAGAGGAAGCAAATGTTGAAAATGGAAAAGAGACCTTTGCTGACCAGTGGCTGAAACTTCGTTTAGCAGAAGTTGTATCGTCTGTGACGAAGAAGATGGAGGCTTCACAGTTCTCTTCGGCGGGGGAAGAGCTGCGCGACTTTACTTGGTCTGAACTTGCCGACTGGTATTTGGAAATTGCTAAAGTAGAGAAGGGAAAGTCGGCGATTTTGCGTGAGACTTTGAAAACGATTCTGATTCTTTGGCACCCATTCATGCCCTTTGTGACGGAAGAAATTTGGCGCTTGGTGGGCTATGAAGGATTGTTGGCTGTGGCTGAATGGCCAACGCAGCCAGTCGTGGCCGGCGGGGAAGGAATCTTGGAGAGCTTTGCCGCTTTACAAACAATGGTCACTGATATTCGCCGTACGCGGGCTGAACGTGGCATTGAACCAGGCAAACTGCTTGAATGTGCCGTGAAAACAACAGACCCACTACGCGCGACGATAGAAGCGAATGCCGACTGGATGAAGCGTCTTGCAATGCTGTCTTCGCTGAACTGCGTGAACGAGCTCCCTGCTGGATGGGAAGCAGTTGGGTCGGGCATCTCAACGATCGCTCTGAATCTCGACGCGGCGATTGATCGCGCAGCTGAACGTGAAAAAGCAGAGAAAGAATTGAAAGAAGTCGAAGCGTACTTAGCGTCGCTAGAACAGAAACTAGCGAATCAAGAGTTCGTGACCAAAGCGCCAGCTAAGGTCATTGATGATATGAAGAGGAAGCAGGCTGAAGCGTTGGGGAAGCAAGAAGTACTTCGGAAGAAGCTTGTTAAGGGGTAAAGCGGTTGACAAAAACCAAGAAATAAGGCTAACTGAGCGGTTCGCTTGCGCGCAATGCAGGTGACCCGCTCTTTGGTCTAGAGGTCTAATACGGCTTTGTTTTAGGGAAGGGGCTGTAGCTCAGCGGGTAGAGCAGGGAATTTAAAATTCCTAGGTCGCCGGTTCGAATCCGGTCAGTTCCACCGTCCGATGTTAGTCGCGAATCCCCCTAACGCGCATTTGGACAACGCAGGGTGCTCGTGACCCTGCGTCTGGGGTAGTAGCTCAATGGCAGAGCGCCCGGGTTTAGCCCCGGGAGGTGAGGGTTCGAATCCCTTCTGTTCCACAAAGAAATGTCTCTTTGAGAGGCTCGATTGGTCACGCTGACCGGTCGGGCCTCTTCCTATTTTAAGCCAAAATCCGTAAGATGGGCCGGTATGTCTACGCCTATTGTTGATCCCCAGAAATTGGACTGGCTGTTGAATCACGGAGTGGAAGAGATCCTTCCTTCAAAAGAGGCTTTTCGTGAAAAACTGCTCCGTGGAGAGCGTATTCGTTTGTATTACGGCATCGATCCAACGGGGCCAACCATTCATATCGGTCATTTGATTCCACTCATGAAAGTGGCGGAACTTCAGGAACTTGGACATGAAATTATTATTCTGATTGGAGATTTTACCGGCATGATCGGCGATCCAACGGATAAAGGAGCCACACGTAAGCAATTAACGCGTGAGCAGGTCTTGGAAAATTGCCGACTGTATAAGGAACAGATTGGACACATTATTAAATTCGATGGGCCAAACGCAGCCCAGCTCCGGTTCAATAGTGATTGGCTCGCGAAACTCACGTTCGCAGAGGTCATTGAATTATCAGCCCACTTCACGGTTCAGCAAATGATTGAGCGCGACATGTTCGAAAAGCGTATCGCGGAGGGTAAGCCAGTCCATCTACATGAATTCTTTTACCCGCTCATGCAGGGCTACGATTCCGTTGCCTTGGATGTAGATCTGGAAGTTGGTGGAAACGACCAGACGTTCAACATGTTGGCTGGACGCACGCTGTTGCGTGAAATGAAGAGTAAAGAAAAGTTCGTGATGCGCTGTCGTTTGCTGACCGATCCAACCGGAAAAAAGATGGGAAAGTCAGAAGGGAACATGATTGCGCTTACTGATAGTCCAACGGATGCGTACGGAAAAATTATGAGCTGGACCGACGGAATGATTATTCCGGGTTTTGAGATTTTGACGAAGTTATCTCAGGCGGAGGTTGATGCACGCAAGGCGCGGATCGAAGCGGGCGAAAATCCAATGGTCTTTAAGCGTGAATTGGCGGAACTCGTCGTTGCATGGGCGTTTAGTCCAGAAGGGGCAAGGCAAGCGGCCGAGCACTTCACACAAGTTCACCAGCAGGGAGAGCGACCAGAAGAAATGGCGGAAGTGAAGCTCGAAGAAGCCGAACTGCCTATTTTGGACCTGCTTGTTCGTGCGAATATCGTTCCGTCCAAGAGTGAAGCGCGCCGCCAAGTGGAACAGAAGGCCGTGCGTGTCGATGATGTCGTGATCGAGGATATTAATGCCACGATTGCGCTTCATGATGGGTTGGTTATTCAAAAGGGTAAGCGCTCGTTTGTGAAGATTGTAAAATAATATGAGCGCGTTGTACGCCTGGAATGAGTGGTCCGCAGCACTCGCAAAGCGAATCTCGGATCTGCTTGGAACAACAGTAGAAGCGCGAGATATTACCCGACCGCAAGATGCGAACTGGGGCGAGTTATCGTTTGCGTGTTTTAAATATGCGAAGGCGCAAGGGAAGAATCCGGCAGAGCTCGCAACCTTCATCGCCACTCAGTTGAAAGAAGGCTTGCCATGGATCGAAGAAGCGACGGCGATGGGTCCGTACGTCAACGTAAAGCTTGTGACGGCCGCAGCGGTCGAGCGAGTGATTCAAGATGTGGAGACGTACGGCAAGAACTACGGAGTGGTTCCGCCAACCGGCGAGAAGCCGATCGTGTTTGAATACGCAAACCCAAATACGCACAAAGAAGTACACATTGGACACTTGCGTAACTTTACGTTGGGCGCGGCTGTGCAACGTGTCATGAAAGCGGCTGGTAGCTCCGTCATTCCCGTGAGTTATGTCAATGATGTTGGAACCAACGTTGGAAAGTGTTTGTGGCAGCTCGTGCGAACGCAGGGCTATGTCGTGAAGGAGTTGAATGAAGCGCAGGCAGAAGCGGTGCTTCAAGCTGTTCCAGAAGACAAGCGGACGGGAAAATACCTTGGCCAGATTTACACGGAAGCAACCGCGCTAGCAGAAGATGAAGCGAATACACCCGAAATTTCGTACGTGCAGACCCAGCTTGAGGCACATCATCCAGCGTGGGAGCGACTGTGGCGCGTGACGCGCGACTGGTGTATTGACGAGCTTCATCGCATTTTTGCTGATCTTGGCGTTCAGATCGAGCGTCAATATTTGGAATCAACCTACCTCGATGAAAGCAGCCGGTTGGTGGATGAACTCTTGAAAACAGGGGTTGCCAAGGAGAGTCAGGGCGCTGTCATCGTCGACATGGAAGACAAGAAGCTAGGCGTGCTCGTGATGCGCAAGAGTGATGGAACGCTGCTGTACGCTGGAAAAGACTTAGCGCTGATGGATCAAAAGCTTCGAGACTACCCAGAAGCGAGTGCACTCGAAATGGTCGTTGATATTCGTCAGGTACCATATTTCCGTCAGTTGAATGAGGTCATGCAGCGTCGTGGGTTCCCCGTTCCGATTGAGTCGTTTGGCTACGAGCTTGTGCGTTTGCCAGAAGGGGCCATGAGTAGTCGTAAAGGAACGATCGTGACGTATCAGGGGTTGCGTGATGCTGTGTACGCGTATGCGGAAGAAGGGGTGCGTACGCGCCATGCGGATTGGACGACGGAACAGGTTCAGCAAACGGCTGACCATTTGGCCAAAGCGGGGTTGATCTTCGGTATGTTGAAGCAAGACAACGACAAGACGATCGTCTTCGATATGAAGGAGGCGCTGTCGTTTGATGGAGCAACGGGTCCGTACTGTCAGTACGCGATTGTGCGCCTGTCTTCGATTTTGCGGAAGGCGGCGACGAAGGGCCTTCAGCCTTCGACAACAACATCAGCGGCTTTCAGTCATCCCTCAGAGAAAGCGCTCGCGTTGGCATTGGCTGCTTTCCCTTCGCTGATTCAATTAGCTGGACGGGACCAGCGTCCGTCGGTGATCGCGCAATGGTGTGTTGAGACAGCGCAGCTTGTGAACGCCTTCTACCGCGATGTTCCGGTCTTGGATGCGACGCAGGGAGAGGCGGAAGCGCGTCTTCGCTTCGCTCAAACGGCAAAACAGGTGCTCATGCAGGGTCTTGCGCTTCTTGGCATCCCGACCCCAGAAGAAATGTAAGGAAAAAGCAATCCCTCTGTGTAAAACTCGGCTTCGCGGCCGAGTTTTATATGGTATCATCGGCACAATAAAGAACTTTGACCTGATCTGACTATGTTTGGCACGAAACCGAATGACGGAGGAGTCTTCACGGTGGGAAAAAGTGATGGGGATCATTTGTCGGCCACGCTCATTGCTCGCGGTGTTCGGGTTGAAGGAGAATTTACGAGCCAAGGCGATGTCGCGATCGAAGGAGAGGTCTCCGGTACATTGAGTTGTTCCGGGGCGCTGACGGTTGGCGTCGAGGCAAAAATTAAAGCAGATATCAAGGCGAACGACGTGGTGATTGCGGGAATCGTTGAGGGAAATATCACAGCCGCGCGTCGACTGGAGCTGAAATCAGGTGCACGCATTACGGGTGATGTGACGTGTGAGGTGATCGTGGTGGAAGGCGGTGCATCCTTAAATGGAAAAGTTTCTTCTGGAAAGCGGTTAGTGGAAGTGCAGTCGCCGAACAGTAAGCGCCCAGAACGCGCTTCAGCGACTGCCTAAGGCGAGCGCCGAGGTATGAACCCGGCGTACTCCTACGTCTACGATGAAACAGCCGCGTTGCCACGCTACGCAACGGAGCTGGGTCGTATTGAAACGGAAGCGAGTCGTTGCGGGATTAATGGACGCATTGCGCGCTTAGGGGTCTTTCGCCAACCAAAAAAAGTCATCGAAGAGGCCGTAAACTATGGGGCGAAAACAATTGTGTTCGTTGGGACAGATCAAGCAGTCTATCACCATTTGGGCGCGTTGATTGAGTTGGACGTGACGATCGCTTTTTTGCCACTCGAAGCGAATAGCGGCCTTGGTTGGGCGCTCGGCGTTCCGACCGGGGCGAAGGGTGTTGAGATCATCGCTGGTCGACTGACAGAGACGATCGATGTCGGCTACTTGCAGGGCCAGCCTTTTTTAACAGAGATTTCGTTGCCGAACACGCCGGCAGCCATCGAAGTTGATAAAAAATACCGAGTGAGCCCAGCGCAGCGCGGGTCGATTGCGATTCGGAATATTGGATCGCTCTACTGTTCCTCAAAAACGATTGCTGTGCCGACGGACGGCGTTCTTGAAGTCGTCCTTCAATCCGAGATGAAGAAGCAGGGGATTCGCAACTTTTTTCGCTCGGAGCTCGTTGAAACCAAGCTTTTACTCAAAGAGGGAACGGTGGTCTGCAAAGACGGCGTGCATGGGTTTGTAGATGGGACAGGGAATTTGTCAGGGACGAGCCTCCATTTTTCAATAAAACCAAAAGCAGCACGCATTATTATTGGCCGTAACTGTCAGTGGCGAAAGAATACAGAGGAGCGTTGACGGTTGGTGTCAAATCTTGCCTAATACCCCTGTTCCAAGCCGCTGGGGTTTTGGGATCTCTGGAGGTAATACCGCCGATGCCGTCGAAACTCGCCTTGTGCGCCTTCGTGCTTTGCTGCGATCACGAGCTGCCCCGACAGGCGCTGCTCACTGATCACGGCCTGTCCATTCAGCCGCCGACTCGACGATCGTCGGGTTCGGATCCGCTTCGTCCACCGTTCGAACGAGTGACGATGCGCTGCTGGGCTGTCTGCTCGCACAGTGGATCGTGTGGATGCGGCTGCCGTGTGCCGATCTTCGGTCACGGTCGCCACCCTGATCAGTACCAGCCGGCGCGCGACCCGCGCTTCCTGCCGCGGATCATCGTCGCTCCCCACCGCCTCGCTGCCTGATCACGGTGGTGCGAGGCGTTCTACGCCCGCACCCGACGTGCTCGCCCCCTCGGCAGCCCACTCGGGGGCGGGCACTTCGTTGACCATTTTGAATACATCCGATAGGATACGGCCACATCGAAAGATTTTTGGGCAAGTGGCGAAATTGGCAGACGCACTACCTTGAGGTGGTAGCACCCGCAAGGGTATGAGAGTTCAAGTCTCTCCTTGCCCACCATGAAAACATTCCCTATACCGCGCGGTACTGGGGATGTTTTCTTTTTTGGCTCTCTTTACGCTCTGATTCACCCTCGTTATAGTGCCAGAACTATGTCTCAGTCGATTCGCGATTTCGGATCTTTGGTGGGTCAGACGGTTGAAGTACAGGGGTGGGCCTATAACGTCCGTTCCAGCGGCTCGATCGCTTTTTTGCAATTGCGTGATGGGTCGGGCTTTACGCAGGCGGTTGTGGCCAAACAATCGATCGATGAGGCTTCGTGGCAAGCGGCGGTTGATACAACGATCGAATCATCCGTCATTGTAGAAGGGACGGTGACAAAACACCCAAAACAAGAAAACGTCTACGAATTGCAAGCAACGAAAGTGACACTTCTTCACAAGTCGGACGAATATCCGATTGGAAAAAAAGAGCACGGACCAGATTTCTTGTTCGACAATCGCGATTTGTACCTGCGTTCCAAAACCCCGTGGGCCGTGTTACGTATCCGTGATCGTGTGTTCTTTTCGATCGAACAATTCTTCCATGAGGAAGGGTTCATCCGTTTTGATACGCCAATCATTCAGCCGACGAGTTGTGAAGATACAACGCAGCTCTTCACCGTGAACTACTACGACACACCCGCCTATCTTTCCCAGTCTGGTCAGCTCTACAGTGAAGCGGGGATTATGGGCTTCGGAAAGGTCTATGATTTTGGTCCGGTCTTCCGTGCGGAAAAGAGTAAAACGCGTCACCACTTGTCTGAGCTGTGGATGATGGATGCAGAAATGGCCTTCCATGACCAAGCGATGAACATGGCTGTGCAGGAACGGATGGTGAAACGCATTGTCAAAGACGTTCTTGAGCAGTGCCAAGAAGAGCTTAAGATTTTAGAACGTGACACGACGATTTTGCAGCGTCTTGTAAATGAACCGTTCGTCCACCTTAAGCACATGGAGGCGAAGCGGATCTTGAAAGAAGAGGGTCTGATTACCAAAGAGGTCTACGACGACAGTTACTGGTACGACGACATGTCGACGGAAGAAGAGATCGCGCTTGGGAACAAGTATCAGCTCCCGATTTTTATTGAAGATTATCCAGCCGAAGTAAAAGCCTTCTACATGAAGCGCTTTACGGACGAAGGTGGCCGCCTCCGCGCGCGTTGTGCGGACTTGATTGCACCAGAAGAAGGCCGCGAAATTATCGGCGGCAGTCAGCGTGAAGAAAGCTACGAGAAGCTGAAGCAAGAAATTCTCGACCATCACTACCCGCTCGAAAAATACGAATGGTACTTGAACACGCGTAAGTACGGAACGGTTCCTCACGCCGGTTTCGGTATCGGTCTCGAGCGTACCGTCCGCTGGATCTGCGGCGTTCACCACATTCGCGAAACAATCGCCTTCCCAAGAATGCTGAACCGGATGGAGCCGTAAACACAAAAAATATTTCTGGTTGGCGAGAGCGTATTTCTCGTAGGAGACATTGTGCGAGCGACGGCGAGTACATAAGTGAGACGCGAGCACGCAAGCGAGCGGTCTCCGGAGAGAAATATGTCGAGTCAGCCAGAAATGCTACACTAGACGCCGTATGCTTCCAAAGGGTCCGATGTCTTGTTTGGCTGTTCTCGCCATTCCGGTGGCGCTGGTTTTACTGGTCGTTGTGTTGGGCGGTTACTTGTTGAAATTTCTTTCTTCCTCGGATTCACCCTCATCCGCGCCAGCAGCAAATACAACATCGACTCAATCAACTGAGCAGACGCCAGCTCCATCTCTCGCTTCACGTTTACCATCAGCTGTTCCAGGGACAACCACGTTTCTGGTGGCGACGGTTTCAAGTGATGTAGCAAAAGAAGAGCTCTACTCGGTTGATGCGGCTGGTCAGGCGACGCGTATAGAGGCGCCTCAAGGGTTTCGACCAGAGCAGTGGAAGACGGCGGGTATTACCCTTATGCCGCCACTTGAATCTGTCACGGGCTCACCTTGGCGCGTAACAGGGGAGGGTTGGAATGTTCCCCTCCGCACGCGAAGCGGCTCGGTTTGGCAGGACCCAGTTATTCTTGGGTTGTTTTCAAGTGGTCGGCTAGCGGTTGTAGCCTACCGTAATCAGCGCGCGCTCTTATCGGTGAGCAAAGCGGGCGATATTCAAGTAGTTGAGGTTCTAGACGATGCACTTAGCCCGCTTACGGCAGAGGGGAGCTTCGCTTGGTTTGTGCGCGCGCCTCAGTTAGCAGATGTGTCGTTAGAAGCGTTGCCACAAGGCCCAAGTGAGCTTGTGCGCATCTCTGAGCGTGGAACAAGTTCTACCGTGGCTCAAGATCCAGGATTGATTTTAGAGCTCGTGCCTGGTCCTACGGGATCTTCGTTGGCCTATCTTTCGTCAGATGGATCGCTGGTTCTTTTGAAAGGCGACAAACTCCACACGCCGTTGAAAGGGGTCCGTCCTCAGGTGTGGCTCGACGATCGCTACCTCCTCGTGTCGGATGGAAAGGGTCTCGGATGGGTGGATAGTGAAGAACCAGAACGAGTTGGATTCATCACAGAATTCAAGCAATTTATTCGCGGAGCTACCGTATCCACGGCTTCTTCGCGACCTGTGGTAAACTAGCACTATATGCCTCCTGCTTCTTCGTCCCTTCGTACTGGCTGGATTACGGTTTGGATCGCTCTTGGCGTGATCGCGCTCATGTTGTTTGTTGCGTTGCCAATCGCTGTTACGCGTCGTGCTAGCGCTGAATTTGCTCGCTACCAAGCGTGTCTGGAGCCAACCCGAAACCAGGATTGTCGCCCCTCGATTGTGTGGTACATGAATGGCTGGAGCTTGGAAGCCACGAGCTCGACCCAGTCCATCCCGCTTACACCCACCAACTAAGCCTTATCATTGCTCTGCCTACGCCCGTATGGTGAGATACGGGAACACTCTTTAGTCTTCATTTTTATGCCACGAACGATGATTCGCGAGACGGTGAACCAGATTGGGGAAACCGTGACCTTGAAAGGTTGGATCCATTCACGCCGAGACATGGGAAAGTTGGCGTTTTTGGATCTTCGCGATCGTTCAGGAATCGCGCAGGTTGTATTGGTGCCAGCCGAGCTCACCGAAACGAGCCGAGAGGCGATGAAAGAGCTCCGTTCGGAATATTGCATTTCTGTTACCGGGATCGTGCAGAAACGCGGCGAAAAACAAATCAATCCAGACCTTCCAACGGGAACCGTTGAGATTTTGGCGAAGGAGCTTGAGGTGCTGAATCCTTCCAAAACTCTTCCCTTTGAAATTGAAAACACAGCTGGTATTAATGAAGAGTTGCGCTTGAAACACCGTTACCTTGATTTACGCAGTCAGCGCATGCGAAAAAACCTCGAGCTACGCGATAAACTCATCACGTTTTTCCGGGACTTCTTGCATGGAGAAGGATTTATCGAAATTGAGACACCTATTCTCACAAAGGGTACTCCAGAAGGATCGCGTGAATACCTTGTTCCTTCTCGTTTGCATGATGGACAGTTCTACGTACTTCCTCAGTCGCCTCAGCAGTTCAAGCAGTTGTGTATGGTCGGAGGATTGGAGCGATACTTCCAGATCGCTCGCTGTTTCCGCGACGAAGACCAGCGTGGCGATCGTCAACCAGAATTTACTCAGCTCGATTTGGAAATGTCATTCGTGACTCAGGAGGATGTGCTTCAGTTGAACGAGCGCATGATGATTGAAATGGTGAAGCAAGTTGCTCCAGAAAAGCACATTGCGCAGATTCCATTCCCACGAATTAGCTATCGCGAATCGATGGAGACATATGGAAACGACAAACCAGACCTACGTGTAAACAAGAATGATCCGAACGAATTGGCGTTTTGCTGGGTCGTGGATTTCCCGATGTTCGAAGACGATGGAGAAGGTGGCGTACAGGCCGCTCACCATCCGTTCTGCATGCCTCACCCGGATGATCTTGAATTGCTTGAGACGGAACCGATGAAGGTTCGGGCTTCTTCGTATGACTTGGTATTGAACGGATATGAGCTTTCGTCTGGCTCGATTCGTATCCATAAGCGTGAATTGCAAAATCGTATTTTCCAGTTATTGGGTTTACCTGACGATTTGATCCAAGCACGATTTGGTCACATGTTAGAAGCCTTTGAATTTGGCGCTCCACCTCATGGCGGAATGGCACCTGGAATCGATCGTATCGTGATGATCCTGGCGAATGAACCAAACATCCGTGAAGTCATTCCGTTTCCAAAGACAGGAGACGCACGCGATCCGCTTATGGG
Organism: uncultured Gammaproteobacteria bacterium; assembly: GCA_964415465.1. GTDB lineage: Bacteria > Patescibacteriota > Patescibacteriia > 2-12-FULL-60-25 > 2-12-FULL-60-25 > JAGOTP01. Next base: position 122,241 of record CAYQAL010000001.1, read on the forward strand.
CGCGCCTTCACCAATTGAAGAAAAGCGCCTCGTTGAAGCGCATATCGCTCTTCGTCCAACGGACAAGAAATAAGAGTCGCTGTTCTTTCTCATGTCCTTTGCCGTACGACTCGCCGCATTCGAAGGTCCTTTGGACCTTCTTTTGCAGCTCGTTGAATCGGCCAAGCTTGAGATCACGGATGTTTCGTTGATTGAGGTGACGGAACCGTTTCTCGCACACCTCGAGGAGCATCGGGCGAGCATTCCCACCGAAGAGCTCGCCGACTTCTTGGTGATTGCCTCAAAGTTGGTCTACTTGAAGTCGAAGGCCTTGCTCCCAACGCTCGTTGATCCCGCGCTCGAAGAAGGGCCAGACTTGGCTTCACAGCTTCGCGCCTATCAGGCGTTTGCGAATGCGGCCAAGCAATTCGCGGAACGTCTACGCACAGGTGTCGGTGCCTACAGCCGTGCGAAAGCCATGACACCTCCCTTGGATCTCCAAACATCACTCCCAGCTTCGTGTACGGTTGAGGCGCTGCAAACGGTGTATCTGGGTATCATCAAACGGCTTCAGCCCGTCCTTCGCTTGCCAAAAGTAGCGATCGAGCGCGTCGTAACGATTGAAGAGAAGATGTCGTCGCTCGTCACGCGCGTCCGAAGCGCGATGCGTGTGTCCTTCCATCGTTTTCTGGCTGAATCAGAAACGCGCATGGAGGCGGTCGTGTCGTTCTTGGCCTTACTTGAGCTTCTCCATCGTCACGAAATTAAGATTGAGCAACCTGACTTGTTTGCCGATATTCATGTGTCTTCGCATTCCGTATGAACTCCCTTGATCGACGCATCGAAGCGATTCTCTTCGCCATCGCCCGACCAATTCAACAAAAAGAACTGGCTACGATGTTGTCTGCATCTCCAGACGAGATTCGTGTCGCCAGCACTGAATTGAAGGAGCGTCTTGAGGTATCAGCGAGTGGCCTTCAGCTCGTGATGCAGGGGAATGAACTCGAACTCGTGACCCATGGTGACATGGGAGAGGATGTACGCTTGGCGTTGAAGCAGGAAGCGTCGTCTGAATTGTCCAAAGCGGCGCTCGAGACGCTCGCGATCTTGGCTTACCGTGGTCCGCTCACTCGTCCAGAGATCGAACAGGTTCGTGGGGTTCAATCTGCGCTTATGTTGCGCAACCTGATGCTTCGTGGACTGGTTGAACAGCACGACGAAGAACGCCTCGGCCAGCCAACCTATCGTGTGACGCTGAACTTCTTCAAGCAGCTCGGTCTGACCTCGGCTGACAGTCTTCCAGACTACGAAACCCTTCGCCATTCGCCGACCGTCGTCCAGATCCTCGACGAATTAACGGCTCCAAAGGTATCATAGACCCCATGTTTGCCGAGTCCTTTGTGACGTTGGGCGCACTGCTCGCCCTTCAAGCCCCGCTTGCCCGGGATTTGCCAACCGCCATCGCGGCTGTTGATGCGCTCCCTGCGGCTCGCTACGTTGCCCCAGCCGCTCCCGTTCCAAAGAAAACCGAGGTTGAGCGCTTGGGGATCGACGTTTCGGCGGAGTCAGCGTGTGTGATCGACGTGGCGACGGGCCGCATCCTCTTCGAAAAGGACGCCAACAAACCACACCCAATCGCAAGCCTCACGAAGCTCATGACGGCGATGACCCTGCTCGACGATCGTCCGGACATGAAAGAGATGCTCACGGTTCTCCCAGGAGATGACCCGCGCGAAGGAAAAACGGTCTTACCAATCGGAGGAAGGTTCACTCGTGAAGAATTGTTCGATTCGCTTTTGATTGGATCCGTGAATATCGCTGGCAACACCTTAGCGCGTTCCTCGGAAGGGGGAATGGAAGGGTTCGTGAAGCGCATGAATGAAAAGGCGAAAGAGCTCCATCTCTTGCAGGCAACATTTGTTGAACCAACCGGTCTTGAGCCAGCGAACCAAGCTTCCGCGCGTGATGTGGCCACGATTCTGCGTATGGCTTTGTCCTATCCAGAAATTCGCGAAACAACAGAGCGCTCAGCGTTAACCCTGCCGAACCGTGCCACGGGCAAGCCTATCGAGATCAGTTCAACGAACTTATTGCTTGGATCATTCCTCAATAAGAACCCGTATCGGATCGTGGCTGCAAAAACCGGCTCATTGCCAGAGGCGGGGTTCTGTCTCGCTCAGGCCACACGTAAGGAAGGGGCGGGTGAGGTGATCTCGGTTGTGTTAGGTAGTAATAATTATTTCGCCCGTTTCCAGGATGCGAAAGCCCTGACCTTTTGGGCCTTCGACGCCTATCGCTGGCCCACCAATCCAAGAGCCCAGTAATATCAGGCTAAGGTAACCTGCTTCTTGCCAGGATCCCAGCTGATTGTTAGACTCGAGTCCGTTCGAAAAGAACCGTTTGCGTGTAGTGTCTGTTCGTTATTGCGAAGCAAAGCGCAGGCGTGACGCAGACCCAAGTGAGCGCCGTAGGCGTGAACGGGTGGTCAGCGTCACTAGCCGAGCAAGGCGGGGTAGCTCAGTTGGTTAGAGCGAAGGACTCATAAGCCTTAGGTCGGCGGTTCGATTCCGCCCCCCGCTACCAACAAACCCATCCGAGAAATCGGGTGGTTTTGTTTTTAGGCGAATTCTGCTACTCTCTTGGCATTCAATGAGCGTATGTTCATCACGACCCATGCTCTGATCGGTGCGTTAGTGGCAAACGCGTTTCCTCATCATCCGGTGCTGTCCTTTGGCTTGGGTATGGCGTCACACTTTTTGACGGATATCATCCCACACGGAGATTCAAAGCTGTATAAAGACTACATCAGTGGTTCCAAGAAAAAAGTTCGTAAAGCCTTTGCGTATGTTCTGTTGGATGGAGTGGCCGCTATTTATACGGTTTTGTTTCTCTTAAACGTTGGTTCGGCGCCAGATCGCCTCACATTATCGCTCGGTATTGCTGGTGGTGTCTTGCCTGATTTGTTGGTTGGATTGTACGAAGTAACGCGAATCCCAGGGTTGCGTTGGTTTCATCGCCTTCATTTCTTCTTCCATAACTTGATTACGTCTCGCAAAGGGGATGTGGCGTTTCACTCGGGGTTGGCGATTCAATTTGGATTACTGGCACTCGTCTGTGTAAAGCTGTTTGATTAATTGTCTTGATTGACAGAAGCGGGTGATGTTCGCTAGGATACGGCCACGACAATTTGTAGCGGGGTAGAGCAGCCAGGTAGCTCGTCGGGCCCATAACCCGAAGGCCGCCGGTTCAAATCCGGCCCCCGCAACCAAGTGAAACACATCGTGAAAGCGGTGTGTTTTTCTTTTTGTTCTCTCAGATATTCGATAAGTTTTGTATTCTAATATTTACTTTTTCCTCGGGCTGGCTTATGCTATTCGCTATTCCTTGGGTCTCAAGGGACAAAACTCGAGAAGGTCGGAAGCAGCCTCAAGAGGAGGGATTGGGACATGGCGAAGACGGCGGCCAGTGTGCGTTCAGCTCCACAGTCTCAGATCATGGTCGCAGCCTCGGCTGACGAGACGGCGGAGGACATCATCCTCCACGCGCTCAAGCCCTGGACGCGGGGTGTTCGTCGGCGGACCTTGAAATGGTCCGCGAGGAAGGAGGATGAGAAGAAGCGCCAAGCCGCTGAGTCCGAGCTCCCGCCCCAGCGCCTGCAGATCCTGCGAGCGCTCGCCACGCTGGTGGCAGTCTCGTCGGACGACGTCGAGCACGGCTACACGGCCACCCAGATCCTGGCGTTCGGCCTGGCGCTCTACCCCGACTCCCTCCTGTTCCAGGAGGCAGATGGGTCGATCGTCATCCCGACGACCAAACTCCTCACCGCCAAGCTCTCCGGGCAGGGAGAGGGCACGCTGCAGTACAGCGGCTACATCCGCTGCCTGCACGAGTCGACCGGCGTCAAGAACACGATCGGCGACGGGGAGCGAACGCGACTGCGCGTTCACCTCACTACGAAGGGTGCACAGTCGGCCCTCGACGACGGTTGGCTCCCACCGCTCGCCGGCTACATGCAGACGCTCCTGCGGCGCGCCCAGCGTCGCATGAGCCTCGGTGTCCTCACCATGGTCTGAGGATCGCTGACTCCCTGCTTCCGACCATCTCTACTGCCCGCATTCGGTGCTCCGCGTGCGGGCAGTAGTGTCTCAAAAGGAGATGTTTTCTTGTGACACAAAAAGCCCCGCATAAAGCGAGGCTTTTTGTGGTGCCGGGAGAGAGAATCGAACTCTCATGACCTTGCGATCGCAGGATTTTGAGTCCTGTGCGTCTACCAATTCCGCCATCCCGGCTCGTTATTTGTCCAGCAGAGAATAGCGGGTTCTTGGGGACAGAGTCAAGCCGTGGCTTGTGGTATACTCAGGGCGACATGACGCTCTTTGGAGAACTCTCGGTGCTCTTTCTAGCTGCCGCCGCGCTCGCTTTGTGTTTTCAGCGATTGCGGTTGCCGACCGTTGTTGCGTATCTAGTGACCGGCCTCGTGCTCGGCCCCTTTGCGTTAGGTCTTTTACAGGCCTCAGAGCTGTTCGAGCTCCTGGCGCAAGTTGGTATGTGCGCGCTGCTGTTTTCCGTCGGGTTACACGTAAACGGCAAGGCGCTCAAAGAGCTAGGAAAAACCGTTTTGAAAGTGGGACTGCTCCAGATCAGTTTGAATGTAGCGATCGGACTCGTCATTGGTCGCGTGGTCGGATTTGGATGGTTCGCTTCGGGTTTGTTGGGGGCAGCCTTGTCCTTCAATAGCACCGTATTGGCATTACGTTCGTTGGGTGATCGTGGCGACTTGAATCGTTCACATGGAAAGATCACGACGGGTATCTTGTTGCTCCAAGATGTCTTTGCCACGATTGTATTGTTGGTGGTTGGAATCGCACCGTTGCAAGGTGGGGGAATGGAAGTCATGTTTGTCATTCTAAAAGGCTTAGGATTGCTTGCGGCGGTCACTCTTCTTGCCCGAACGATTTTGCCTAAGATCATTGACCAGGCTGCTCGTTCTCAGGAATTGCTCGCCATCGGTTCGCTCGCGTTTGCGCTTGGCATGTCGCTGGTCTTTCACGAAGTCGGCTGGTCGTATGAAATTGGTGCGCTTCTGGCTGGTGTCTGTTTGGCGAACACGGTCTATCGGTTCGAGATTGAGTCGAAACTTAAACCAATGCGCGAGCTGTTCTTGGTTGTGTTCTTCGTTCTCTTGGGAAGTAAAATCGATATTACGAGCCTTCGTTCTGGTTGGGCGATCGCAGCCGTATTGATTCCAACGATTATTTTGATCAATCCTTGGTTTGTCGGGCGTTTGATGCGGCACTTTGGTCAGGCGCGTTCCCCCTCGTTCTTGGTCGGGATCCATTTGTCGCATTTGAGCGAGTTTTCGTTACTCTTACTGTTCGTGGCCAGTCGCTCGATCCAACTTCCTACCAATTTCACGTCGGCTATTACGGTAGCGGTGGCCTGTACCATGTTGGGTGGCAGCTTGCTCATGACCCATGCTGAACGGGTGCGCCAGTTCGTAGAGTGGCTCTTCCGGATCAAGCCAGAAGCGAAGTCGATTCAAGAAACCAAAGGCGAGGAATACGACGTCATTTTATTTGGCTGTCATCGAGTGGGAAGCGACTTCCTCCCGGCCTTCAAAAAGATGAAGGCAGACTATCTAGTGGTAGATTTTGACCCAGAAGCGATCGCTGACCTTGAAGAAAATGGCATTCCTTGTCGGTACGGCGATGCAGAAGATCTTGGATTTTTGCGTGAGATCGGAACAGATAAGGCTAAACTCATCATTTCAACGATCCCAAGCATCCGAGTAAATACGGCTATTTTAAATCTGCGCCGCGCTCATCGGCCGGCCGGAACCCTCATTTTTGTGGCGCATACGGTAAATGAAGCCTTGGCATTGTATCGTCAGGGGGCGACCTATGTGATTTTGCCTCATGTACTGGGCGGAAATTACGCCTCTCAGCTGGTTGAGTCCTTTGGGTTAAGGCGAGAGGCCTTTACCCAAGAACGGACCCGTCACATCGCTCATTTAAAGCGCCGTGGCGACTATGTTTCGGCGGTTCCGATGCTGTCCCACGGCCGCTGGCGGTAAGCCTTGCGACGCAACCGTTCCTCCTTTACACTGACGGCGTTTGAGAGCGTGCGCTTCTAACGAAAAGGTCCCTTGGTATGGCGCGTATTATTTCCATCGTAAACCAAAAAGGCGGGGTAGGAAAAACGACCACGGCCATTAATTTGGGCGCGTATCTTGCAGAACTTGGGAAGTTCGTCTTGATTGTGGATTTGGATCCTCAGGCAAACGCGACTTCGGGGATCGGAATTGATCATCGTCAGATTGAGCGGGGGGTGTACGAGGCGGTGTTGGGTCAAGCGTCTTTCAAAGAGATTGCTCAGCCAACAGCTCACGTGGGTCTTCGGATCGCTCCAGCCACGAACGCGCTCGCTGGATTGAACGTCGAATTGGTTCCATTGGAGAATCGTGAATTTAAGTTGCGTGATGCGTTGCGTGAAATTCGTAACGACTACGATTTTATTTTGATTGATTGTCCGCCAACGCTTGGGCTGATCACCTTGAATGGGTTGGTGGCTGGCGATGAAATTTTGATTCCGGTTCAGGCCGAGTACTACGCGCTTGAAGGTCTGGGTCAGCTCTTGGAGACGGTCCAGCTTGTTCAAGATCGCCTACGTCCAGAGGTCGACATTCTTGGGGCGGTCATTACGATGTACGATGGTCGTACAAAGTTATCGGATGACGTGCTGCAAGAGTTGTACAAATATTTCCCAAATAATATATTCCGTTCGGTGATTCCGCGAAATGTGCGTTTGGCTGAAGCGCCCTCATTCGGTCGAAGTATCGCGCATTTTGATGGTGGTTCAAAAGGAGCGAAGGCGTATGAACGGTTAGCGCGTGAAGTGTTGGAGCGTGAAGTCAATCATTACCATATTCGTACCTTATGATCCCATCTCGTCCTTCGGGCCTCGGTCGTGGCTTAGGAGCTATTATTCCGCCAAAGACGCCGAACGGGATGGCTCCGCCTCCAGCGCCAACACAGAATGCTGATTTGCGTTCAGCGGCCGTGCCGCCTGTGCAGTCTGTTCAATCCGCTCCGCCAGTCCAACCAGCGGCAGAAAAAACAGAAGAGACGTCTCCAGAGTCGGGGATCCGCATTGTTCAAGTCTCCTTAGAACGAATTAAGCGTAATCCGTACCAGCCGCGTACGCATTTCTCGCACGATGAGTTGGAAGAGTTGATGGGAAGTATCAAGGAGCATGGCTTGTTGCAGCCGCTGGTTGTCACGCCGGCTGGAGCGGACGGAAGTTATCAGTTGATTGCTGGTGAACGTCGTTTCCGAGCGATGTCGATTTTGGGTGAGAAGACGGTGCCCGTTATTATCCGTGAAGCCACAGAGCAGCAGCAGCTTGAGCTCGCCATCATCGAAAACATTCAGCGCCAAGAGCTGAACGCGCTGGAAGAGGCAACAGCCTATGCCCGCTTGGCGGATGAATTTGGACTGACCCAAGAAGAGATTTCGCAGAAAGTTGGAAAGAGCCGTTCACAGGTCGCAAATACCATTCGTTTGTTGATGTTGCCAAAAGAGATCCGCGACGCGGTGACCGAAGGAAAAATTAGTGCCTCGAATGCGCGTACCTTGCTTGCGCTACCAACCGATGAAGAGCGCTTGAAATTATTTCATACGTTAGTAAACGAAGGTCTGACAGTTCGTCAGGTGGAGGATCGCGTGTCCGTTCGTCGACCGGGCCAGAGTGTTAAAGATCCAAATCTCTCAGATCTTGAGTTCCGCCTGCGCGATCAACTTCACTGCCGAGTCGAGATTCGTAAAAATAGCCGCGGTGCGGGTGAAGTGCGCTTGCGCTTTACGTCTGAAGAAGAGCTTTCACGCTTGGCGAAGCTCTTAGGAGAAACAGCCTCCTCGTAATTATTTCGTTGTCCCCGGCAAAATCCCTTTGATCCAGGTACCGATGCGTGACTTCGCCATTTGGCGGATTTTGGCTTTGGCGTGACGGGTTTTTACGAACTTAATCCAGTCAGGGTTCGGCCCTTTGCGATTTTTGTCGACAATGATGTCGATCATGTCACCGTTCTTCAGGATACGGTCGACGGGCGCGAGGTCTTCATTGATTTTGGCACCAGTGCAGGTGTCACCGATTTGGCTGTGGATGGCATACGCGAAATCAACACAAGTGCTGCCTTCCGGTAAGTCGATGACATCGCCTTTTGGCGTGAACACGAAGATGCGATTCTGGAAGGCATCGATCTTCATTTCTTCTAGCGTGTGGAGTTTGTCTTTCTTGTCGCCAAGCTCTTGTTGAAGCTCGGCTAAATCAGACACCCAGTTTGGGGCCTTATTTGAGTTTGGTTCAGAGCGCTTGCCGTTTTCATCGTAAGCCCAGTGCGCTGCAATACCATATTCGTTTTCCGCATGCATGGCACGCGTACGAATCTGGAATTCAACAATTTCACCACCTTCGCAGAAGACGGTCGTATGAAGCGAGCGATAGCCGTTTGGTTTTGGCTGAGCGATGTAGTCTTTGATGCGACCTTTGAGTGGAGTCCATTTGCCGTGAATTGCACCGAGTGCGCTGTAACAGTCGGCAACCGTTGGAACGATAATACGCAATGCGATGATATCGTAGACACGCGCGATATTACGCTCGTTTTTGATAAGTTTCTTGTAGAGCGAATACAAATGCTTCGCACGTCCGTGCACGTCGTGATACCCGATGTGATTTTCCTTGAGTGTAATCTTTACCTGCTCAATCACGTGGTCAACGTACTCCTGTTTGTTGTTGCGTGCTGTCTGCGCAATTTCTTTGGTCCACGCGTATTCTTTTGGCTGAACGTATTTAAAAGCCGCGTCTTCAAGTTTGCCTTTCATTTCACCCATACCCAAGCGATTAGCGATCGGGGCATAGATTTCGAGCGATTCAAGGGCGATGCGGTACTGTTTTTTCTGAGGAATCGCATCGAGTGTCTGGAGGTTGTGTAAACGATCTGCGAATTTAATGAAGACAACGCGTACATCAGCCGCCATTGCCAAGAACATTTTGCACAAGTTCTCGATATAACGCTCCATTCCGCGATACTTGATCTTACTGAGTTTGGTGATGCCGGCCACCATCGAGCCGATATCTTCACCGAACTCAGTTGTGATCTCTTCAATGGTGCGAGGGGTGTCTTCTGGAACATCGTGCAATAACCCAGCTACGATAATTGGAACAGGCATGTGCATTTCGGCGAGCGTCCCGGCAGTCTGAAGCGGGTGCATGATGTAGGGCTCGCCACTCGCGCGCATCTGTCCTTTGTGTGCTGCATCCGCAAACGCAAATCCTCGACGAACCAGTTCGACGTCAGCGCTTCGATCGTTTTCGAGAACGAGTTCACAGAGTTCGTCGATCGTTTGGACGAAGTGGGGTTTGGAGATCGGGGACATACCGTGGCCTACATAGTAAAACACAAAAGCCACAGCATGCGCTATGGCTTTTGATGGTGGGACCGGAGGGGATCGAACCCTCGACCCTCGGCTTAAAAGGCCGGTGCTCTACCAACTGAGCTACAGTCCCAAGGAGTGAGAGAAGAGAGACCGAAGGTTTCTCTTCCGAACCACGAGGGAATGCCTTCATCACGAAGGGATGAAGACTGTCCCGAAATCGCTATTCGCGCCGGAATCATAGCCGATCCCGCGTTCTCTTTCAAGCCATCTTTTGCTACCATGCCGACATTCCCTGTATGCCTATCCTTTCCGCCCGTATCCAGCGCCAAACGCTCGATCGCCAAAGTCAGCTAGCCAAACTGCGTCGGGAGCTCCAACACTGCTCGGCTGAGGTGCTTTCTTCAAGTAAGCGCTCGATTTTTGCACTCCATCGTGAGGATTCCGCTGCCTCTAAACGCGAGTTCCTGGTAGCCGAGCAGGCGATTCAGGCTGGGTGGAAGATTGTGGCAGAGGAAGCGCTGTTGGCCCAGGAAGGTTCCTGGCGAGCTGCTCGTGAAGAATATACGGAGGCAGCTCTCTTGGCCGAGTATCTCGCCAAAGGTTCACTTCAGACGCATCCTGATAAGGATAAAGACCCGGATATTTTTATCGGAGGTCTGTCGGACTTTTTAGGTGAACTTGTGCGGCTGGCGGTCTTGGCAGCAACCCGAGGTGACCGCGCTCCTATCGAGCAATTCTACCAAGATGCGGTCGAGCTCATGGATTTCTTGCTTCAAATGGATCTCACTGGACACTTGCGCACGAAGGTCGATCAAGCCAAGCAGCACGTCAAAAAACTAGAAGAGATTCGCTACGACATGTCTTTGCGCGTAACGGGCAAGGCGTAACACCTAGGTATGCATCGTCCTCGACGAGTTCTCTTGGTGTACGCGTTGCCCCATTCCGGGCATTCATCGGCGGCGGCAGCCTTACAGGAAGAATTGGAAGGGCAAGGCTTCGAGGTGTGCCAGTATAATTTTCAAGAACAGTGGACGCGTCTCGGAAAAAAGGCGAGTGGATTTCAAAAGTGGATTGTGGAGCATGCGCCCTGGGTTTGGCGGCACGCACACGGCAATAAAGGCTACGCGGGAGTCACCGATTTTGTCGTCGAACAGCTCACCCGTTGGGATATCACGGGACTCTTTGCGAAAATCCAATCGTACAAACCGGATGCTATTATCGCGACGCATTTTCTGCCGTTGCGCATGCTGGGTGAAGGGCGTTTGTCTGGGTATCTGTCTATGCCGATCTTTGCGGTGACCACGGACTTGTGGGTGCATCGCTATTGGGCCCACGTGGGCATCGATCAATACTTTGCGGCGACGAAACAGACAAAAGAGCATCTTGTGGAGTACGGCATCAATCCGGCCCGTGTTCAGGTGACGGGGATCCCTCTTCGACGTGTGTTTTTTGAGAAGCGCGCCTTCTCGTCACGCCAAGCTCGAGCGAAACTCGGTATCACGCTTCAGAAGCCACATGTGACGATCGTGGGTGGATCGTTGGGAATTTTCCCGTTCCGTGATTTGCTGAAAGCGATCGTCATCGAAAAGAACGCTTCTTCCATTCAATGGACGGTTATTTTTGGGACCGATGAAAAGAATTTGAAGCGATCGAAGCGATTTTTACGTAAGTATCCCCAGGTGAGCATTCAGCTGCTTGGATTTACGAAAGAGATTGATCTTTATTTCTTGGCGAGTGATGCCGTCGTGACGAAGCCGGGCGGACTGACGACGTGTGAAGTGGCCTTGTCTAAGGTTCCGCTCGTCTTGTGTTCGCCGATTCCAGGCCAGGAAGAGGGGAACGCGGCTATTCTGTGTTCTGCGCAAGCGGCAGTACGAGAAGATGATCCAGCGCTCCTTGTGCGAAAAGTCCTTGAGCTTGTGGCGAGTCCTCCAGAGCGACAACGTTTGGCAAAAAAAGCAGCTCAACTGGTTCCTGGGAAATCAAGTCATCGCATCGCACGTGCAGTGGAGACGGCGCTCGAACAGAAGAAATAATATATTCTCTATCCATGTCTACCGGTTCTTCTTCGACGTCAGAACTCTTCGGTCTCACGATTCAGGGTGGATCGTGTGAAGAGATCTTGGCATGGGCGTTTTCTGCGAATCAAACAGGGCCGCGGTGGATTGTGACGGCGAACCCAGAGATTCTCTTAGAAGCGAAAAGAAATGCGAGCTACGCGGCCGTTCTTCGTCAGGCGGACTATCTTTCCGTTGATGGCATGGGATTATTCCTGGCGTTGCGCTCTGTAAGTCGACCCGTCTCACGTGTGACAGGCGTGGCTTTGGCGGAAGCGCTGATTGAGCGAGCAGCTCAGACGAATCTGTGCGTAGGATTCATCGGTGGTGATCCAGGAGTTGCGGAAGAGGCTGGCGCCTATTGGAGAACGCGTTATCCATCCTTGAAAGTTATCACCGAAGAAGGCGGGAAGGTTCAGTCGGATGGCTCAGGTGATCTGGCGGAGGAAGAGGCGTTGCATCGGCTCGTCTTGGCTGCGCCAGATCTCTTGTTTGTGGCATTTGGTGGAGGAGGGACAAAACAAGAATCCTGGATTGCCAAACGCGTAGGCGACATCCCATCGCTCAAGATTGTGGTGGGAGTGGGCGGTGCGTTCGACTTTTGGTCCAAGCGCATTCGTCGTGCCCCAGGTGTGCTGCAACGTCTTGGTTTGGAATGGGCATGGCGGTTGATCCAAGAGCCTCGTCGTATCAAACGCATTCTTCGAGCGACGGTCGTGTTTCCAATCGTCTTTTTTGTTGATCAGGTGCGTCGACCAGGGTTTGGCCGAACACGCATGCTGCAACTGTTGATGCTTGCGGTACGTCTGTTGTTTTTCTTGCTGATTCTTTGTCCAGCGCTGTTTGTCTACCTTCGCGCGGTGTTTCGCGAAGGGCTTCGTAAGTATGACTGGAGATTTAGTGATCTAATCGTTCCGCTTGTTATTATAGGAGTTATCTATCCTATTTTGAGCTTTATTCTCAGGATAAAACAAGAACTCTCTGATCTTTACGATAAAAGCGGGAGCTGATAGCGTGTTGCCATGTCTAGCCTGGTTAGAACGCGTTTCGCCCCCAGTCCTACTGGATATATCCACATTGGCAACTTGCGAACAGCTTTATACGCTTACCTGTTCGCCAAGGCTTCAAAAGGGGTATTCGTCCTGCGTATAGAGGATACTGATCAAGAGCGTTACGTTCCTGATGCTGTTGATCTCATTTATTCGACTCTCCGAATGGTTGGGTTGACGTACCAGGAGGGTCCTGATGTAGGTGGTGCATATGGGCCATATATTCAAAGTGAGCGTAAAGGGATCTACCAAACATATATTCAGCAGCTATTGGAGAAAGGAGGAGCATATCGTTGTTTCTGCACGAAAGAGCGTTTGGATGCGTTACGCGAACAACAGACTCTTCTTCGTCAGCCAACGAAATACGATGGTTACTGTAAAACGCTTTCTTCAGAAGAGGTTGAGCACAATCTTGCTCAGGGCATACCTTATGTTGTTCGTCAGCGTATCCCACTCGATCAAACCGTGTCATTTACGGATGTTGTATTCGGAGATATAAGTGTTTCATCGAATGAGCTAGACGAAGGAGTGTTGATGAAATCGAGTGGGTTACCAACATATAACTTTGCAAATGTAATCGATGACCACTTGATGGAGATTTCACACGTCATTCGTGGAACTGAATATATTTCTTCAACACCAAAGTATATTTTGTTATACCAAGCATTTGGGTGGAATGTTCCTACGCATGTCCACTTGCCACCGATCATGAAGTCGGCGACAAAGAAGTTTAGCAAGCGGGAAGGCGATGCATCGTTTATTGATTTGATTGATCGAGGATTCGTGAAGGAAGCGGTTATCAATGCGATTGGATTATTGGGGTGGCATCCCTCGAACGACCGAGAGCTGTACACGCTTGCTGAGCTCGAGCAAGTGTTTGATCTGGCTTCGCTGCAGAAAGCTCCGGCCATTTTTGACATGCAGAAGTTAGAATGGTTGAACAAGGAATATCTGAAACAGATGTCTGTCGAGGCGTTTGAAGAGCTGGCTCGTCCATATCTAGAGAAAGTGGCAATTCCTTCCAGGATCGATCTTCGAAGGGTGGCTTTGCTCGTCAAAGAACGTATTACTACTCTTGGAGAAATCCCTTTCGCGATAGACTTTCTTGTGGACTTGCCAGAGTACTCGATCGACTTGTTCACGCATACGAAATCAAAAGCGACACCTGAAACATCAAAGAAAGCGATTGAGTGGACGCTTGCACATGTATCGGACTTGTCTGAAGCAGTTGTTGAAGAAGATGTTCGTGCGTTTTTTGTGCGCGGCGTAGAAGAGACGGGGTTATCAACTGGGCAATTGCTTTGGGCGGTGCGCATTGCTCTGGCAGGAAAGCAGTTTACTCCAGGCGGTGCAATCGAAATTCTCTCGTTGCTGGGTAAGACAGAATCCGTAAGGCGTTTAGAGCTCGCAAAACAGAAACTCATGAACTAACCGCCTGAGCTATGACGCCTGCGAATCTTTGGGACCGAGATTATCTCCTCGACGATCGAGGGAATTTCCTCAAAGTGGTAGGCGAACGTCATCCGAAAGCGGGAGTGGTGAGCTATGTAAAGTACTTTCCAAGTCAGTACGGTGCGCGAGACATTCAAGGGAAGCAGTATGGGTATAATTCATTTGTTCCAAAAAGTTTTGTTATTTTGCAAGAAGATCATGATCGAGTGGCTTTTTCACCGTTCCATGGAGGAATCCTTACGGTTACGCCCTCGAATCGAATCAAGCAGTGTTTTTCTTGCACTGATAAACTCCGCCAAATACGCTCTGAGTCCGAGGAGTACCAGCGTCACCCAGTTGGTGCAGCCCTGGTTCAGTTGCTTTCCTACCTAGAGAATCATGTCCCGATCGACCAAATTGGAATCACGGGTTCATTTTTAATCGACGCGTATAATCTAGTGTCTGACATCGACCTAGTATGCTATGGAGAAGATGTTCGGTTGGCTGTGTCAAAGGCATTAAGTGAATGTTCACAGATGGAGTCGTATGAAAGGCACGCGCTTCGTTTGTATAATCGAAGAATGATTCATATGGCGCCTATGGATTTCTCGTTGTTGATGAAGCAAGAGCAACGAAAAATTCAAGGTCTGTGGGGTGGAAAAATACATGTTAACTGTCAGCCGCTGAGGTGTAGACAAGGACAAACGATCTTTAAAGATCTGACGTTTATTGAAGTAGGTGAAATAAGTTGTATCGCACAGATAGAAAATGACCAAGAAGGGAATTTTGCGCCTGCTTACTATGAGATCCGTGTTTTGGATATAATTAACTCAGTGTTTGATGGATCGATTGGGTGTGCGAGCGAAATAAAAGCCTTTATTTCCTACATTGGAGCGTACGCAGGTAGTTTTCGTGAGGGCGAGCGTGTTTATCTCGATGGTAAACTTGTGCAAGTTCGACGAGGAGCGGAGCAGTTTTACGCCATTGAGGTTACCCCTTGGAATACGCAACGAACCTTTAAGGCGCAACTGCTCCCGACTCATATATGAATTACGATCGTTCCTATTATGAAGTGATTTGGTCGCGGATACTGCAGAAATATAGGCCAGAAGATCCGGTTAGGGATTTGGGAGACTTATTCCGCGCAGATATCGTCCAGCGTGTACTACGATACATCTTCACTCATACTTCTTGCGGGGTGCTTCAGGATTATGGAGCTGGGAATTGGCTCTATCTACCCACTATTCTCGATGTCTGTGAGCACTCGGGTATTTTTCCAAGAGTCGATGGCTTTGATTATTCTCAAGAGGCGTTGGACTATGGCAAGAGTCGCGCCTCTATCCAAGGAGCTCGCGTAGACAAGGTACACCTTCAATCTGGTGATCTTTTTGAAATTGTCGCAGAACAAGAAAAGACAACGGTGGATTTGGTTCTATCACTCGAAGTGGTAGAGCATGTTGAGCGAGATGTCGACCTTGTTCGTGAGTTCTTTCGCATTCTCCGTCCAGGAGGA
The DNA here is from genome assembly GCA_964415465.1 of uncultured Gammaproteobacteria bacterium. Lineage (GTDB taxonomy): Bacteria > Patescibacteriota > Patescibacteriia > 2-12-FULL-60-25 > 2-12-FULL-60-25 > JAGOTP01. The sequence goes on from CAYQAL010000001.1 coordinate 137,704, forward strand.
TACTTGGTTCTCTCTGTTCCAAACAAGCTGCCATTCCCGTTCTCACGAAATTTTTTTGAATATACGTTTTTTCGAAAAAGTTTTACGGAAAAGGATGTTCGAGTTGGACATCTTCGTCGATATACGAGACAGACGATCGAGGAGCTGATGGCGTCACAGGGATTTCAAGTCGAGAAGTATATTCCATATGGATTTTTGTTATCTGACTACGCGAAGCCGTGCATAGAGAGAGGGGGATGGGCTTCGTCTAGCTTGCGCGCGCTCTGTTTTTTGGAGCAGAAGATGGGTGAGTGGATGTGTGGCGAACGTTCAGAGGGGTTATTTCTTGTATGCCGAAAGCCATGAATCAATCCTTGCTCGTTTTAAATACTCCTTGTTTACCCAAGTCCACGTATCATTGCGGAAATGCGATGTCGGCTCTCATGAGCCATCTGTATTGGCGAATTGCGAAATGGCTGTATCCAGAAACACGGATCGTCTTTGTCGAGGAGGCATGGAATATGTATGGTCTTCCATACGAGCGTACGTTTGAAGAAGTATTTCACCGCGCTGGATCAAAGGAGGAGATCAATGAATATGCGAAAACATGTCTTGCGGAAGCTCGTCGGCAAAAGATGATGGTTGATCCAGCGTCTAATACAAGCGAGACGGTTATCTACTTAGATACAGATCCAGCGTACGAACCATTTCTTACATCCGTAATGAATGAAATCGAGAGAAAAGGATGGATAGAAGAGATTTCCGGTGAGTGCATGCTTTCTCTACGGCGTATCCTTGATTCGGCGGAGGGGCGAGAAAGTCAATGGTATATGTGCAACCAACTAAATATGCATCCGCCGTACACCCTTCCTTCTCTTTTGCATCAAGGGACTATCTTCACGAATCTGTTACCGCTAACGAAAGAACGAGTCTTTGCCGCGAATATCAAGTTTAAAAGAAAAGTGCGAACGATAAATCCGATTGTTCAATCCTTCTTTTATCCTTATTGGATCCAAGAGCGTTTTTCTCTTCCGGTTTCATCTCCTCGCGTACTTGTGAGTGCGAGTGGCCATGGAATGCTCAAATGGCATTACCTAAGGACATTGATTGGCGGCGCGGTATTTGGATACCCGCCTGCGACAGATCTTTTCTTGCATGGGACGTTGCTTGGAACTGACGGAGCACCAATGAGTAAGCATAAAGGGAACTGTGTACAACCAAGTGATCTTCTTCGTACAACACAAGATGCACGCTGTGCTCGATTTATATTACTTCGTTCACTTTCTTATAGAGACGGTGTACTACAACAAGAGCGTGGAATGCGTGAGTTTGGTCGCATCAAAGAAAAAATTGATAAAATATACTCAGGCCGTTTTTGTCTGCCTTCGGGAGCGGAAGAGGCAAAGCTTCGCTTCCGACTAACAAAAGCGTTTGAAAAAGGGAATATCCCACTTTTAGTGGATGAGTGGTACTTGTGGTTTAGGGAAGTTCCACTCATGCCTTCGCCTTCATACACGTCTTCGTCAGACGCATACTCAAAGCAGTTCATTGATCTACTCTTCTCCTAGTGCGTGTGGCATACTAACAGTTGATGAAGTCTTTTCAGCGCTTTTTCATGTCGACACTATGTGTCGCGAGCATAGTTGTGTTCGCGGCATCGTTTTTTGTGGTTCATGCGCAAGAAACTGGGGAAGAAACGGTGGTGAACCAAACGCAGGTTGATGAATTGCAGACGCAAGTTGATGAGGGTCAGACCAAGATTAAGCAGCTCGATAGTACGATTGCGGCCTATCGCAGGCGTATCAGCGAACAGGAAACACAATCGGTGACGCTCGAAAACCAGGCGGCATTGCTTGAAAACCGCATTCAAGAAAAGCAGTTAGCGCTTCAAAAAACCACCGAAGAGGCCAACGTAACAACAATCCGCATTCAACAGTTGGATGTCTCGATCGCATTAGAAGAGCAAGCCATCGAAAAGCGCCGAGCGGCGTTAGGGGAACTGTTGCGTCGTATTCGCCAAGCCGACGATGTGCATCCGTTTCAAGCGTTGATCACGGGTTCGTCATTGTCTGAATACGTTTCTCAGTTAGATGAATTGCAGCGGGTCCAAGAAGAAACGGTGGCGGCGACGAAGCGGTTGCATGAAGCAAAAGACAACCTTCAGCAAACACGAAAGACACAAGATGAGCGACGCACAGAGCTTCAAGGGCAGCTTGCGAAGTTAGCAGAGGAACGACTAGCGTTGGAAGGGGAGCGTTCGGCTAAATTGTCTCTCCTCGCGACGACGCAACAAAAAGAGTCTGAGTTTCAACGCATCGTGGCCGAACTTCGTAGTCAGCAACAAGAAGAGCAGATGTCGGTTCGTGAACTTCAGGATCGTTTGCGTGAGCAGTTGAATCAGGCCGATACCGTGTTAGCGCGTGGAGATGTCTTGTTCCAGTGGCCACTCATTCCGCAGCGAGGGATTTCAGCGCACTTCCACGATAACACCTATCCGTTCCGAAAGCTGTTTGAGCATCCGGGGATCGACTTGCCTGCGCCGGTTGGTACGCCGGTGGAGGCGGCGGCTGGTGGCTACATCGCGTGGACGCGTACCGGGAAGCAATACGGAAACTACATCATGGTCGTGCATGCGGGTGGGGTAGCAACCGTCTACGCGCACTTGTCACGCTTTGCGGTTCGTCCAGATACGTATGTGGAACGTGGTCAGGTGATCGGCTATTCGGGAGGTCGGCCAGGGGATCAGGGAGCGGGGCTTTCGACGGGTCCTCACTTGCACTTCGAGGTTCGTCAGGGCGGAATTCCTGTAAATCCAGAGAATTTCTTGCCAGAATTGGTGGATCACGACCACTAAATTGGCTCAATCTAGACAAAAATATTCAAATATGCCATAGTGGCGAGTTAGTTTTTAGGCTTAAAAAGCCTGGAACTAGCTCGTTCTTTGGTTGGTCTGGGCGGATAAAAGACGCTGAATAAGGTTGATGAAAGAGATTCAGCTTTTTTGTTCGCTCAGACTGACTCGAACTTGAGTTCGAGAAAGAGTGTTTGAGTTGAGTGCTCCCCGCGTTCGTCTCGCAACACCCGATCGATTAGGAGGTCAACCGCCGTCATGAAGACCTGTCGTTTGTTTGTTCTCGTGTTCCTCGCTGTGCTCGGTACGTCGGCCGCCGCCTTCGGGCAGACGGCCACTGCCGCGCAGCCCGCGGCGCCGGCTCTGCCGGACGCTCGTGGGATCGCCGCCACGTGCGGCACCCTCCCGCCGGCCGACCGGCCGCTGCCGTCCCTCACGGGCGCGGCGCGGCTGGAGTACCAGCGGACGGTCCTGTCCGCCGTGTCCGACTTCAACGCGGGCCGCTTCGCTTCTGCCCTCCAGTGGCAGTGGGTTGCCTACGTGGCGTATCCGGCCCCCGAGGCTGCCAACCAGCTCGTCGTGTACCTCACGGCGGCCGGCGCTGCGGCCGAGAGCCACCGGTGCGCCATCGTGGCGTGCCTCGCTCCCCGAGCCACCGGCGCCCAACGCACGGAGCTCGAGGCTGAGCGCAACCGCTGCGCGGCTCCCACCGTGTCCGCGCCGACCCAGCCTGTCGAGACGTTCGCCCTCACGGGCGAGGCGCTCCTCGCGGTGCGGGCCAACCCCGCTCTTGATACGGAGATCCGGCGCGACCCCGTCACGCTCAACGTGACCATGGCGGGTCACCCCGACGAGCTCCGCGTCCCGGTGTCCTTCCGTCCGCGCGTCAACGCGGCCGTCGAGGCCTACCGGCGGACGCACCCGGCCGTCGTGACGCCCAACCCGCGTCCCGGCCGGTCCACGGTCGGCTACGCGGTGCCGATCAGCCTCTGGGGCGCTGGCGCCCTCTCCCTGGTGGGTGGGGTCGTCTCGACCCTGAGCTGGAGCTCGAACAACGGGCTCCTCGACGCGGCCAACCGCGGCGAGACCAACACCGGCTGGCCGCGCCAGACCGAGGCCGACGCCCAGAACGCCGGCACCCGCGCGGTGCTGTTCTACACGGGCGCCGCGCTCTTCGTCGCGGGTGGGACCGTCACCTGGTTCCTCCTCGCGCCGCGCCAGACGTCCTCCACCGCCGCGCCCGCGCGCCCGCGCGCCGCGCTCACCCCGAGCTTCGGTTCCGACCACGTCGGGGCCGTGCTCACCGGGTCGTTCTGACCCGCCCGCCCACGCTTGCTCGTTTTCCCGAGCGTGGGTGCCACCCAGGAAAACGATTGCCGGACCATCCCGAGGAGGGGGTGGTCCGGCATTCGCGTTTCTATGGACTTTTATCTTCTTGACGACGATCTTAATTCATGGAACGGAGTAGATAGTAGGACCAATTCTTTTTTGCTACGATCCTTCTATGAATAATCAAGAACCAACAAATCGAGATTTATCCAACCTCATGAATCAGATGATGAGCCAGATGAATCAGTGGATGGATAAAGTAGAACAAAGGATGGATAAAGTGGATCGACGCATGGGTGGACTGGAGAAAACGATCCAAGATCTGGCTGTATCAGTACAATTATTTGCGACGAACACAGAAAAGCGCCTTTCGCGTATTGAATCAACGATGGTCACTAAAGAGTACTTGGATGAGCGTTTGTCCCACCTCACGGGTCGCATCGTACGCAAAACGGATGCGTTAGTTGAGCATCTCGTGGCTGAAAAATCTCTTAGTCGTCCAAGTGCTGACCGCATTCTAGCGATGCCTCCGTCTCTGGAGTCGCTGTAGCTAATGCGGGTTGCAAGCGATTGGTTTCCAACTCGTTTAGAATCTGTTCCAGTTCCGCCAAACTTTGAATACGGACCAATCGACTTCGTAGGTCTTTGAATTGGTTCGCGCCTTTGAAGTACCACGGTAAATGTTTACGGAGTTTCACTAACCCACGTTCGCCATAGTGCTCTGTCTGAAGGCGGGCGTGTTTGCGTACGGTCTCCACTTTTTCAGCGAGCGTTGGTTCAGTGAGAAGTTCGCCCGTTTTTAAGTAGGTTTCAATCCGTTGGAAAATCCAGGGATTTCCTAGCGCGCCACGGCCTAAGAGCATGCCATCGGCACCAGATCGGCGCAGCGCCTCTTTGGCGAGTTCAGGTGTCGTGATGTCACCATTCACAAGGAAGGGGATATGTGGCACTTGTGCCCGCGCTTCGCCCACTCGATCCCAATTCGCAACGCCGCTGTAGCCTTGTTCTTTGGTACGGCCATGGAGCGAAATGAGCTCTGCACCTGCGTCTGCTACTACTTTCACGAACTCCAAACAATCTGTGTCTTTGCTCCAGCCAAGACGTGTTTTGACACTGATTGGAACCGACACGGCTGCTCTCATGGCTTTGATAATCGCGGTTGCACGTTCTGGATCACGGATCAGAGAGGCGCCATTAAAATTGTGCACGATGTTGTAGACCGGGCAGCCCATGTTGATGTCGATGCCGTCCGGATGAAATTTCTCTTCAATGATGCGCGCCGCTTCGGCCATCGTGTGGGGATCGCTGCCAAAAATTTGCTGGACCAGCGGGCGTTCACGGTCGTCCGATTCTGCCATCTTGAGTGTCTTTTCATTCATTCGCACGACGGCTTCTGATGACACCATCTCACGGAACATCATCGGCGTTTTGTGTTCTTTGCAAATAAGACAAAACGGCAGATCGGTCATATCTGCCATCGGAGCGAGCGCTACGAGCGGTTTCGCCACTTCTTTCCAGTTGATCATCCGCGGGAGTATAGAAAAAAATGGGTAAAAAAACAAGCCAAACTGGCCATAAAAACACTTCGAGCGCGTCGCTGGAGTCCGTGGAGTTGTCACCACGTACCGTCGACGCGCTCTAGGCGCTGTCTCTCAGGTTGCTTCGCTGAGAGGGTTGAGGTTGAAGGTGCGCTACTGGCTCTGCGGGGCCGCCGTGGGCTCGGGGACCGGGGGCGGGTCGGGGATGCGGCGGTCCATCTGGTCGCCGACGCGGTGCGTGGTCCCGATGGTCTGTCGCACCACGCCCTGGGTGTGCCCGTCGATCCACCACTCGGCCGCCGAGAAGATCTTGCCGCCGACGAAGCCGACGAGCAGGATGATCGCGACGACCCAGACCGCGAACTTGGCGGGCCCGCTGAACATGCTCCAGGTGTCCCGCATGAACTCGATCGCGAGGTTCTTCAGGTCCCGCAGGAAGCTGATCAGGAGCGGCCCGGTCTCCTTGAAGAAGTGAGCGGCCCCGTCCGACGCGGCGCGGTTGACCTTGTCGAGGTGTTGCTCCTCGCTCGCGACGGCCGTGCCGTTGTAGGTGAGGGGCGTGAGCCCGGGGTCCGGGGTGTTGGCCTTGCGTCCGCGCGTGCGGCGGATCTCGACTCCGAGAATCTGCATGGTACGGCTCCTTCGATGCACCTTGTCTTCCTGTTCTCGGTCCTGAGACCAAGTTCCGTCTGAATGGTGCAGATTCAGGCGACGGGATATTTAAGCAGTTTTTGCCTGTTTTGTCCACTTTTTGGCTTAGAACTGGCTAAATTTTGCTTGGTTAAGCCTATCCCTGTAGCATAGAGTGTATGTCTCAATTTGTCATGAAGGCGCCTTATAAGCCGTCTGGTGATCAGCCGGAAGCGATTAAGCAGCTTATTGCTGGCATAGAAAAAAACGAGCGATTCCAGACCCTGCTTGGTGCCACCGGTACGGGAAAAACCTTTACGGTCGCCAACGTGGTTCAGGCGATCCAAAAGCCAACGCTCGTGATCGCACATAACAAAACCCTCGCCGCGCAGCTCACGAATGAGTTCCGCGCGTTCTTTCCTGATAACGCGGTTGAGTATTTCGTTTCGTATTACGACTACTATCAGCCAGAAGCCTATATTGCGCGAACGGATACCTATATCGAAAAGGAGGCGATGATTAACGAAGAGATCGATCGTTTGCGTCACGCGGCAACGCAGGCACTGCTTACGCGAAAAGATGTGCTTATTGTGGCGTCGGTTTCCTGTATTTACGGGTTAGGTGCGCCAGAAGCCTATGAGAAAACAATTCTTCACGTGGAACTTGGTTCGAATGTGGTGCGTGATCAGGTATTGGAGCGTTTGATCGCGATGCAGTTTACGCGTACGACAGCTGACCTTACACGTGGAACCTTTCGTGCACGTGGAGAGGTGCTTGAGCTCATGCCAGCGAACGAAGAAGTGATTTATCGTATCGAGTCTCCTCGTGGAATCGTCGAGCGCATCATGAAAATGGATCAGGTGAGCAAGAAGGTTGAGAAAGAACAGCCAGACCTGTGGGTCTTTCCGGCAAAACATTTTATTACAACTGGTCCCGAACGTGAGCAGGCGATTCGTCGGATTCGCGATGAGTTGAAAGAACGACTTGAGTATTTTGAGCAGAACGGAAAATTGCTCGAAGCAGAGCGCTTAGAGCGTCGTACCCACTACGATCTGGAAATGATCGAGAACGTTGGGTATTGCAACGGCATCGAAAACTATTCGCAGCCGATGTCGGGTCGTCCACGTGGAGAAGCGCCAGATACACTGTTCTCGTACTTCCCGAAAGATTTCTTGTTGGTCATCGATGAATCACACGTTACGGTTCCACAGTTGGGAGGCATGTACGAAGGCGATCGTTCGCGTAAGCAAACGTTGATTGAACACGGCTTCCGTTTGCCGTCCGCTGCTGATAACCGTCCGCTCAAATTCAATGAGCTGGAAGCTAAGATGAAGAACGTCATCTTCGTTTCAGCAACGCCGGGGCAATATGAACTCGATCATTCTTCACAGATCGTCGAACAGGTGATTCGTCCGACGGGTCTGGTTGATCCAGAAGTGTTGATTCGCCCAGTGACGCCAAGCGGTTCGGATGTGGGTCAGGTGCAAGATTTGCTCGAGCGTTTGCAGCCGGTGATTGATCGTGACGAGCGTGTGTTGGTGACGACGCTCACGAAGAAAATGGCAGAAGACCTGACAGAGTATATGAAGGAGCGTTCGTTTAAGGTGCGCTATTTGCATAGCGATATCGATACCGTTGAGCGGTTGGAGATTTTGTCTGAGTTCCGCAAGGGCTCGTATGATGTGATTGTGGGTGTGAACTTGTTGCGTGAAGGTCTCGACTTGCCGGAAGTGGCGCTCGTCGCGATTATGGATGCCGATAAAGAAGGGTTCTTGCGTTCGGAGACCTCGCTTATTCAGACGATCGGCCGTGCGGCGCGTAACGTACGTGGTCAAGTTATTTTGTACGCTGACAACATGACGGGTTCGATGAAGCGTGCGCTCGCGGAGACAGATCGTCGTCGTACGAAACAGCTGGCCTATAACAAAGAGCACAACATTACGCCGAAGACGATTCGGAAGGCGCATCAGGACGTGTTGAAGATGCTTGGACTTCAGTCTGCAGAAGAAAAGGATGTGAAAGAAATCTTGAAGCTGGAACTTGGGGCAGAAACGCACAGTTTGATGGAAGTGAAAAAGAAGAAGGAGAAAGAGATGAAAGAAGCAGCCAAAAACTTGGAGTTCGAATTGGCAGCGATTTTGCGCGATGAACTTGGAATCTTGGAGAAAGAAATTAAGAAGCGTGAAAAGGGGAGTCCGTTGCCGGACAAGGAGCGTGCGACCGTTGAAAAACGTAAGCGACCCGTCCGCCATGGCCGAGCAAGATAGTAATTTATTATTATCTTGAGATACGACGAAGGGACCTGTTGAGTACGGCCAGGTCCCTAGCGCCGTGCGGCACGCGAGTATCGCGCGCCGACTTTTGAACAACGTTGACTACACGCCGAGGAGGCAGTGGGGCGTGCCCAAGACCTCGTTCTCTGCTAGATCACGGTGTGCGGTCTTGACTACGGCGATCGAGTCACCGTAGATGCTGCAGCGATGCTCGGCGAGCGGGGTCGCGTCCGGGATCGTGTCCCAGAGGACGTTCCGCAGGCTGAACGTCCAACCCATCTTCGCCAAGAGGGTGAGAGCGACCAGGTCGACCAGCCGGTACTTCGCCCCCTTCGGGAGAGCCGGCAGGGCGACGTTCTTCTCCATCACGCTGAGCTCAAACCCGCTCAGGCTGACGGCGACTCGCCAGCGTTTGGTTCGGTCGGTGCTCGGTCCGATGCGGAGGGCCTCGGCGAGGTAGGCCACGAGGCCCTTCTCGTCTCGAGGCGTCTCACGCGGCACAACGAAGGGCGGGAGGACTCCTCGCTCGAGCGCGTAGAGCACCGTCTTGACCGCCTCCTTCAACAGCTTGACCTCATCTGGATTGATTCGACGCATTCCGTGTCCTCTCTGGGTGAAGCCAATCACCCTCAAACCGTGGGCTGTGTTTATAACAGAATATTCATTTTGTGACTAGACCACGCCGGTCCGTGCGTCGGACGTGCGCCTGTGCTACGTTCAGTCTGACCTCGTTTCTTTTGTTCTCATGGACTCTACCCAGGATATTAAAACCCGCCTCGATATTGTCGATGTCGTGGGAGACTATGTGACCTTAAAACCCGCTGGGAGTGGGTCGTTTAAAGCGTGTTGTCCATTCCATCAGGAGCGTTCGCCGTCGTTTTTTGTGTCTCGTACCCGCCAGAGTTGGCGCTGTTTTGGGTGTAACGAGGGAGGGGATCATTTTACGTTCATCGAGAAGATTGAGGGGATGGAGTTTCGTGAAGCGCTCGCCTTTTTGGCGCAGAAGGCTGGTGTGATTTTGCCGGAGTATGATGCTAAGCAGTCAGGCGATCGTCATCGACTGCAAGATGTGAATGCGCTCGCCGCAAAATTTTTCCAAGCCTGTTTGCAAACACTGCCTCAGGCAGAGCATGCGCGGGCGTATCTAAAGAAGCGTGGAGTGGATGATCTGACGTCAGATCTCTTCAAAATTGGGTATGCACCAGACGGCTGGCAGACGATGACGGATGCGCTTATAAAAAAAGGCGTGACAGCTGATGAGCTGCTTCGTGCGGGACTCGCGTCAAAGCGCGAACGTGGTGATGGAATCTATGACCGCTTCCGTGATCGGTTGATGTTTCCGATTCTGGATGTGCAAGGCAATGTCGTTGGGTTTACTGGCCGCGTGCTTCAACCTGACGTCAAAGAAGCTAAGTATGTAAACACGCCTGAGACAGCGGTCTATCGTAAGTCAGCGGTGCTTTATGGACTCGACAAAGCGAAAGGCGAAATTCGTCGAGCAGACTTAGCGGTGCTCGTGGAAGGGAATATGGACGTAGTGTCATCGCATCAATTTGGGGTGACGAACGTGGTGGCGTGTAGTGGAACAGCGCTGACTTCTGAGCAGCTCCACTTGTTGAAGCGCTTCACGACAAAGTTAGCGATCGCTTTTGATGCTGACAGTGCAGGCCGCATTGCGACGATTCGCGGGCTCGACCTCGCGCGTGCGCAAGATTTTTCGATCAAGATCATCACACTACCGCCAGGTGCAGGAAAAGATCCGGACGAAGCCGTTCGTAAAGATGTGTCTCTTTGGAAAGACGCGATTCAATCAGCGGTGAGCATCATGGATTGGTTGTATGCGCAAACATTCGCGCATGAAAAAGAGTTGCATACCCCAGAAGGTAAGAAGCGGATTGCTCAGGAACTGTTGCCGGAGATTCGTCGGATTATCGACCCGGTGGAGCGTGATAGCTGGCTTCGCCGGTTGGCGCAGGATTTAGGGGTAGGGGAAGCCTCTCTTCGAGAAGCGCTTCAACGTTCAACGGCGACCGCTCGGGTTCAAACGGCGATGCAGCCAACGCCTGTTCCACGTCCAGCCGAAGCGCCACCCAAAGAACTTCCTTCCAAAGAGGTCGAGCGCGAACGATTCTTGCTCGCAGCTGTTTTGGCTAACTCAAGCGTTTTCTCCTTGTTTCAGACCGTTCTTGGGTGGAAACCGGAGGAATTTGAAACCCCCGTGCATAAGTCTCTTTACGAACAGTTAGTAAAAACGTATAATTCGCCACAAATCCACGGTGTTTCTTCCCCCGGACTTCGCGCCGGGTCATCCCTAGCGCTGCCTCCTGACCTTCGTTCAGAGGAGCGTGACGCCTTCGAGGCAGCCGCTTTTTTAGCGGAACGAGACCTACTAACTCAAACCGCCGCTTCTCTAGAACGTGATGTTCGTGCGCTTGTCGTTCTGCTTCGATCGGAACGCCTGACCAAACGCCGTCGCGAATTAGAAGAAGCCATGCGGCAAGCCGAGCGTATTGGCGATCAAGCAGCGATCGCTGATCTCATGCGGCAATTCCAAGATCTCCACTAACCCAACCCGTGCGTATGCCTTTAAAGAAGCTCGTCTCGAAAGCGAAGAAGATTTTTCATGCAACGACGCCGTCGTTAAAAAAGCGCAAAGCCGCCGCTGATGCCAAAAAGCACGCGCCAAAAAAACCAATCGTGAAAACGCCAGTGAAGAAGGTCGCGCCTGTCGCTGTTGCGAAGGGCAAGGCTCCTGCCAAAGCGGTGGCGAAGAAACCGGTTCCTCAGCTTCCACGCGGACCATACGTGAAGGCGAAGCCGCCAACCCCAGAAGCGTTGGAGAAATTGTTTGCGAAGGCGCGCTCACGTGGCTTTATCACGGAGCAGGAAATTGTCTTCGCGTTCTCTGAAGTGGAAGACTACATTGATGTCTTCGAAGGATTTGTTGATCGCTTAGATGCGGCTGGTATTAGTTGGGTTGAACAGAAAGATGGATTGCTCGGTCGCAATAAAGAGCGTCTTGGGATCTTGCAGGGTTTGCACAGCGCCGACGAGCGTCAGATCAAGATTGATCCGCTTGAGCTCACGGCTGACTCGATTCAGGTGTATTTGCGTGAAATTGGGAAGATTCCGTTGTTAACGGCCGCAGAAGAAGTTGCGCTTGCGAAGCGGAAAGAACGTGGCGAGAAAGAAGCTGAGCGTCGGTTGATCGAGGCGAACTTGCGTCTTGTGGTGTCGATCGCAAAGAAGTTCACTGGGAAGTCGCTCTCGCTCCTCGACTTAATCCAGGAAGGAAATATTGGATTATTCCGCGCGGTGAAAAAGTTTGAATACCGCAAAGGCTTTAAGTTCTCGACGTATGCTACGTGGTGGATTCGTCAGGCGATCACCCGTGCGCTCGCTGACCAATCACGTACGATTCGTATTCCGGTGCACATGGTGGAAACGATCAACAAGTTCCAGCAGATTGAGCGCGAGCTCATTCAGGAACTTGGTCGTGAACCGTTGCCAGAAGAAATCGCTGCCGAAATGGGACAGGATGTCGACAAGGTGCGTCACATCATCAAGATCTCGCAGGATACGGTCTCGCTCGAAACGCCGGTCGGTGATGACGAAGAAGATTCCGCACTGGAAGACTTCATCGAGGACGTGAAGAACGTGGCGCCTGACCGTGCCGCAGCGCTTGAACTCTTGCGTGATTATGTGCGCGATATCATCAAAGACTTGAACCCACGTGAACAAAAGATTTTGGAAATGCGTTTCGGCTTGGCGGATGGAGTAGGACACACGCTGGAAGAGGTTGGAAAAGAATTCGATGTCACGCGTGAACGTATTCGTCAGATTGAAGCCAAAGCGCTTGAGAAAATTCAGCAGCATCCGTTGGTCAAACGTCTGGCGGATTACTAAAAGGTTGTGGGTGCGAGGTACTTGCCTCGCTCCTCAACAAGCGCTTCGCTAACACCATGGTCTCGTCGGTCGGCAAATACCTCGCACCCACTTCAGCTGTTTTGAGGTGGGTGTTTGACAAAAATGGCTAAAACTGCTTAAATTTCCTGTTCTGTTTATGGCTGGTTCGGTATGATGCAGCCAGTCGCACCCTGTCTTTTGGGGAAAATGCACCTATTTTCCCTAGAAGAGGGGGTGTGATTCAGACGGAATACGCACCTTCGACAACGTGACCACACAATAAGCAACACACGGTCGTGTGATACGACCACGACGTTCAACGAAAGGGAAATAGCAACAGTGAAAAGCCCCGAAGAACTCGAACGGATCGCCCGTGCCCGCGTAGGGTCATGGATGGGTCCAAAGAGCGATGAGCCGGGACAAGAGCGTCCTGGCCAGTACCGACTGGAAAGCGTGATCGGGTTTGGGGGGATGGGGGCCGTGTACCGCGCCTTCGATTACTCCCTGAGCCGACGAGTCGCACTCAAGGTCGTGGACCCGGAGGGACTCACCGAGTACGCCTCCCGCTTCCGCCGCGAGGCAACGAGCATGGCTCGAATCGACTCGGAGAACATCGTCAAGGTGTACTCCTTCGGGTCGCACGAGCACGAGCTCTTCCTCGCGATGGAGATTCTCGACGGTGAAGACCTCGAGACCCGCATCGAGCGCGGGTTCAGCGAGGACGAGCTCCCCGAAGCGCTGCAATACGCCTTCGGGTTCTTCCACGGTCTCGAGGAGGCACACGTCAACGGGATCACCCACCGTGACATCAAGCCCTCGAACGTCTTCCTCGCCCGCAAGGGGACGAAGATCACGCCCAAGTTGCTCGACTTCGGGATCGCCCGTGTCGACAGCAGCGAGGTGACCGTCCTGACCCAGAAGAACGCGCTGATGGGTACTCCCATGTACATGGCTCCTGAGCAGATGCGCGGGGCCAAGGATGTGGGAGCGAGGGCGGACCAGTTCTCAGCCGGCGCGGTACTCTTCGAGATGCTCACTGGCCAGATCCCGTACGCACGTGTTCCGGAAGGGGCGACGGATGAGCCCAACTGGACCAACGTGCTGAGCTGGAGGGTCGGGGAGCTGATCGGCGGGTTCACGTCCTGCAAAGCGGACATCCCCTCCTGGCTCCAGGACAAGTACCCGCAGCTCGTCGAAATGCTGGGTCGCATGCTGGACCCCGATCCCGAGAAGCGGTACCCGAGCATGATGGAGCCGCTCGAGATCATCGCCGGGCTCCTCGGACGTGAGACGCCTGAGCCGCCCATGCCGTCGGTGTTCGCCGAGATGACGCGGATGCTGCCGGTCCCGGCGGTGAAGTCGCTCGGCAACAACGACGCAACCATGGCTGAGCGAGAGCCCACCAACTTCACGCTCTCGCCGGTCACGCACAACAGCGGTGTGGCCGGTGCCCGCATGAGGCGCCTGCCGCCCGCTCGCATCGTAGCCATCGGGGCGATCTTCGTCTCGCTGGTCATGCTCCTCGTCATCCAGCTGAGCGCGCCCCCCAGGGTGCGTTCCAGCCACGATGCGGGGGCCTCGGCGGCTCGGCCTCAACCGACGATGCTCACTACGTCGTCCGATGCCGGGACGATCCGCGATAGCGGGTTCGCGGACGTCGTCGCGGTCGTGGCTGATGCCTCGGTCGAGCTCTCTGACGATGTGCCGCCGCCGGCTATCGAAGACGCCTCCTCGGAGCGCGTCAGCCAGCGCCACAGCCGTCGTCACGCGCGTGACAACCGCCGCAACCAGCCGCCGACGGCAACGCCGGCAGACCAGGAAGCGGCTCGTCTTCGCGCCCAGCTGACGGAGATGTGCTGCACCGGGAGAGGCGGGGATCAGGTCGCGGAGCAACTCCGCACTGACCCTGACCACCCCGTGCGCCATCTCGAACACTGCCAGGCCCCTGAACCGCCCTGCGAAGAGCGCGGCGACAGGCGACCCTGGTGCCGACTGTGTGGTCACCACTGAACTTAGGCCCATGGGGAGCCTGTACGGCAGACGCTTTTCGTAAGCGGCGCCACAAATCCCCAGTGACCTAAATGGATCAGTCTCTGGTCCCTTCAGGTCAATTCCAGCGTTCCCACTTGCCACAAAAATCCTAGATTGTTAGACTGCCCGCACCTGTGAAAAACAGGTGGTACCTTTCAACATTCCGAGGTAGCTCAGCGGTAGAGCAGGGGACTGTTAATCCCTTGGCCGTGGGTTCGATCCCCACCCTCGGAGCCATAACAAAACTCAATGGCTTTTCACGAAGCATTGAGCGGGCAGCCTTCACGGCTGCCCATTGTTTTATTTCACCACCACCCACCACGTTTTGATCCACGTTTTTCCGCACCACCACCACGTTTTCGGAGGGGTCCACCACGTTTTCCACCACCACGTCCACCACATTTTCGGGATACACCACCACCACGTTTTTTTGCGTGAGCAAAAGGTTCGAGCCGAAGATTTCTTTGGCGAGCATCTTTTTCCGAAAAAGATCTGAATCCAATACGATTTTTTTCAGATTTTCCGCACGATTTAGCCACTTCTCCATAGGTTCGAGCCAAGCGTTTGCGGTATGTTCCAAACGAGCGCGTTTTTCCTCAAGTGACTTCTTCTGACTAAGAAGATCCGCCTTCTTTTGAAGATAGGCTTCTCGTTCAATATCCTGAGCTAAATACCCATCAAGAAGGCGTTCAATCCTTGTCCGTAGGTCGTAAATAGCCAGGTCCGTCTCCTCTTGCATTGTTTTTGTGGATATCGCCGCTTCTTTCCGATCTACCTCCAGTCGGCCTCTTAGATCTTGTGCCCACTCTGGAGGTAATGCCATGTTATTTAGCAGGGTCGTGATCTGCTGATCTAGATTCTCTTCTCGAACATACGTTTCGTTGCATGTCATGGTTTTACTTTTCTTCGTGCAACGATAGTAGGTATATCTATGAACATTTCCATTTCGTTCTCGCTTTAAATGGTATTCCCCGGTAATCATCATGCCGCACATTCCACAGGACAGAAGACCGCACAAGGCACGTGGTTCCTTTGTAACGGTATGATGCACGCGGGAACGTCCCTTTAGCACTTCTTGTACTCTATCGAAGAGCTGTTTTGTAATGATGGGTGGGTGCTTGCCTTCGTACAATTCTTTTCCATATCGAAAGAATCCTACATAAAACGGATTGGAAAGAATATACGAAACCCGATCTTTTTTCAGAGGATTGCCGAGAGCGGAACTAATCCCATGTTCTGCTAAAAAGGCGGATACGTCCTCAAAGCGGGAATTGTTTTCTGAGTAGAGCTCAAATGCTTTACGAATGATGATGGATCGCTTGCGATCAACCATAATTTTCTTTGTTCTCACATCGTTCAAATATCCGATTGGCGCAAGCCCCGGATATTCGCCTCTTCTTACCTTTTGTCTCATGCCACGCTTTGTGTTTTCTGAAAGAGCGTCCACGTAGTATTTACTCTGTCCAAAAGCGATATTCAGCATGAATTTGCCCTGGGGCGTATTTTCAAACCAGAACTGAGGAGATTTGAGTGCGGTCATTTGGCCTCGATCCAGAAGGTAAATGATCCGTCCTCCATCTACTGAGTTACGAGCGAGACGATCTGGATTCCATGTCACTATTCCCGCTGCTTCCCCTCGTTCAATTCTGTGCATCATGGAATTAAAGATTGGTCTTCCCGGTATCTTGGCAGATTGTTTTTCGACAAATTCTTGAATGATGTCTAGATTTTCCTGTTTTGCAAATAGGCGCAGTTCTGCGAGCTGCGCTTCGATACTTAACACTTGCTTATCTTCTACGTCTGTAGACTTGCGAGCGTACAAGAAGAATTTGGTAGGCATATAATAAAGTATTATCGACACGTTAGAGCCTCTCGTCGTTAAGCTTTCAAAATATTTTTGATAAATATTCCTCACCTTAACGACGAGAATCTCTACGGTCTCAATCGTAGAACTTTAATCGCCGCCCTGGTGCACTCAACCCAAAAAGACTTCAAAAGCCTATGGATTGTCCAGGGCGGCAATTAAAAAAGTCTTTCCTAGGGTTGAGTGCATTTCCAATGTATCAAATTGAGATGAGGTTTTCCAGCTTAACGTGGTGACAAAAATCGTATTGGATTTCGAACCTTTTGCTCACGCAAAAAAACGTGGTGGTGGTGTATCCCGAAAATGTGGTGGACGTGGTGGTGGAAAACGTGGTGGACCCCTCCGAAAACGTGGTGGTGGTGCGGAAAAACGTGGATCAAAACGTGGTGGGTGGTGGTGAAATAAAACAATGGGCAGCCGTGAAGGCTGCCCGCTCAATGCTTCGTGAAAAGCCATTGAGTTTTGTTATGGCTTGGCTTTACAACCGTGCTCGAACACTTTTCCAGTCCCAAGCCTGACCCAAGGAGGAGTACGAGGAGGATAATCCGCCTCGTTCCATAGATGCTCTCTGAAACCCAAAACAGGGCCTTAAACTCATCCCCCTGCTAGTTGAACAGCTAGTTGAATCAGAGTTCAACTAGCTGACCATGAAAAAGCAACATTCCTTAGCCAAATATTCAAACCAAAAACCACTGACTACTACTGTGACCACACAATCAACTGAACGACAAAGTATATAGAACTAACTACCTATATCTAATCTTTATCTTTACTTGAATCTATTCATCTATTCTACTCTTATCATTTATTCACATATCTACCCTTTGACAGACAATAACAAAGTATTCTAAATACCAACTGTCTGAGGGGAAAGCGGAGGGGGAACCAGGGGGAAGGAGGGAGGGGCAGGGGTAGGAGGATACACTAACCGCCGCTTCGCGGCGGAATCCGAAAAATGAAATACATTCTATGACTAATGCAATTGGCTTCGAGCTTTGGCTCGACATGATCCACAAAGTTCCCAAGTGGGAATTGGCGGCAGGAGGTTCGTTCTTCCTCCTCACCGTTTCCGCCGTTGCTATCTACCAATTTTTGAAGCTCTATCAGTTACCTCTTTTCCACGCCTTCGAACACATCAAGATCAAACGGAAAGACTTAGATCAAGCAGTAGGGGATGCGATGCAGATTGAAATCACTATCCCCAAAAACTCCCAAGTCACTGCGTTCCAAGTTCAACAGAAAATTTTGAAAGCTCTCCACGCCGTTTATCAAGATCCGATCGAGGGTCCGCACGCTTTTTCACGCCACTTCTACTTTTTTCAAAAACTCTGGCGTCTCT
>CAYQAL010000002.1:0-4857 GCA_964415465.1 uncultured Gammaproteobacteria bacterium
GCGAAGCTTACGATCTCAACCAGCACCGCCGACGTTCAAATCACTCCAGAACAGCGAGGGATCTCCTTGGACTGGGAAGATGCGGCTCATCGTGTAGAGACGCACATCAATCGTCGTGCGACTGGCTCCGTTCAACTCCCTCTCATTGAGACCGCTCCAAACCTTGTAAGTGAAGACCTCGCGACTGTTCGCTCTATCGCTGAACAGTGGCTCGCCAAACCCCCTCTCGCGCTCTACGCCACCTCCACGAGCGATACGCCTTGGCAGCTCACCACCAGCACCCTTGCAGGGTGGATCACCGTGACCTCAACCGCTCCACACGAAGCTCGGATCGAGCTCAGCCGAGCTGCCGCTGAACAAACCTTCCGAACGTGGCTTGGAACAAGTATTCGCGCCGCCCAAGACGGACTCCTTGAGCTCGACAATCAAGGGAAGCTCGTAACCTTCGTCGCTCCAAAAGACGGCCTTGGTCCAGATACAGACAGCACACTTGAACGGATTCAAACAGCCTGGGAGCAAAACACCACAAGCACCGAGCTCGTTGTACGTGTAGAACAGCCTACGATTCGAGGTGATGCAGAACGACTCGGCATTCGTGAACTCATCGGACGCGGTTCATCCAACTTCAGCGGCTCCCCAACCAACCGCCGCAAGAACATCCGGCTTGGTATGGAACGTGTTCATGGCACCATTGTCCCTGCTGGCCAGGAATTCTCCATGATGAAAACATTGGGTGAAATTGATGGCGCGCACGGCTGGCTACCAGAGCTGGTCATTAAGGGCAATCAAACCGTTCCTGAGTTTGGTGGTGGTCTTTGCCAGATTGGGACAACCGCGTTCCGTGGAGCCATGAACACCGGCCTTGAGATTACAGAGCGTCGCAACCACAGCTACCGCGTTCGCTACTACGAACCAGCCGGAACTGATGCCACCCTTTACGATCCATCCCCTGACTTCAAATTCAAGAACGACACTGCGCATGCTGTCCTTATCACAGGCGAAATTCGTGGTGATATCGTCGAATTCTCCTTCTGGGGTACAAGCGACGGCCGCAAAGGCAGCATCAGCCCATCGCGTATCACGAAAATCGTTCCTGCCCCTCCAACTAAACTGATTGAAACAACCGATCTGCCAGTGGGAACAAAAAAGTGTACAGAAACCGCTCATGCTGGGGCCACTGCTCAAATCGACTACACAGTCGAGCAGGCGAACGGTGAAAAAAAGGTTGTGACCTTCACGAGCGTCTATCGTCCATGGCAAGCGGTTTGCTTGGTCGGTGTCGCGGCTCTTTCAACTCCATCAGCAGGCGCCGATACGGTCGATCAAACCGGCACCAACAACCTCAATTAAGCGAATAAAGCCTCAAAAAAGCCCTGATCCTTGACAAAAAATCGATCTTCGTGTATCCTTTCAAGTTACACGAGGTCTTTAGCAATCCGCATCCACGACAAGCATGGAATCTTATTTTTAGGTGCGTGTGGGCTCCGGCTCGGACCATCCTATTGCAAGATTTCTTGGGTGCGGATTGCTTGAGTTCTGGTGTACCAAAAGATTCCCGTAGGAACCACTAGCCATGAGCTATGTTCCTACGGGAATTTTGCTACCTACGCCAGGATCTCGTTGGGTATTTCAGTACATGCGCGAGTTCTTTTAGACGTGGAGCTCGGTGAGATGCTTTTCTGCATCCAATGCAGCCATACAGCCGGATCCAGCAGCCGTAATCGCCTGGCGATAGCGTGCATCTTGAACATCTCCACACGCAAAGAGCCCTGGAATATTTGTAATGGTGGTTCCAGGACGAATGCTGATGTATCCCTTTTGATCGAGGTCAACAAGCCCCTTTACTAAGTCCGTATTTGGCTCATGACCGATTGCGGCGAATACTCCATCGATTGGACGCTCCGTTGTTTCTCCAGTAACCGTGTCGCGCAACACAACACCCGTTACTTTTCCAGCTACAACATCTTTAATTTCAATAATCTCGCTATTCCAAAGGACAGAGATCTTTGGATTGTTCAGCGCACGATCCTGCATGATCTTTGAAGCGCGGAAGGAGTCGCGACGATGAACGATTGTAACTGTGGTCGCAAAACGCGTGAGGAAATTCGCTTCTTCCATCGCGCTATCCCCTCCACCCACAATCATAACGTTCTTGTTTTTGAAGAAGAATCCGTCACATGTAGCGCAGGCAGACACACCTTTTCCGTACAGCGCTTTTTCCGATTCCAACCCCAAACGACGCGCCGTTGCACCCGTCGCCAAGATCACGGTACGTGTGTAGTACGTTTTTCCATTGGCGAGCAATTCGAAACCACCCTCAACTTGCTTGAGGGCTTCTACGCGATCGGGGATAATCTCGGTTGCGAAGCGTGTAGCCTGCCCTTTCATGAGTTGCATGAGCTCTGGACCCATGACACCCTTTGGAAACCCAGGGAAGTTCTCAACATCCGTTGTTGTCATGAGCTGACCGCCCGGTTCAATTCCCTCAAACACAATGGGCGATAAGTTGGCGCGTGCAGAGTAAATCGCCGCCGTCCAGCCCGCAGGACCGGAACCAACAATCGCAACGTTCCGGAATTCCATAGCTTACGCGATGTGTTTCGAGAGGTGATCCATGAAGGCCGCCTTCGGCATGCTACCCATGAAGCGATCCACCACCTGACCGCCTTTAAACACGAGAAAGGTTGGGATGGAAGCCACTTCGTATTTTTCGGCGATAGAACCATGTTCATCCGCATTCAATTTACCAATCTTCAACTTTGATTCAGGAATTTCCGTCGCAATCTCTTCAATCATCGGGCTCATCGCGCGACAAGGTCCACACCATTCAGCCCAGATATCTACCAGTACGGGAGCATCCGATTTCAAGACTTCTTGTTCAAAATTTGATTCAGTAAAGATATGTGCCATAGGTAATCAGTGACAGCCTCGTTAACCAAGGCCTGAGAGCATAATAGGCAGAGGGGAAAGGCTAGGCAAGGAACCTTGACGAATAGACAAAAAAGGCGTGAAGATAGGCGCCCTCACTGATAGAGAAGGGATTCCCCCACTACATCAGGAGACTGTGAAAGCGAGACGTGCTAGTGCCATCGAGACAAAAGGCCGCTGAAGCATTCATCGATCTCAACGACCGGCGCTTCGACCGAAAGGAGACACCTCCTCCTCCGTTCAATGACCCCACGCAAAGCGACTGCCTGCTCGTAGGATGCGGCGACTGTCGCACGCTTGTCCTCGACGAGCAGCGTCGAGCCCTCGTGGCTCTTCTGCGAGAGCGTGGCATCCTGCAGGGCATCCTGGGGGAATGGTGGAATCGCTATGTGCTTCCAGGCGGAGCGGTGAACCTCTCGAAGAGGTTTCCGAGAGCAAAGCACCACCGCAAGATCGTCGACTTCTTCGTGCAACACCAGATGAAGCGAAGTGAGACGATCATCTGCCTCGTCCACGCAAGCTGCGGCTGGGTCCAGACCCATCACCCCGGCATGTCGTTCAAGAAGGTGGTGAAGCTGGCCATCAAAGGAGCGAAGAAGTGTCAGCGAAAACTGCAGCGTCGTGGGAAGGCTGTACGCATGGTCGTGATCGCCGACTTCCTCGGTGAGCCTTCCGTGCGTTACAAGCTCTGCGCCGACCTCCCTGCCCGTTAGGCAGGGGTATTCCACAAGGCTATTCACAAGAGGATCCTCTCCTCTTATCCGATCCCTCTATCGGATACGGCTGCGTGCACTTACGCGGCCAGTCTAGCCTCCCACCAAAAACATCCGGTTGCTACCGGATGTTTTTGCATTTCTGTATGCACCGTATGAATACTGGATCCACCTTCTCGCCCATCTGTTAACGCGTGAACTCAACCTTGCGCGCCTTTGACTCTTCGAGGTACGCCTCGAAACGATCACCGAGCTCAAGCTTTGTTTTTCCTTTGAAGGCCAAGCCACACTCCTGACCGCCGCTCACTTCTTTTACTGCCGACTTACCAGACTGAAGCGTTTCGACCACACCTTCACCAATTGGATCTTCTCCACGCCAGATGCGGACCTTGCAGCCAGTCTGCAACTTACCATCCTTCACACGCACACCGACCACCATGCGACCTGGTTCCGTACGGAAAATACCAGCCACCTCCGCCTGACCAAGCGGAACAATGATCGTTTCTTGAGGCAAGAGCGCGTTCAAGCGAGCAAGAATATCATCGAACAACTCGTAAATAATCTTGTAACTACGTACATCGACTTCTTTTTCACGGGCTAAAATTTCCATCGCCGTTGGGGTCAGGACGTTGAAGCCGTACACAACCGACGGACGTGAGTTCATGGCACGCTGAATGTCAGCCTCTGTGACGTTTCCTAGACCTTTCTGAATCACGTCAACACCGACCAAATCGTGCGAAATCTTTTCGATCATCCCAAGCAAGGCTTCGAGCGAACCGAGCACGTCGGTCTTCAAGATCACATTCAACATGATCTTCTTTTTCGATTCATCGCCCTGAACCGGCATCGCCTTGGTTGCTGTGAACGCATCTGCCACCTGGCGCGTTGGCTTCACTTTTTTCTGTTCCAAATCACGTGGATTTTCTGGAACCTCGATCACATCTCCAACAACTGGAGGAACTTTAAAGCCCAGAATCTTCACCGGCGTTCCCGGAAGAGCAACTTGAAGCTGCTGACCGTTCCAATCACGCATCGCACGCACACGACCGTACGCTGCACCCGCGATCCCCAACCAGTCGTTCACGCGAAGCGTTCCATCCTGGACGATGATGGTCGCAACCGGACCCTCGCCCTTACTCACACGCGCCTCAATTACACTTCCCGCAGCGCGTGCTTCTGGACGAGCCATAATGCGCTCAGGCTCGATATCAGCCAC
>CAYQAL010000002.1:4957-49848 GCA_964415465.1 uncultured Gammaproteobacteria bacterium
CCGCAGCGCGTGCTTCTGGACGAGCCATAATGCGCTCAGGCTCGATATCAGCCACAAGCAAAATCGTGTCGAGCAAGGCGTCGATCCCTTGTCCGGTCTTGGCAGAGATTTTTGCCATTGGCACGTTTCCACCCCATTCCTCGACCGTGATTCCAATTTCCGCCAGCTGACCAAGTACGCGGTTTGGATCCGCATCTGGTTTATCGATTTTGTTGAGCGCAACCACAAATGGCAGCTTGGCGGCACGAATAATGTCAGCCGCTTCTTTCGTTTGAGGCTGGACGCCATCATCAGCAGCAACTACCAACACAGCCACATCAGCCACCTTGGCACCACGCGAACGCATGACGGTGAACGCTTCGTGACCTGGGGTATCGATGAAGGTGATCTTACGATTGTTTTTCTCAACCTGATACGCACCGATGTGCTGGGTAATCCCACCCGACTCCCCTTCCATCACATTCGTTTTGCGAATCGCGTCAAGCGTACGAGTTTTTCCGTGGTCAACGTGACCCATAATGACAACGACTGGCGGACGAGTAACCAAGCCCTCGGTCGTCTGCTTCAAACGCTCTTTAATAATATCTTTTTCTTCCAACGCATCTTTCCACTCTTCTTGTTTTGCACTCTCCTGAACAGGCTTGAATCCAAGTTCTTCCGCGATAATCGCCGCTGTTGTGAAATCAATGCGCTCGTTTTGAGAGGCGAGAATACCCGCTTTCATGAGCTGCTGGATGACTTTTGTTACCGGTAAACGCAACAACCCAGCGAAATCACGAACCGCGAGAACCGCTGGCAAAATGATTTCCGTTTTCTGACGATTATCCGCCATCGGGACGGCTTGCTGAGCCAAAATCTGGTTACGCAACCGTTCACGGCGCACATGCTCCATCCACTTCTGGATGATCTGTTCAGCGACACGGTCATCCACCTTGATGGCACGAGCACCGATATCGAACCCAAGCTCAGGGAGCTTGGTGAGCATTTCATGTGGCGTTACACGCAAACGGCGGGCGAGTTCAGAGACGTTCATGGGCTTATTTTAGGCAAAAATGAATAGGCCTAGGGTAGGCGCTTTTCCACGAAACGTCAAGCGAGAACCGCTCAAAATTTCCCTTATTTTACAGCTAATACGAAATGACGTGTCGTTAGTTTCCCTAAACGTGGCTTTTCTAGCTTTTGAACAAGTCTGCCTAGAACCGGAACAAAGTGAAGGAGTTTTTCTACCTTCAGAAGGGCCAATCGAGCCGAAACAGGCCCATCGACCGGGAAAATCTCAATCGAAGAAAAACCGGCCTGTTTGAAGAGCAACCATAGCCCCTCGTGTGTAAAGCGCCAGTAATCGGCGTACGAGGCATGATCATTCGTAATCGATACCGGTCCTGTTGCATCGAACTTTGTTTTCCCATGATAACTCGTCATGAATGGTGTGCTTAGCAAACACAGACCACCCGGTTTCAACACACGAAAGGCTTCGTTCACGCAGTCAGCTGGACGCTGAACGTGTTCAAGCACTTCCAGACTAATCATCGACCCAACCGATTCCGTTTCAATGTTTTTCAAATCCTGCACATCGACATGCATGTCACAGGGATTTTTCATTGAGCGATCCGGTTCATAACCACCCGCGATATATGTTTTGCCTTCAAACAAGCTCTCGACAAATTTCATCTCTTTCGAAAATCGTCCACTGGTTCCCAAATCATACACCGGCTCATGCTGCGCAACACGTTGCATGAGCTGTTTGAACGTTGGAAAAAATGGATGCGTGGGAGAGAGCATGATGCTTACAAGTTAGACATTTTTCGCAAGAAGTTCTTTCAATCCATCCTGAAACGACACACGCGGCGTCCAACCGAGCGTGGCTGTAGTTACAGAAATGTCAGCCGAAGTCTCTTTTACATCATTTGGTCGAGCTGGACGATGCTCGATTGGACCACCAAAAAGTTCGGCAATAGCTTGTACGGACATACTTGCCCCGGTTCCGACATTTAAAACTTCCCCACTTCCAACATTCGTCGATTGCATCGCGAGTAGATTCGCTCGAACAACATCAGACACAAAAATGAAATCTCTACGTTGTGATCCATCCCCCTCTATCGTCAGTGGCTTGCCGTGTGCCTGCTGTTTGCGGAAAATCGCGATGACGCTGCCGTAGCCACCCTCATCATCCATACGAGGGCCGAACACATTGAAGTAGCGCAAACAGACGGTTTCCAAATTGTAGATACGCGAATACTGCTGAGCGAGTTGCTCACCAACGTATTTCTGAAGCGAATAGGGACTCAGTAACTCGATCGGATCCTGCGGTGATTGATGGTCTTTCGTTGAATTGCCGTAGATAGCTGAGGTTGAACTCATCACGACACGCTTCACTTTGTGCTGACGGGCCGATTCAAAGACATTCAAGGTTCCGGTGATATTCACCTTGGCCGATTCGAGAGGAAATTCCACCGTATACGGAACGCGAGGAAGTGCCGCGAGATGAAACACCCCATCGATCCCCTGCATAACCGCGTTCACCACTGAGAGATCAGTTATATCGCCCTGAACAAACTCTGCCGTTTGATTCACCTGCTCCTTCCGGCCGTTTACAAGATTATCGATAACCCGAACCTGGTGCCCTTCAGCAATCAGCGCATCCACAACATGCGATCCAATGAAGCCAGCGCCGCCTGTGACAAGAAAGTGAGACACAGAAAGAAAAATTCACGGAATGATGTCAAAAGTATCAATGAATCGACGTGGCTTGTCCAGAAATGCGTTCCTATTTTGGCTAGTTTTTTGAGCATGAGCTATGATCCCATCTGTCTTCTCCTATGAAAAAAGCGCTCATTACTGGGATTACTGGCCAAGATGGGTCGTATTTGTCCGAACTCTTGCTCGAAAAAGGCTATGAAGTTCACGGGATCATGCGTCGCTCCGCCAACTTCAACACCTCAAAGATCGAACACCTCTATACAGATCCGCACATTCTTGGAACAAAATTATTTTTGCATTATGGAGATTTAGCGGATAGTCAGATCGTTCACCAGCTATTGTTCAGCGTTCAACCGGACGAGTTTTACAATCTTGGAGCGCAGTCGCATGTCCGTGTGAGTTTCGATATTCCCGAGTATACGTCTGATATTACGGGACTTGGCGCGATTCGTGCGTTAGAGGCAATAAAATATTATCAGCAACAAACCGGAAAATCCGTGAAGTTTTACCAAGCTTCTTCGTCTGAGATGTTTGGCAGCACACCCCCACCACAATCGGAACAATCTCCGTTTCATCCAAGAAGTCCCTATGCCTGCGCCAAGGTCTTTGCCTACCACACAACCGTCCACTACCGAGAAGCCTTCAACCTCTTCGCGGTAAACGGGATTCTATTCAATCACGAAAGCCCACGTCGCGGAGAAACATTTGTCACACGCAAAATCACGCGCGGGATTGCACGTATCTTGGCTGGATTGGATCAAAAACTCTACTTAGGAAATCTCGATGCACGTCGCGACTGGGGATACGCCAAAGAATACATGGAAGCAGCCTGGCTCATGCTTCAGCAAGAAAAACCAGAAGATTTCGTCATCGGAACAGGTGAAATGCACAGCGTGCAGGAATTTTTAGAACTCGCGTTTCAGATCGCTGGTGTTTCAGATTGGAAGCCATATGTAGAAATAGACCGACGTTATTTCCGACCAACTGAAGTCGATGCGCTCTGTGCTGATATGAGTAAAGCAAGACAAGTATTACATTGGGAACCGCGCACGTCGTTCCGCGAACTAGTAAAACTTATGATAAACGCTGAATTGCAAACCTATGGAATTACACGCTAAACGCATCTTACTCACAGGTGGATCCGGCTTTCTTGGACAACACGTCAAACGAGAGCTACTCGCACGAGGTGTCGAGGAGCGTCATATCACGATCCCCCGCTCCCAAGAGACAGATCTTCGAACATGGGACGCTTGCGTTCGCGCCGTTCAAGATCAAGATCTCGTGATTCACCTAGCCGCTCACGTTGGCGGAATTGGGCTGAATCGTGAAAAGCCGGGTGAATTATTTTACGATAACTTGATGATGGGCACACAGCTCATGGAAGCGGCCCGACAAGCGAACGTGCAAAAGTTCGTCGCCGTCGGCACGATCTGCGCCTACCCTAAGTTCACGCCAACACCGTTCAAGGAAGAAGCACTCTGGGACGGTTACCCAGAAGAAACAAATGCGCCATATGGTCTGGCCAAGAAGATGCTCCTGGTTCAAGCGCAAGCCTATCGACAGCAGTATGGATTCGATGCGATTTACCTTTTGCCGGTGAATTTGTACGGTCCGGGAGATAATTTTGATCCGCGTTCGTCTCATGTCATTCCGGCCCTCATTCGAAAAATCCAGGAAGCGAAGGCACAAAACGCATCAAGTATCAGCGTCTGGGGTACAGGACAATCGACCCGTGAGTTCCTGTATGTCGCTGATGCGGCAAAAGGCATCGTCGATGCGAGTGAGCGCTACGATGCGGCGGAGCCTGTAAACCTTGGCGTAGGCAATGAAATCTCGATTCAAGACTTGGTACACATGCTCTGTAAACTCATGAACTATTCCTGCGAGGTAACCTGGGACACGACTAAACCCGATGGACAACCACGACGCTGCCTTGATACCACGAGAGCCAAAGAACGATTCGGGTTTGTCGCACAAACAGACCTTGAAACCGGTCTCCGTCAAACGATTCAATCCCTTGTATGAAGATTTGTCTGTTTGGGTTGTTCGCGGGAAAGTTTTATCGCAATGACCTGCTCCGCAAAGGTTTAGAACGAGCCGGCGCTACACTCTATACCTGCACAACTCAGAGAACGAGCATTCTTCGGTATGTAGATCTCTGGCGAGCCTACAAAAAAATCCCAGAGCATGATGTTGTGTATGTACCTTGGCCAGGATATCGCAGCATCTTCCTAGCAAGACTTCTCTCACGCAAACCGATTGTCTACGACCTTGCTTATGGGGAGCATGAGATGCAAATCATCTCGCGCAAGAAGAATCGGAGCATAGGTATCTACTCATGGTTTTTACGCACACTTGATCGCTTAGGCGCGCGAGCGGCTACGCTCACATCTGTCGAAACCGCCTCTCAACGGGACTATATCAGCACTTTTTCGAACATCCCAAAGGAGCGCATGCGTGTCATTTATAGCGGCTGTCACCAAGAACGTTTTCCCTTTTCTCCTCCACGCACCGCCGAAGATATCCGGAAAACCAGATTACACGTTTTGCTGCGCGGCCAAGCGATGACAGAGTCCGGTTTGCGCATCGTGGCAGAAACCATGAACCGCCTGAAAGATAAACCCTACTTCTTTCACATCATCTCTGGCGGAGACCAAACGCTCTTCGAGCGTGAATTTAAACAAGCGCTCATAGTTCAAGATCCAGCCTATTGCAAAGTTGAATTCGGACGATTTGAGCAGAGCTATCTGCAACAGGCATATGTTGAATCCGACGTCACAATCGGTCATTTAGCAAATCACGAACGAACCCTACGCACGATTCCGTATAAAGCCTTTGAAAGTATGTCTACAGGGCGCCCCTACATCACTGCCGCATCGAAAGCAGTCAGCGAACTTCTGCAGGATGGTGTGTCTTGTGTTTTTATTGAGCCTGGCAGCGTCGACTCACTCGTGGCAAAGCTCGAAGCGTTCCGCTTACACCCAGAAGAGCTCCTACGCATCGGTGAGGCTGCCCATAAGCAGGCCGAGCAAGTCTCCATCGAAGCAAATGGCCGTGCCTTCCTTGCACTTTGCCAAGAAGCGATCGACATGTATTAATGTATCCTTATCTATGAACCCTGCTCGTCTGTGGAAGAACCGACGCGATTATACGCTTGTCGCAAAAAATCACCTTCTCGAACACGTTTCTAGACTTTGGAGAAAGGTTAAAAGACCCGCTATTCCACAAAACCCAGGTGGCGCGATTTTTATAAACCTCGGCTGTGGCAAGATAAGCGGTCCAGAGTTCATAAATGTTGACGCACTTCCTCTACATAACATTCATTATATCCACGACATTCGTACTCTCAACTTTTTCCCGGACAACTATGCTGACATGATCTACGCAAGTCACGTCATCGAACATATCGAGCGACACGAGCTTAAGACCGTGCTGCAAGAATGGCTTCGTGTTCTGAAGCCAGGCGGTATTTTGCGATTTGGCGTACCGAATTTTGACGCCCTGATCGACGTCTACCTAAAAAACAAGCGCAGCATCCCATCAATTGAGAACCAACTCCTAGGCCAACAATCGCCATACGATGACCATCACTCTATCTGGAACGCAGCTTACGCGGACAAATTCTTCCGCTCGGTTGGATTCGACTCTGTTCGACCTTGGGACCCCGCCACCGTCGACCACCACCCATTCAAAGACACAACCGTTCGCTCGTTGACTGTAGATGGTGAAAAAATCTGCATCAGTCTCAATTTGGAAGCAATGAAACCCTTGACTTGAAGTTCGAGGGTGAGCCGGCTATCCTGAGGGAACTTATGCCTGAGGAGATTGTGATCCGTCCCAAAAAAACCTTTGATGTAGAGGTTTTTCGGGAAGTCTGGCGCTACCGTGAACTGCTCTATTTTTTTTGTTGGCGTGATTTGAAGGTTCGGTACAAACAAACCGCAATCGGTGTTCTTTGGGCTCTGCTTCAACCATTGATCACCATGATCATCTTCTCAATCTTTTTTGGACGACTAGCTGGCATCCCTTCGGACGGCGCCCCATACCCTATTTTCGTCTACGTTGGTCTCTTGATCTGGCAGTTTTTCTCCAGCTCTCTCGCAGACACGAGTAACTCACTTATTGATAATAAGGCAATTTTGACGAAGGTGTACTTCCCACGTTTGATTCTTCCGCTGTCCTCTGTTCTCACCAAATTAATTGACTTTGCCATCGCCTCTCTCATTTTGATAGGACTCATGGTGTACTACCAGTACACGCCAAACTTGATTGGCTTACTTGCCCTACCATTCTTGATTTTAATCGCTGTCATGACAGCGATTGGTAGCGGCTTTTTACTCTGCTCGATCAACGTAAAATATCGTGATGTTCGATACGCACTCCCGTTCTTTATTCAGACACTCTTGTTTTTGACACCCGTTATTTACCCACCAGGCATCGCTGGCCGTTTTTCTTGGATCTTAGCGTTAAACCCAATGACAGGCGTGATCAAAACGGCACGAGCATTGATCCTCGGAACAACGCCCGTAAACGGACTTCAACTTGGGCTATCGATCGTGTCCGCATTCATTCTTCTGATAGCTGGTATTTACGTCTTTAAGAAGACGGAACGATACTTTGCTGACATCGTCTAACCCTATGGAACCGATCATCTCAGTCCGTGGGCTTGGCAAGCGTTATAACATTACCCAGCGACAAGCGGGCTACCTGACACTCCGTGATAGCTTGACTCATTTTTTTCGTCAGCCATTTTCGTTCGTCGGAAAAAAGATCAAAGATGCCTCTAAGAAAAAACGAGAAGACTTTTGGGCCTTGAAAGACATCAATTTTGAAGTACAACGGGGAGAGGTCCTGGGAATCATTGGTCACAATGGTGCAGGAAAATCGACTCTTCTTAAAATCTTATCCCAAATCACTCCACCAACCACGGGGGAGATTCGTTTACGTGGCCGCATCGGGAGCTTGTTGGAAGTTGGAACAGGCTTCCATCCAGAACTCACTGGACGGGAAAACATCTTCTTAAATGCAGCCATTCTTGGCATGCAACGCAAAGAAATCGAGGCAAAATTTGATCAGATCGTAGATTTTTCCGAGATTGAGCGCTTTCTAGATACGCCTGTAAAATATTACTCGAGCGGAATGTACGTGCGATTAGCCTTTTCTGTTGCCGCCCACCTTGATCCAGACATTCTCGTTCTTGATGAAGTGCTCGCTGTTGGTGATTCGGCGTTTCAGAAAAAATGCTTTAAAAAAATTCAAGAAATCACTCAAACTGAAGGTCGCACGATCCTTTTCGTAAGTCATAACATGAACGCCCTAGCAGAACTATGCGATCGAGTGATTCTCTTAGAAAAAGGCCACCTCAAAATGGACGGTCTCGCAAAAGAAGTGGTAAGTACCTACCTGGAACAGCGGGAAAAGCAAGTAGTCTATCAACAACCGGACTCGCTTCCGTTGGAAGCATATGTCACAACGTGCACCACAATAGATACAGCTGGCTCGTTTAAAAACACCTTTGTCGATGATGAGCCTATCACACTCAAGCTTTCCATCCGAACGAATAAAAAGACGGGTGTCTATATCGGCGTCGCCCTCTTAAATCACCAAAAACAGCGGGTCTTCGTTTCAGAAAAAACCGTCGAACAGCTAGCTCAGACAAAATCACACACCCTTGATCTTCAGCTGACTTTACCGAAAGGCGTGCTCGCTCCGGGCAGCTACTCGTTTCAGGTCGCCATCCAGCCCCCATTTCCAGAGAAGGGTTCGTATGACTTTATTGAAGATGTCGCGTTCTTCGAGATTAGTGCGATGGGCACACGATTTGAACGTAAGACATATGATATTGGCGTCATTGCTCCAGATGGCGCATGGGAAGTTCAGATCGCTTAAACTCCATATATTCTCCGTTGATTCACCGCGATTGCTCTGTTACCATAAAACCCCATGGATACTCTCACCTATTGGAAAAAAGAAACACAGAAATACCAAACTCCTCACCTAAGACTGTCCCGCATCGTTGATGAAATCAGACAACGAACACCACAGGGTCGAATCTTAGATATCGGCTGCGGTCCACAGACCCTGGGATCCATGCTCGGATCATCTCACGATTACTCGGGTGTCGATATTGTCGGTACGGGCGACGCTCACTTCCAAGCATTCAACCTTGAGACACAGCCCCTTTCCGAATTTCCTTTCCAGGAACCATTCGACATCGTTACGTGTTCAGGACTCTTTGAGTATCTTTCACTGGAAAGAATCGAGGGATTACTTCACCTGATCCATAAGCAGCTCTTAACACCTCAATCGTTATTCATTGCAACCTATACCAATTTTTCACATGTCACCCGTCGGCGCGGAAAAAGTCATGCGAAATGGGTTACAAAAATCACCCTTGCAGAAATGAAGCAGGTCTTCGAAAGATGTGGATTCGAAATTGAAACGACATACCCAAGCTACTACAAACTTCGCGGCGGCCCCCTTAAACCAGGGTTTTGGTGGAAACTGCAACAACATCTGCCGCTTCCGAAAACAGGTTGGTTCGCTTCTCTGTTTGGTAAACAATATATTTTTGTTCTGAAGAAGAAATAGATAAGCTCCTCATTCCTTTTATTCCTTGCGTTTTTATGGCCTATTCCATCTTAAGCCCATATCTCGTGCCAGAAACGCTGACCAAGACCAAGAAAGTAAACCTGGGAGACGGATTCATTTTGGCACGCGTAAAACAACATCTCGGCGCAGGAGGTTGCCAGGCTGTCTTTTCGACACGCGCTCCGTTAAGCGCTGAAGATATTCGTACGATCAACCAAACAAACGCCCTTATCATCGCTGGCGCCAACCAATTAAACGATTACTACACGATTGTTCCAGGGGGGACGCTCGACCTCTTCAAACAAATCACGGTGCCAATCATTCCGTTTGGCGTTGGTGTACGTGGCGTCGCGACCGATAAGAGCAAGATGTCCGAAGAAACGAAAGCCATGCTTCGCGAGATGCATACCCGCATTTCACAGAGCTCTTGGCGCTGCTTTCGAACCGTTGCCTACCTTGAACGAGAACTCCCAGAACTCGCAGGGAAGTTCGTTATGACGGGCTGCCCAGTCATATACGATGAGCCTCTTCTCTCTGGAAAACCGTTCACAACCACCTCCAACAAGATCGCCATCACGATCACAGAGCGCGGCGATTGGTGGGAACGAGAAAAGACAACGGTCGATTTTGTTGTGAAGCGTTTTCCAGAGGCGAAGCTCTTCCTCGTGCTCCACCAAGACTACTCGGATGAATCGATCGGCGAGAAAATCGGTCGATTCTTTGGACAAACTCAGCACACGGCGCCAACCTTCTATCGTTACGCCGAATCGCTCGGGATCACGGTTGTGAAGCCACCAGACGCTGACGCCTGTATGAAGTTCTACGAAGATTGCGATCTTCATATCGGCAGCCGTCTCCATGCACATGTCTATTGCCTTAGTCGTGCAAAACGTTCATTTCTAGTGCCTGTTGACGAGCGCTCAGCCGGCTTTGCGGATTACCTCAAATTCCCGCTTCTCGATTATCGAGACATTGAACGTGATCTTGGGTATGATTTCGAGGTCTATCGCTCGAATGCTCGCACCCACTTTGAGACGATGCGGCGCTTTATTGAGAACCTAAAACCTACCCTATGAGCCCGAAAGTCTTTACCGCCTTTGAAGAGATCTTGAATAAACAATATTCCGGTAAGCCACCGGAAGCCGTCGTTGAGGTTGGTGCCTATCACTGGAGTCTGCTTGGCTTAGATGTTTTTAAAACGTCCCGCAAAATCGCGCTCAACTTGAGCTTCGATGAACGCGATAAACAAGCGCTCGCTGGCTACGAAATCGTCACAGGCAATACGAATCAGCTACCCTTCGCCGACGCAAGCATTGACTGCATCATGTCCTGCTCTGTTCTCGAGCATGATAAGTATTTCTGGAAATCGATTGAGGAAATTAAGCGCGTATTGAAACCTGGAGGCATGTTCGTGGTCGGCGTCCCTGTGTATCTTCGTTTGAAAACTGATCGCTTCCACACCACTCTCACCTACCATCTCCACGGCATCAGCTACCATGCCGACTTCTACCGCTTCAGTCTGCAAACGATCGAGGAACTCATGCTCGATGGCTATGAACAGAAAGACATTCGCCTTGTGCGTCGCTATCCAAATCCATACGCCGTGGCCTTTGGGATCAAGCCGTAGCCTATGATCCATTTCGTGACGTATCACGTCGATCTCAAGAAACACGCCGACGGGAAAGCCGAAACGAAAACGTTGAACACGACGGAGAAAATCCGCTGGTATCTTTCCTATCACGCGTCAGAAGTCGATCATAAAACGATGATCGATATTCTCTTTGCATCGATCGATCTACATCACCCAGGCTCTAAAAAAACCATCCTGACCGATGAACGAACTGAATTTCAGCTGAAGGATTCGTCTATTCACATTCAACGTTGCGCGATTGATAGTCGTCAGATTATTCTCTCAAGAACCAAACTTCAACTCGCATTTCTTGAAGCACAAACGGATAACGATCATGTCGCGTTTGTAGATACCGATATGATTCTGAATCAGTCGCTTGATTCCATTATTTCGCGTGACTTTGATATCGGACTCACCTACCGTCCAAGCAAGGACATGCCGATCAATGGCGGACTTACGTTCATTCATGGAAGCCATCGAACAAAAGCGATCAGATTCTTTCGCAAATTCCTAGAGCTATTCGAAACGAAATACGCAGATCAGGCTGTATGGTGGGGAGACCAATCGGCACTTCAGGACTGTTGTGGACTTGATCCAAAGGCATTGCCCGCCGAAGACAGCGTCAAAACGATTTCAGATGGTACCCAGGTGCTACTCTTACCCTGCGATCGCTACAATTTCAGACCAAGAAGTCGCGTGGATTTGCTGCACACAAAACAGCGAACGATTCTGCACTTCATGAGCACCACCAAACGCTGGATGCCTTTTTATTGGAGTCTCTACTCCTCACCTCTTGGGCGTAAACTCGTAACTCTCTTCTAAGCTATGTCTTGGTTTACGCGACAATCTTCGTCTTATCACACCCTCGATCCGTACCAAGGCCTGTCACATCCCCTGAAATTACTATATTTGGCTATTAATAAAGCGAATACCTTTTGCTCCAAACCAAGCAATCGTTCGTTGTTTCAAGTTCAGCCGTTCACTCACCGAGAACCTGAACCGCTCTTCCCTTTTCTGAACCCCCAGGATTCGCCTTCACGTAAATTGTGTAACCTGTTTTGGATGAGCCTGCCTTGGACGGAAATTCAAGCAGGACTAAACGGGCAGATTCATGCGTTTGATATTGGGTGTGGCGCCGGGAATTACGGACCATTTCTTGAAACACATTCAGAAAATCGTCTAGCTTCCTACACCGGTGTCGACGTGGAAGCGAACCCCCTCTGGGAGAAGCTACACACAGAACGCCCGGACTTTTATCAGTTCCATCGCTTTCAAGGAAAAGATATTCGTCCATTCTTTTCAGACAAAACGAACTTTATTATCAGCCAGTCAGCGCTCGAACACATTCCAGAAGACATAACCTTCTTTGAGCAACTCCAGGAATTCATCGAGCGTCGAAAGAAACCGACGATTCAAGTGCATTTGTTTCCTGCGGCTGACACCTATTCGCTTTATCCGTTTCACGGCATCCGCCAATACACACCCCGTACCATCGCGAAACTGATCAAATCATTCGATCGCACTCACTCACAGTTCGCCGTATACACGCTTGGCGCAGAAGCAAGCATTCAAGTACATCGTGATTATATTTTTCAAGGCTTCCTTCGTTCAACGAGAGATATACGTAAAGAACACGCGGAGGCCTACAAAACAACAGGCGAACGAGCGCTGCGGAACGACCTAAAAACACAAGACACTCATCATCCATCGTTCTACGCACTCGTCATCCAATCGTATACAACAAAACCGTTGCCGTCCGTGTCAGCCTGAAACAACCTGCATAAACGCTTCGTAGGTCTTTTCTGGAGAATGACGCTCTTCTACGAGCGCTCGACTTCGTTCA
This sequence comes from uncultured Gammaproteobacteria bacterium, assembly GCA_964415465.1. Lineage (GTDB taxonomy): Bacteria > Patescibacteriota > Patescibacteriia > 2-12-FULL-60-25 > 2-12-FULL-60-25 > JAGOTP01. Next base: position 17,722 of record CAYQAL010000002.1, read on the forward strand.
CCCATCGAAAGAAGACGTCCACGATCTGAGGCGATAGCTGAAATTGCACGTGCTAGATCTCTCACATCACCCGATCGGAACACTGATCCATTCTCACCTTCAGCGATATAACATCTCGTCCCATTTTGATCGGAACAAATCACAGGCAATCCAAAGCTCATTGCCTCAACAAGCGAAACTGCCGCTGGCTCACGTGCACTTGGTAGCACATAGAGATCCGCCCAACGATACTCAGCCTGCATAGCCGACCACGACAAATCGATATGGACCGAAATGCGCGACCCAAGGCCAGCTTCTCGAATCAAGCTCTGAATCAAATTCAGCTGCTCCGGCTCGCCCCGCTGTCCAACTAAATGCAGCTCGTAGGAGAACTCTCGATCCATCCCTTGCAACGCCTGAATCAGCAATTGTTGGTTTTTTCGTGCTTGGAACTTCGCCACACAGAGAATGCGGACTGGACCAGTTCTCCCCGCTCGATCCTCAGGAGCCATATCCAACGCATGAGAAAATGGAATATAATATAGATTTGTATTTTCGTTTGAGTACTGTGGATCACCCAGCAACGGGGTGATTACCCTCGCCTTGAACCAGCGGTCAGCAAACGCCACGAGGCCACTTTTTGACTGCTTCCGGTATTTATCAATCTGCAAATGAACGACGCTCTTTTTTCCCATGAGACGAGCAAATAATAGTCCAAGCAAAGAGAAACTGCTATCGATATTTTTAATCACGACTACATCCGCCTGACTTTGGCGCATCACGCGCCATAGACGAGCAATCGGCGGAAATCCGTAGCGTAGCTCAAATCTGTCCTTGAGAAGAGAAGACGTCTCACGATGGAATAAGCGTTTCATGAAACGATACAGACCTGAGTACCCCAGTACAATCGGCTGAACGAGATCATGTCGCTCCGTTGGCAGCGTATACAACACAGCTGCTTGCACTTCATGATCATGCACACGCAGCTCTTTGAGCGATTCGTAATAGTTGTTATGCAACCGCGGCATCAAAAACAGGAACCGCATACGCTAGACTAGATAATTTCTATCACACCCCACACCTCACCCCAATTGACCTGGTATGACGTAAGTTTCCAGCCCGCTTCTTTGAGCTCGGCTTGGAGCGTTTCCAGTGTATACTCGATGAAGTGCGTATTATCTAATCGATAGTCGTAGCCATGAAGTTTTTTGTACATGGCAGTCCAATCACGGTCGATCATTGGGACACGGAAAATAATCTTTGAACTTACTTTCTGTAAGCCTTGCAAAAAGGCTACCCGATGCTCGATATGCTCCAAAACATTGGAAAGCACGATCACATCAAACCGTTCAGCGAATGGATACACCGTTGCATCCCCCATCAAGAATTCGAGGTTTGCGCGTGAGAAACGCTTCTTCGCTTTTAGAACATTCGCTTCACGAATATCGATACCAACCACTTGCTTGGCTTTTGCAGCTATATCGTAGGCCAAGAATCCATTTCCACAGCCAATATCAAGTACGCGCTCATGCGACGCGATTCGATCAGCAAAGAACCGATGATAGTCCATGATCGCGTGCTTTGGGTGGATTCCCGTCTCAAGCGCTGAAGCGTATTCCGAAATCTTGTGGTAGCTGTAGTTATGCAGACGGATAAACCGGTCGAGCAAAAACTTCGTGATTTTCGGGCTCCGTTTCAAAAGCGTATTGAGACTCATACAGAAGAAGAATGAAGAACTGAGGAAAAAATAGCAAGCAATCGCTCTAGGTGAATCGGAAAGGCAAACTCACGCTCAGCGTAACTTCTGGCGGCGTGACCCAACCGCTCGCGCAAGCCCGCGTCCTTCATGAGTCGTTCGAGTGCTTCAGTTAACGCATTCACATTCTTTGGAGCAACAATCAGGCCGGTTTCGTTGTGAGCGAGAAGATCTGGAACACCTCCTACGTTCGTCGCCACCGACGCAATACCATACGACATGGCTTCTAGGAGCACGTTTGGACACCCTTCCCACCGAGAACTCAGGATAAAAATATCCGCCGATCGAAAGAAGGGAATAACCTCGGGTGGAGGCAAGTGACCGTGAAAACGCACGAACGATTCCAAACCCGCTTCGCGAACATACACTTCCAGCTCTTTCTTCAAGACACCATCACCGATCAAATGAAGAGTGAACGAACCAACACCTTTCTCTACGAGTTGTTTCAACGCTTGCAAAAGGCCTATATGCCATTTTTGCTCCACGCAACGGCCAACCGTCAGGAGCTGAAGAGCTGACATGGTGGATACATGAGCTTCACTAGGGATAGATACACCATTCAACAAAACGGTGATTTTAGAAGAAAGACTCGTATCGTAACGAAGCAGCGACTCACGAACTTCGCTCGATACAGCAATGACATGATCTACCCTACGGTTTGTCAGCCGATCCAACCACTTGAATTTCTTGGTCTTTTTTTCAGCCGTATTCGCTTCACGAATGATGAACTTGATACGTGAAGAAACGGACAGACTGATCAAACGGCTGATCGCATTCGCTTCATTCAACGTCGAATAAACAAGGTCAATCTGTTCTTTTTTAATAAAACGACGTAAGGCACTGATCCCACGCAGATCGTAAAATGAACGAAACGCAAAGCGTTGCCGACGTGCATCCGGTAACTGCAGAAGCTGATCATGGCTTCGATAGGCTGCCGACTGATAGAGTGTCGCGAGTTGAACGTCAAAACCCTGTCGATGAAGCTCATTCAACTGCTGGATAAAGACGTGCTCCGCTCCCCCGCCGCCAAGCGAGTTAATGAGAAAGAGGATCTTTTTCTGTTTGAGCGAAGAGATGTTCATAGGCAAGAACTAGCATCGCTCGGCCAATTCAGTGATTCGCTGAACCTGGCCTTGCAGCGAATGAAACTGAATAGCCAATTCACGCAAGCGAAGACCCAATTTCCAGCGCTCTTCTGACGATAAAGCAAAGACGCGTTTCAAGGCGTAGCTAATCTCCTCGATCGATACGGCGTAGAGCCAATGAAGCTCTTCGGGCAGCCACTCTTTGATACCTGGTGTCGCTGCAATCACAACCTGCCCAGACATCATGGCTTCAATAACCACTTTATCCAAGCTCCCTGCGCAGGCATTTAACAGAACATCATATGAGGCGAGTAAACTCGGAACCTGGTCATACGCGGCAGCCGGACCCCACTGAATCGATGAATGACCTTCTGCCAGCACATGAAGCGCTTGTTCGTATTCAGGATCGGTACTTGGACCAACGATCGTGAGGCTCGCCCCTATCTCTTCGCCACCAGCCGCGAGAAACGCTCGAATTGACACATCAACACGCTTAATCGGACGGAGACTTCCGAAAGCTAAACACCGTAGTTTAGCATCATTTGGCGTAGCCGGCGCAAAAAACCTCGTATGGTCTACATTCTGCCCAATAAAAAGAGGCGTGATAGATGGGTGCGAAAAAGCCGCTCGAACAGAGCTCACCGTTATGTGTGCCACTCGATGCGCCAAAGCTGCCCACAGACTCACTTGCCAGTGAGCATACCAAAAGACAATCCGCTTGCCGAGCAACCGCCACAGCCAACCAGCTAATAAAACATACTGAGGGTCGCCACGCACAAATACAGCGTCATAGGCTCCACGTCGCAACCAACTCTCTTTTAGCAGTGTCCAGATCACAGCCAGGCGAGAATGGGAGCCACCCGCCCGAAACGGAATTACGTGTACATTCTCGGGTAATTCATACCTCCCAACACGAAGAGCTAAGACCGTTATCTCACGAAAATGGCGAGACGCCTCCTCTAGCCAGCTCACAAAAAAACCGATCAATGGATCGTCCAGATCAACTGCTTGAATACAGATCAGGAGACGCTGCATGGGCCCATTTTTAGCAGAAAAGCTCGCCAAATGAAAGGCAACCTAGTATGATCCAAACAATCTATGCCCTACCGCTGTCTGTGCATTGGCTTAGAAAAAGGGTTGTTCGTTCCCCATAATCGTGCACGAAACCGCATCGCTAAATACGGTGCGTTCTTGGAGACGCTCGACATTATCGTACTCGCGACCCAGCCTTACGACGACTACATCGCACCTAACGTCCACGTGATTTCCACCAATTCTCGTTCCCGCTGGTGGTACGTGCTCGATACGCTTCGGATCATCTGGAAGAGACGTGCCATGAATTACGATGTCGTCTACTCGCAAGATATTAATGAGATGGGCTTCCTTGCCTACGTTGCCGCCCGCTTACACAAAGCTGCCTTTGCCGTACATGACGTTGGGTATTTCTTTCATGGAGACTATTTCTTTAAAGAGTCATTTGGCAACAAACTACGAACCTTGCTCGGCAACTGGCTCATACGCAAAATCGACGCTATCCGAGTCATGAGTAAACGTTCTGAAGATCTCCTGATTCACGAACGACACATCCCCCCTGAAGCGATCATCCGTTATCCGTTCGGTGTCGATGAGCAATTTTTTAAACCTGTTCCACCGTTCTCAGAAGAAGAGGCGCAACTAACTGCTGGACGGCCGTACTTTTTGATCCCAGCTCGCTTCGTAGATATCAAACGTATCGATCTAGCAATTCGCGCCTTTGCGAAGGTAGCCTCACTTCATTCAGCGCCATTGCTCGTTTTAGTGGGTCAAGGTCCGCTCATGGAAGCATATCAACAACTCATCAAGACCCTAAACCTTGAGGAGCGTGTTCGATTCGTATCCTGGACTCAAGCCATGACGACGTGGTATACGAATGCGCTTGCCACCGTTATTACTTCCGACCGTGAAGGCTACGCCATGACAGCTTTAGAATCATTGATCTGTCATACACCCGTGATTATGACCGATGTTGGCTGCGCCAAAGAAGTCGTACTCAACCAGGTGAATGGCTACGTCGTTCCTATTGGGGACGTACCCGCGATCACGCAAGCCATGGTAGATATCGTTCAAAGAACACACCCCGTAAAAGAAGGTGCAAATACCTTTGTCTACATCGCCCCCGAACGCGAAACTAAAGAATTCATCGATCTCGCCGTGGCACGAAGACGCATGAAGCACGCATAGCTTTTTACCTCACTACCGCATCAAGGCTTCAATTTCCTCGAGATATTGATCCACCATGCGAGAAGGTGAACTTGACGTGATCGTCTGTACTTCAGGAAGTGTTTCGCGCAATACCCCCACCCAGACCGCTTCATCCGCGTAGGGCAGAATTCGAATTCGCCCCGGAAACTGCTCCGCCGCTTCTGGATTGCCACCGCGATCACTTAGGAAACATGGTAATCCGGCTAACGCCATTTCAATGGCTGCAAACGGGTAATTCTCTGTGTGTGAAGCGAGAAGAAATGCATCTGACGCCTTGGCATATTCAAAAACGCGAGCGCGATCAACGCGACCTGGTGTGATAAATCGTTCACTCACACCTTTTAGACAAGCTCGTTCACGCCAAACAGAATACATTTCTCCTTCACCTAATGCGACCAAGACAGCATCTGGAAGATGCGGTAGCAAATCAATGAGAAAGTCTACTCGCTTCGTCTGAATGCCACGAGCCAATGTAAGAAATACACGCTTGTTCAATGGAAGGTTAAATTGCCTACGAAGCTCTTCCGTTGTCTTTGTGACAGGCTGTGGCTCAGGAAGGTTATAGATGACTCGCACCTTTGACAGGTCGACGCGCCACACATCGAGAAGTGGCAGAAAGTACCGACTGGGCAAAAACACACGCTTAGCCGAACGCATCACCCACTCCTCCATTCGACTCAAGAGCGAAACCCAAATTGGGCGCACCTTATGAGGCGTTAAAAAATCCTCGATCGAGATCAACGTATTGGTACGCATCTGCCAACGATCCAGACTGAAACAGCCAGGCATGCGTACCACGGCTGGACAACCGGCAAGTTTCGCCCCCAACAATCCTGGCACGCCTTCAACAAACGTCCCTTGTAAAAACACCATGTCTGACACACGAGCCAACCGCCAGACCTGCCAAAAAAACCGCGCATAGCGCACGAGTGGATGAGCCCGATTGGAAACCACCTTCACTTCCCAAGCACCCGTCCGATCGGTTGCCGCGTCCCCATAGGTCACAACTCGCGTGGTCCAACCACGCGCATGGCACGCTTCAGCAAGGAGTGGCGTCACTGTCGCCGGACCACCAATTTCAGGTGGATAGATTCCGCTCACCAAAAGTATGCGCATATCATTCATGCGAGAAAACCTTATTCCAAAGTTCATGATAACGCTTGATGATGGTCTCCCAAGAAAAAACTTCTGCAAACACGCGTGCCGCCTCACCATACTGCAAACGTAACTTCTCATTCGTCAACAAACGGATGAGCCGCTCTGCCGCCGCCTCGGCATCGGTGTCTCCTACAAGAAAACCCGTTTCTCCATCCTTGATCATCTCAGGAATACCTCCAACAGCCGTTGCGACACATGGAACGCTGGCAGCCCCAGCTTCAAGCAGTACAATCCCCTGCCCTTCTCCATGAGATAAAAGGGCAAAGACCGAACCAGTTGTCAGTAAACGCATCGCTTCTGGATATGGCTGATGACCATGGAATACCACCGCCTTTTCAAGTTGAAGCTCTTTCACTAACACCTCAAGCTCCGCACGCTGTGTCCCATCCCCAATCAAATGCAACTCGGCATTCGCTACTCGCCCCTTCACGCTTGCGAACGCACGAATCAACACATCGACCCCTTTTTCTGGAGAAAGTCGTGCAATCGAGACAATGCGTCCCGGCACAGACGATGCACGTACGGAACGAATCGTGCTCAAGTCAACGCCGTTTGGAATCACCCGAATTCGCTCGAGAGATCCGCGTAAGCTGGCTGCACGATCCGCTAAAAACTGACTGATGGCCGTAACTTCATCCGGTACCGTGTGGATTTTCTTCCAAAGCCAGGCCAAAAAGCCCGTTTTCAATTTCGCATCTTCATCCAAGTTTCCACTCTGAAGTGTGAGGATTGTGCACAAGCTTGGACGAAGCCATTTTAAGAAGATCAATCCAATGCCAGCATAACTTTCCATGACAGCATGCACGATGGCTGGACGTAAACGCAGGGCCGGTGCCAAGCAAAGTACTGGGTACAAAAACTTGTCCCAAGACTTCCCAAAGCCAACACGGATAATCTCCGCCTCGCCATCCACATCGCGCACAGGCAACTTCTTATCCAGGCGGGATGTAATCACAACAAAACGACGACCATTTGGCCGCTTCACCATCTCCTCTACACACTTTTCTGCACCACTCGAGAACGGTTTGTAAAAAGCCGAAAGCAAAACAATAGGGACCCGTTCAAACTTCGAAGCACGATCCATACCGCTTTAGACCGGGCGCGATAATTTCCCTTCCTGCTTTGCCGTAAGATCAGCGTATGTTTTACGAACATTTTGAATGAACGCATCGTCTTCTTTACGATCTTCTTGGGTATAGACCGAGTCAGCCCGACGTTCTACAAATTCCACAAAGCGCTTACGCAACCCCTGCTCCGAGCGTTCACTCTCATCGCGCAGAATCAAGAACGACTCTCGCTTCGAAAAGAGCTTCATAAAGACACCAAGGATCGCCCCATAACTCGCCATCACCGACCACATGAAGCGATAGTGGTTTTTCTTATCAAGCTGCAGCGCTTTCCAGGCACCTAAAATTGGTAAGAGGAACTTGTCGATCTTTGAACCGATTCCAACACGATACACAGTAACATTATCCATGAACTCCACCGACTTTCGGCCTGGTGCGAATTTACTCGTTACAACATGGAACTCCGTTTCTGGCATTGCCTGCGCCAACTTCGCAAGCGCAAGCTCTGCCGGCCCAGAATCTGGGTGATAGGTCACAGAAAACACTAGTACACGACTTTCTGGTAGGCCAATCTTTTTATAATGCGCGATCATGTCGTCCAGGAGCTGATCGAGTGAACGTGTTGGTTTCCAGTTGAGCAGGCTCTTCGCAAGCGTCGTATTTGGACGACGGAAGAGCGGCGCGTCATCGATTCGTTCAAACTCAATCTTCGAACTAGACTTGGTTTTTTCGACAATTTTCTTCGCAAGATCAAGGACGGTAATCTCTTCCTCGCTTCCAATATTCACGGGTCCCGTAACCTCAGGTGGCGTCTGCATCATGCGGAACAGGCCCTCAACCTGGTCTTCCACATGCAAAAAGCAACGCGTTTGCGACCCATCACCGTAAATACGAATCGGTCGCTGCGCTAATGCATTGTAAATGAAAATCGATGGAATACGACCATCAGTCATCTGCGTGTGTGGACCAGCCGTGTTGAAAATACGAACAATTTTAATTTTGGTCCCGTACTTGCGACGATAATCCATGAAGAGCGTTTCGGCGATACGCTTCCCCTCTTCATAACAGGCGCGAGCGGAGAGCGTATTCGTTGATCCCAAGTCTGTTTCTTTGAACGGCTCCCCTTTCATCTCGCCATAAATATCGGCCGACGAGCACTGCAACACAACAGCATCATTCTTTCGCGCAAGCTCCAACACGTTAATCACGCCAACCGTACATGACTTCACCGTGTGCACCGGGTCAACCTGAAGTGAAATACATGACACCGGACAGGCCGCATTAAAAATCCAATCAATCTTTTCTGTGATGTTGAGCGGATCAACAATATCTTGTTGAATGAACTTGAAGTTTTTGTGATCAAGAAAGGCCTGGATATTCTCCGTCGTTCGCGTCTTCATTAAATTATCGACACAAATCACGCGATGCCCCTCACTGATACTGCGAGTAACAATGACTGAGCCAAGCGCACCCGCGCCACCCGTCACAAGGATCGTTTTTTGGTCCATACGTAGCCTATTTGTAACATATTGGCCCGCGAAATGCACGGTGGTAGCATACCCTCGTGCCCCAACCTCATATCGTAGTCGCCATTACCCAAGCCGTCCCCGGTGGAACGACAAGCCTTGTCTTCGACTATGCTTTTTGGCTTAAACAAAAGGGTTTTCGGGTAACTGTTCTAGCTGGCGAAGGCGAATGGCTCTTTGAACGCTGCCGCGAATCTGAAGTCCCCTGCTTGCGCGTTCCGTTCATGCAGCGGGAAATTCGCCCCTGGCTCGATGTGCCGGCCGTAGTTAGCCTGGCCAAGCTCCTCAAAGAACTACAACCAGATGTTGTTCATTTAAATAGCAGCAAAATGGGCGTTATCGGCAGCCTATCCGCTCGCCTAGCCGGCGTTCCACGCGTCGTCTACTGCATTGGTGGCTGGGCGTTTCTTGAATCAATCGCTTCGTGGAAAAAGTGGGTCTACGCCGTTGCCGAACGATTCACCGCCGGTCTCAAGGATCAGATCATCTGTCTTCATCCAGCCGACAAGCAAGCCGCCGAAGCGCGCCATATTCATCCACGCGAAGGCATTACGATTGTTCCAAATGGGATCGATCTCCCATCACTCGATCGCGCCAGACTCAGCCGCGCAGAAGCGAGACAGGCTCTCAACCTCTCCCAAGATCGCTTCGTCTTTGGCACGATCGCCAACTTCTACGCGACAAAAAATTTACCTGCCTATATTCGCAGCGTCGCTTCCCTCTTGCGCAACTTTCCCTCTGCAACACTCGTCTTGATCGGCGAAGGCGCAGAACGTCTACAGATTGAACAAGCGATCCGAGAACAGGCGCTTGAATCACAAGTCATCCTTACCGGTGCCCAACCAGATGCCCATCGGCTCCTCTCAGCCTTCGATGTATTCGTTCTTCCATCAACCAAAGAAGGCATGCCATTCTCAACGCTTGAAGCTATGGCTGCTCGCCTCCCCTGCATCGTGACGGATGTCGGAGCCCACGCATGGATGCTCCAACAAACCGGCTCTTGGATCGTTCCGTGCGGAGACACCAGTGCTCTACAGAACGCCATGCAAGAAGCCATGCAACAACGAGGACGCCTCGTCGACATTGGAGAAGCCAACCGAACGACCGTAGAACAACGCTTCCCACGTGAACGTACGTTTGAAGCCCAGCTTGCCGCATGTCTTCCAAGAAAGACCTAAAACACACCTCTGAGCAAAAGCTCAGAGGTGTGTTTTGTATTCTGACTAATCGTCGCTTAACGCTGCATGACGCCCGTTGCAGCGGCTGGGATCGGCGAAGGCGAAACGGTTTCTACCTGAATGTCTTCACCTACGTTTTGAGAGGCCACCGCCTGACGCACACGACTGACCGTTTCGATCGGCAAGGAGCGATACAACTGATCTAACAAATCTGTATATCCCGCCTCAGCCAATCGTCGAGCAAAGTCAGTCCAAAATTGAATCAGCTCAGTAGTAACCGCATTCGACGCATAGCGATTAATAAGCAAAGAAATCGCTTCTTTGTCTTTCACCAAGAACGCCGCCTCGGCCACGGCCGGCAATTCACGCACGCCTAACTCATACGGGAACGGACTTGTCTGAGAGAGAAGAATCTCGCGCGGACCATTCACTGCGTCCTTCTTTCTAAAGAGAAGTGAGATACCGTACGCCAAGTGTGCCTGACCCAAATCTGGATCTTCATCCACTGCTTTCTTTTCATAGCTCAAGGCGACTTCTGGCTGGTTCTGACGATAATGGAAGTCAGCCAGTGCAAAGAAGAGCTGCTGGCGGCGAGGACTTGTCTCAACAGCGCGCTGGTAGAGCTGAAGGGCTGTTTGCATGTCGGCTGGGTAGAGAGCAGCGATCTCTTGGTAGAAGCGAGCCACCAAGAACAGCATATTCGTCGAACGTGGGTGACGTGCCAATTCTTCTTGCGCCACTTTCTTTGTGAGAGCGACTAACTCATCTCGCTTTGGATGCGTTTTAAGCGCTGGATCCTGGGCGAATTCCGTAAGGTTTCGCGCCATCAAGTACACCTGTTCATCCAAGTACGGTGTTGGAATTGCGTTAGCCCTCTTGAAGAGTTCAAGCGCCACATCATAGCGAACCGGACGCGTCTGAAACGCACTATTCGCCTGAATCATCGTGCGCGATGCCTGGAACGGTAACACCGAGTAGCGCCATACAATGCCAAGCGCAATCAATTGCACGATCGCGAAGGTAATAGTCGGCAAGGCATGCGACTTCCCTTGCGTTGGAGCAGGCAGTTCTTTCGGTTCAGCACCCGGCACATGGAACCCATGCGAAGAAACTCCCACGACAAGCGCGAACAATAGATAACTCATCGTGAACGCGGCTGGGTGATCGAACACGAAGATATTTTGCACGAAGTAGGCCACTGGTAAGCCCGTCAGAAGGGCGAAGGAAATCGAATCTAAGCGACCATGGCGATACGCACGGAGTAATGACCAGAATAACGTTGCATAGACCGCTACGAACCCGATCAACCCCACAATACCAGTCATCGCGAGCACATCCATGACCGTATTATGCGAACGGTCGAACCAGGTTTCGTACTGACTGTAACGAAGCGAATGCGGGTTGTACTTCAAGTTGAATAAGATGTGGAAGTTATCGAAGCCCCAACCTACGATCGGTCTTTCTTTAAAACCTTCCCAGGCAATTCGCCAAGCGATAAAACGGGGAACCGGAGCAACCGTAAGCCCGGTCGTGATGCGCTCAAATGGCGAATTCTGAACAAACTCTGTATTACGGAACGCGAATAAAATACCATACAGCACAAACAACGCTGACACTGCTGCAACAACTCCGCGCTTCATGCGTCGATCCTTAACCGTAAGAGCAACCACAAAGCCTACGACAAGCAATCCTGCCGCCAATCCGACTAATGCTCCGCGCGATTTCGTTAGGAAAAACGCAATTAACTGAAAGCCAATCGCGATTCCGTAGAGAATCCTTGCATTCTTTGTGGGAGCCTTCGCCAGCAGCCAAAGAGCAAAGAAAATATTAAAAATCTGGTAAATCGCCATGTAAATCGGGTTGTCGAGCAACCCACCGATACGCCCATATACAGGAAAGAGTAACAGCGTCGGAAAACGGATCTGCAGTATACTGACGAACGCCATAATCACGGACAGCACGATCTCGAAATTCAAAAAGCGTCGCCACTGAGTCCATGTCTTCAACATTCCTGTCATCATCAAGAACCAAGCCAAAAAGTGCAGAAGTGAAAACAATCCATTCATGCGTTCCTGATTTCCCCACCAAGAACGCGCCGGATCTACCGCAAACAAAGCAGAAAATCCAATCGCACAAAGATAAAAAGTGAGCGCTCCAACTAAGAAATGTTTAGGCGGACGGGCACTTGGCTCCATCCAAGCTAACGCAAGATACGCCGGAAACGTCAGCCCAATTAAAACCTGGAAGAAAATGAGTTTGGAAAAAACAAAGGGAAAGATCACGATTGGCATGAATACGAGCGGCATGAGAAGTCCGCCAAAGACTCCAATGAGGGTAACAGCTCGCAACCAAAAGAGAGTGGTTTTTCGGTTCATAGGTTGGGGGGAGAGTAACACAGCGTGGCCCATAAACAAAGGATTCCTTTGCTTGATCGGTGGTGAGATCGGTTGCTATACTGCCGCGGATGACAACTACCTACTCGAGTATCGGAGACCAAAATTTACATGCTCTAGCAGAGGCAGGTGCTTTCACGGATTGGATGTATGCCCAGATTCGACCCTACGTCCAGGGACGCATCTTAGAGATCGGCAGCGGCACCGGCACCTATTCCGCAAAATTAATCCGCGACTTTCCAGCTCAGCCCATCATTTTAACCGATATCGACCCAACCTACGTCGAGCATCTCCAAACAGCCTATCGAGAACAGCCTCACGTCTCATGTAGAGAGTTAAATTTAGACGATCCCGCTCCCGCTCCTGATCTCATTGGCAAGGTGGATACGATCATCATGCTGAACGTTCTCGAGCATATTGAGAATGATGAACAAGCTCTTCGGGCGCTTCAAGAGCTCCTCTCTCCGCAAGGCACGCTACTTGTACTAGTCCCGGCTCACCCCCGCTTATACAATGTGATTGACCAAGCGGTTGGCCATTTCCGACGCTATACACGAGCTGGAATGCGACTCGTGACAGAGCGAGCATCCTTACGGATTCATTCGCTCTTTTTCTTTAACGCGGTGAGCATTCTCCCTTGGTGGATTCAGGGGTCTCTTTTGAAACAACCGGCCATCCGTTCAGGATCATTAAAACTCTTTGACCATCTCGTCCCCCTCTTCGCTTGGGTAGAGCGATTTATTCTTCGTAAAAAATTAGGCATCTCTCTCATCGCCGTACTCAAAAAAACCTAATATGCCAACGCTTTCTATTATTATCCCGGTCTACAACGAAGAGAAGACTATTGCGCTTCTGTTAAAAAAAGTAACCGCCGTTCGATTGTCGCACCAGTACACGAAGCAAATCATCGTTGTAAATGATGGATCAACCGATAACACCCCCTCTCTTCTTGATCAACTCGCCCAAGAACTGTCTTTTGTAAGGATCGACCTACCCAAGAATGCTGGAAAAGGCGCAGCGGTACGAGCCGGAATCAAAGCTGCGACCGGTGAATACTGCATCGTCCAAGACGCTGACTTAGAGTATGAACCTGAAGACATTAATTGTTTACTGGAGGAAGCGATTACAAAACAACTCCCCGTCGTGTACGGTTCGCGCCGCCTAAATAAGCAAAACGTGCAGTACTCTGGCCTCAGTTTCTACCTAGGTGGCCTATTATTGAATGGACTCACGAACGCACTCTATGCTCAATCCATTACTGATGAACCTACGTGCTACAAGCTTTTTAGTACCCAGCTCCTGCAGAGCTTTCCGTTACAGTGTAAACGGTTTGAATTTTGCCCAGAGGTTACTGCATTCGTAGCAAAGCAGGGCATTCGTATTACCGAAGTCCCAATCCAATATCATCCACGCCCTATTTCAGAAGGAAAAAAAATCCGTTGGAAAGACGGGATAGAGGCCATAACAACCCTCCTACGAATCCGCTTCCAGGGCGACGATCGCATCACCACCCGCTGGTGGCTCGGGCTCGCTCTCCTGATCGGAATACTGGCCGCACTGTTTAGTCTCTCCTGGTTTGGTCTTTTTCAAGCCGATGGTGACTCTGCCGGGTATGCAAGCATGATCCGCTTTTTTGGAGGAGATGCACTCCCCACGGAGGAGGTACCCATCATTCGCTTGATTAAGCCGCTGTACGGAATTCTTGGCGGCCTTCTCTACCCAACTATTCAACCGTACGTCGCACTCTTAGGCTTGAACGTAGCCTTTTACGTAGGCTGCCTCGTGATGCTATTTTTCGTCCTACGAAACGCCCTAAAGCAACAGCCCGCCTATGCCGCCTTGGGCGTTATCTGGTTTGCTGTAAGCTATCCGATGCTGAAAAACGGCTTCCAGCTTCTAACAGACATGGGCGGCTGGTTCTTTGCCCTAGCTGGAATCGCTACCGCCGTAAAAGGCATGCGAGAAAATCGACTAGCATATATCGCCCTTACCGGAATCCTCTCCGCCCTTGGCCTTCTCACCAAAGAAACAGGTGGAATGCCTATGCTCTTTTTACTTGTTGCCTCCCTCCTCTTTCTGCGAACGAACGGCTGGAAAAAGACGCTCACCTGGTGGCTAGTGAGCGGAATTCCTTTTGTTACCTTATTTGGATGCGTTGAAGGCTGGATTTATTGGAAATGGCAGTATTCGTTCTTGGACTGGGTAACCGCCTCAAGTCTCCACGCTACCGTAGAACGAACCTGGCTTCATTTTTTCGGAACTGAAATTGCCGCATTCAATATTTTATGGCTGTTTGCATTGATTGGTGTATTCGCTTGGAAAAAACTCCAAGAACCAAAGTACGTACTTGCCCTTATACCGGTTGGAATGACAGTCTTAGGCTGGGCCTATTTCTTAGTACGCATCTTATTTTTTCACTTCGTCTTCGTCATTCCACTCGCGCTTCACGGACTACGCACACTCGCTGAACGTCGCGCGTGGAAACCCACAACCATTCTCCTAATAGGATTGATCCCCTGCGCGCTCAGCCTAGCGCTGGTAGTGCTTATCGGACAACGAAACGCGTTCAGCCTCATCAAGCCATCATGATTCACCCGCTCCTCAATAAGGACCGAACAAAGCAACTAGGCTTGTTCTTTGTGAGCGGCACTCTCTGCGCCCTCGTTGATATAGGCCTTCTGGTGTTCTTAAAAGAAAGCCTTCACGTCGAAACAATCACCGCCGCGAGCATAAGTTTTGCAAGCGCCACCTGTTTTAATTATGTATTTAATGCGCGGTGGGTCTTCCCCATGCAAGGTAAACAGTACACGAAAAGAAGCTTCGTTCTATTCTGCCTAGTAAGCCTACTCTCACTCGGCTTGAATAACATTATTATCGCTTTTTTTACACGCAGGCTACACATCTCCTACCTCATCGCCAAGCTTGTGGCGGTTACAGTCATTTTAGGCTGGACTTTCGCCGCAAGAAAGTATGTCATCTTCAAAACCACTAGCTGAGATGAATTCATTACATTCCCGAGGCGATTATAGTTCATCTGATTCGATTACTGCACGTTAAACGCACACACCAGTTCTCACCAAAAATGTATGTTGGTAACAAAAACTCCCCCGGAGGGGAGTTTTTGTTTGTTCAGAGCAAGCTCAGAACAGGACTGAACTAGACAGAGGTCACGCGGACAACCGTCGAGTTTCCGAGATCCTGCAAGTACAGGTCATCGGTCCAGTCACCGGATTCGTTGGTACCACCGGCCACGTCGGAGATATCCGACCAGACGAATGTACCAGCAGCCATACCGGCGCCGTTCAAGCTACCGGACAAGTTTGGACCGGATGGCGAGACGCTCGTACCAGCCAATGTGGTGGTAGCAGTCGTCAAGTAACCCGTGTAAACCGTGCCGTTAACCTGAGTCAAGAACGATGTGCTGACAGCGTCACCGACCACGGTCGTACCAGAGATGGTACCAGCGCGGAGCGAGTACTGCTGGCTTGTTCCAGCATCAATCGTTTCTGGGTTGGTGAAGGAGACTACAACGTAGGTCGTCGTAGGAGCCGTCAAGGAACCCAAGCCCTTCAACGAACCACCAGTGGAAGCGTTCACGACCGAGTAATCGTTCGTGTTCATGGCCATACCACCCTTCCAGACTGTGAAGCCGGACATGGTGTAACCATCAGCATTGTTGGTGGAGGTCGAAGCAGCGAGGCGGAAGGTCACCTTCTTCAAGGCAACTGGAGCCAAGGCATCAGCCTGAACGTTGAAGCGGTACAACTCTGGGTTGTTATCCTGCAACGAGTTCGAGGTAGCAACACGGCTCACCGTTGGCTTGGTAGCGCGAACGACGAAGGTGTTACCGAAGAGACCCTGGTTCAAGACTGTAGCGGTGGTCGTCGCGACGTAGACGCGATCGCCGGAAGCCTGACCCGTTACGCGAACGTTGAATTTCGTTGCGTAGTTCGTGTCGTATTCCGTATCGGTCGTGTTGTTCGAAGCGATACCCATAGCAACCGTCTGACCGGAACGGGACGTAATGTCAGCTACACCGACGGAAGAGCTTGCCGCAACTGGGGAAAGCTTCGCCATGAGCTGAATCACAACGCTACCGTCCTTAGGAACAACGATTGGGCTGGTCAAGAGGACGTCCTTCGAAGCGTTGTTGAGACCTGACAAGCGACCGGAACCGCGAACGGCAGCACCAGCGACAGCCACGCCAACTTCTTCGAACATCACACCGTAACCAGTCGTCGAGACCATGACACGATCAATGACCATGTCTTCGTACTGTGCGGTTGCACGGTACTGAGCAAGACGCTGCCAGCTGTCGTTGCGCATGCCGGACTTACCAGCAAGCAAGATCGTCGACTGTGGCATGTTGTCAGCCGTGAGGGACACCGTACCAGCGCTCTGAACCGTCATGATAACGGCGTTTGGCACATTGGAGGCGACCGACGTGCTGAGGTTGTTCGTTGCAGCAGATGTCGTCACCGAGATGGTGTTGGCATCCTGATCCTGAGCCGTGACGGAAGTCACACCAACCGCAAAGCGGTCGCTCGCGTCTGCAATCACCGAGTCAGCCGTACACTTGACCGTCAAGACACCCGTAGCACCGCGAGCAACCGTCCAGTTAAGGTTGGTGAAGCTCATGACACCGTTGGAGTCTGGAACGCGTGACTGACCGACCTGGGTTGTTCCGTTGTAGAGGGAACAAGCCGTAACAACGTTTACGAACTGAGCCGTGCTGAACGTGCCAGCGACATCACCCGAACCAACGAGGGTAAGGGCAGTGACCAAGGCATCGCTCTGACCACCAGCCGTGAAGTTCAAACCAAGAGCTGGGATATCAGCCTGGCGCTTCACAACGTTGGTCGAAGCTGGGGTACCAGCAATCGCAACGGTCAAACTACCGTTCTGAACCGTCATTGGGTTACCGTTGATGACGGAGTTTGGAACGATATCAGTCGTAGCAACCTGTTCGTTCGTGTCAACGACGCGGACGTCGCCAGACTGGAACGCATTCAACGAAGCACGGTAGGTCTTTCCGATGAAGTCGGAAGCGTCCGTGTTGTACAAGTCAGCGACAATTTCGAAGTTGCGCGTCTGACCAGCGTTGATGTAGACAGAGTTGTTGAAGACGAAGGTCGAGGTAGAAGCACCTGGAGTCGTCGCGCCGGAAGCCGACGTTGGACCCTGGAGCGTCTGACCATTCGACATATCGCGGACACGGACGTTACGGATGTAATCGTTCGTACCGGAGGTTACGAGACCGCCGTTCGTCGAACCAACTTCGATACGCATGTTGCGCACTTCGAGGTTCGAGCTCTGGGAAGTCATCGCGAAACGCATCAAGACAACGTTGTTCTGACCCTTCGCAACGTTCGAGGTACCAGGACCGTTGTAAGCAATCGTCAACTGTCCACCCTGGGTGGTCAAGTTGATGAAGTTGGATCCAGAACCATCGAAGCTACCGTTGCTCGATCCACAGCCACCCGTTGAGGTGCCGTTACAGACAAGCACACCGGATCCGTAGACACGGTCGATAGCCATGACGTCAGCCGAGTATTCGACGTAGGTCTTAATGCTGTTGTTGGAGCGACCAGAAACATCAGCCTTCAAGGAGAAGACGCGCGTCACTCCGTTTGGAATGTCGTAACCTTCACCTGTGAAGTTCAACACGATCTGGTTGTTCGAAGTCACACCAGCGGATTCGGCGACGAGCGTCGTACCCTGGTACAACTTGAAGTTGCGAAGATCGGTGTTTGGGGTGTTTCCAGCCTGGTACAAGGTCACGCGGCGGACACGAATATCGTTCGTGTTAGCGGTGAGCTTGAAGTTGGAGATCTCAGCCTGAGTGGAACCAACGTTTGGGTTGGATGGCTGGGTGCCCTTTTGGATGTCCAAACGAGCAGCGCTAGCTGTACCAACGACGAAGGCGTTGCCACGAACTGGGAAGGAACCGCTCACCGTTGCTGTGGTTGAAGCAGCAAGGATAACGGAAGCCGCATCCATGAGTTCGAAAGCGTGCTCACCACCAGAGGTGATGCCACCCTTTACGTCACCGACGACAACAAGGGACCAGGTCTGACCTGCTGGAACGGTCCAGTTCAAGCCGTTGAAATCAACCGTCTGGGTGACAGAGTTGATCGAGCGGCCCGTGGTCAAACGGTTTCCGTTTGCATCGTACAAGTAAACGTTGGAGAAATCAGTCACCGAACCAACGCCGAGGCGGTGGACACGGAGACCCGTGACACGCACATCGGATCCACCAGCGGTGAAGTTGAACTTCGCAAGCTGGCTGCCAGAGCTACCCTGAGGCAACGTGGCGCGAGGAGCGGTGTCGGAAGCCAAAGCGACCATGAGGTTACCGGCGACTGGGGTTGGGGTGCTGGTGCGATAAATCGCGTCAGACATCATAGCCTCGCGGCCAGTAACATCACTGCCGTCTCCGTAGGAGATCGTGGTCTGGATGACGTTCGCAGCGTTGTATCCGTTCGCCGCAAAAGCGGAGTCTGGATTGAACTTGCGCTTCATACCACCCATGACTACGTAACGAGCTGGGTCACCAGCGTACGAGATAAGCGTACCGTCTGGGTGAACTGCTGTGGAGAGAGAAGGACCAGTTGTGTAGTTCGTGAAGAACGCATCTGGAACGTCGACGACGCGACGGGCCCAAGCGGAACCGTACAACGACGTAGCGATCGATTCAGATTCGACCCAGCGGAGCACACCACCTGGAGCAACTGCGTATACCTTTGGATCGGTCGTGATCTTTACAAGCTTGGTGCCTGGGCGGATCACGAGGTTTCCACCAATGGAGATAGCAGCCAATTCCTGATCCGTAATGGTCTTAACGGACGAGAAATCTGGAAACCATGAGAAGAACGTGGTTTCGTTTGGGAACACGTAACGCTTCATGTCCGAGGCGTAGTAGTACACCGCTGGACCGGAAGCTTTGATGAGGTCACCCGCGACGAGAGTGGCAGCGGACGCGCCGTGTGGCAACGCAAGCATACCAGTACCCACCGTCGAGAGAACCGTCGTCAACGAGACGAAGCTCGAGAGGATTCTTTTTGCAAGACTCATATGACCTGTAGGTCTTCGAGAGACCGGATTTTCTTTGAGAAAGAAGATACCGGTAAAAAGAAATATCTGAGTAAGGGGCGCGGAACCTCTCACGGACGTGAGAGCTCGACCTTTATGGACCACGCGTTGAATGAAAGGTGACAGGCCGGGTTAAGGGATTGAGCCCTGCACCCGCTTCGATCGCCATACACTGACGGAGACCGGAGCGGACGGAGATCTCGAGAGAGATCTCAGGCCGGAATATCAGATTATTTTTTCTGTACCGTGTTAGAAGGAGCGGTCATCTGTGTTGTAGAAGCGGGAGGTGAAACCGGCGGAATGGGGGGAGATGTTGTGGTCGGGAGAAGTGTTCCAGTCGTTGAAGTGGACGAAGTCGGAAGAGAAGCGCTACTTGTAGAAGATTGAATGACCGATTCAGCCGTTCGCTCAGCACTGGAAGCTGACTTAGAGGCTTGTATCAACTTCTCCCCTACCTCGCTTAACCGATCTTGAGATAAGAGCTCACGCGCTTCAGCGAGCGAGGCATGAGCACTCAAGAGCTCGGCAACGGATGAGGTGGACGCACCTACAAGCGCAACGGTCGTTGATGCATTCAGGCCAACTGCCGTTCCGCTCGCGGACAAGATTCCTGCATCCGTGAGTTGCTGCGTTGCGCTTGTAATATGCTCCGAGACGCCTTCGACCTTGAGTGTGATTGATTGGACCAACTCTTCTTTCGTTACGAGTTTCTTCGATTCTTCGTCCGTCTGGGAATCAAGAATCACGTTTACCGCTTTTACGGAAGCATTTACGGCGGCAGCTTCGATTTCTGCCACCTGTGAACGAGCATCCGATGGAAGAGAAGCTTTTGCCTCCTTCAAACCCGTGACTACGTCTGTACTGGCCTTATCAACAAGCTTCGCCACTTCGACGCGTTGCGCTGGCTTATCTTGTGACACATCCGTTAATTGATTTTTGACAGTGTCTAAATCACGTCGCAACATTTCCGTCGCCTCTTTAATGCGCTCTGGTTTCTTGGCGACGTCTGTTTGCGCGATCTTCTTAATTTCTTCGACACGACGGTTGACGAACTCCCCCTTCAAACGAACCTTTTCTTTTTTGTCTGTCGTCAACACGAGGCGTGTTTGTTCAGAAACGAGCTTCACTGGGAAAAGCAAATCACCCGGCACCGCTTGCTCAGCCGCCGACACGCCTGCCATCGAACCACCAATAATCAATCCAATACCCGACAGCAAGGCAGCCGCTGGGCCACGAAGTACTGTGCGAGCAGAGGTTGGTACCAATGAACGGAGCACCAATCGCACACGCTCACCAAACGACACATGGACAACCCCAGCAGCGCCAATTTTTTCAAGCAACGACTCGCGCGTCTTCAGAGTCCACGCCGAATCCGGCTGCACTGAGCGGAGCTCAGTGAGCATGCGGCGGAGACGGGGTGAGCGAAGGTCGCGCATAGGAGTTAATCGAGGAAGGTCTTCAGGAGCATCAGGGCTCGATGGTAGATCACTCGAACGTTAGCATGCGACTTATCGAGGGCTTGAGCAATCTCCGGAAAGGAGAGGTCCTCGACCAAGCGCAGGAGCAACACGTCTTGGTAATCTTCTTTGAGCTTCTTGATATGACGGAGGAGGAGAGCCGCTTCAGCTTGAACTTCGGCTTGTTTGTGGCTCTTTCCTCGATCTGAGACTTCCTTCTCACTTACAGTAGTCGCTCCAGCTTCATCATCTGTTACAGCGTCTTCCTGGAGAGACTCCACCGGGCGACGCTTGTCGCGACGATAGGCGTCGATAATCTTTCGTCGAGCAATGCGATACATCAGGCCACGAACGCTTTGAATCTCCTCTGTACGCTTTGAAATAATCTCCCACAAGTCTAAAAATACCTCAGATACAAGGTCTTCTGCCGCCTCCCGCTGGGACATTTTCGCCAATACAAAACGATAGAGAGACGAGACGTGGCGATCGTATAACCGCGCGAAAGCCGTCTTATCCCCTTCTGAACGGATGCGAAATACCAAATAGGTATCGACGAGCGAAGACATGAGTAGTGAGTAAAATCGCTACATAGAGCGAAATTCTTCCCCTTGTTGGCAGAGCAACCAAGAATACATATCTCCTAGAGATTAGGAGCTAATTTAGCAAAAACAAGCCAAAATGCCAAGTCCTTCGGAAAAACTGAAGGACTTGGCAAAAAAATGGTTGGGTATTTCGGACTTTGGGGCATTTACGCACTCAAAGCTGGCGTTACAAGCTCAAGTGAACGGCCACAGAGCTCGCGGTAGAAACGATCCAAATCATCGATACGATCGACCGGGTGGAAGGCGCGTTCAACGTGAGCTCGAGTCTCCTCCCCCATCTTCTGTCGCTCTTCCGAAGTCAGAGAAGCAAGCTCGATGAGGCCACGAGCTAGGTCCGCCACGTCATTCACGCGAACTTTGATGACGGATTTGCCCAAGGCTTCTTCATTTTGAGGTAAAGCCGTGGCTAACGCAGGACGAGCAAAGGCACCCGCCTCCAACATAGCGAACGACAAACCTTCCGTGAGCGTTGGAAAGACATGAGCCATCGCGTGTGCCTGCAAGGCGGCTAACTCAATACCACAGCGCTCACCGAGAAGCTGTACCCCTGGAACACTTGCCGCTAACTGAGACAGCCAAGACACATACGAGTCAGTCCAGACTCCACCACCCACGATAACCAGTGGAATATGCGCAAATAAATCCGGACGTGCTTCACGAACCTTCGCATAGGCCTGAATCAGTAAGTGGATATGCTTGTTTGGCACTAGGCGACCAGCCGAAATCAAATACTGATCTTTCGTCAATCCGAATGCAGCTAATGGCTCCGTTGGAACTTGGTTTTTTTCAACATCAAACGGATGGGAAATATAGACCGTTTGCGTTGAGAAACGCTTTAAGCAATCACGAAGCAGGGTTTGCGAAACCACAATCGTTTTATCTGGAACACGGCATGAGACCCATTCACCAAGGCGGAGGATCTTTTTCGCAAGCCAATTCCACTTCGCATGACCAGCATCTATGCAATGAAAGGTGACAACGAGCTTTGCTTTAGGGTGAAACAAGCGGGCAATGGGTGCGAGCAAGGCAACACTCGACCCCTGCAGATGAACTACATCTGGTTTTACACGCCGCGCATCCCAGAGCGCTGTAAATGAATGCGTAATCGCATCCAAATGCTTGGTTCGGATCCCAGAACTAAACCGCTGTTCAACCCCCTGAGGGGCGACACCGTTTCCGACATACCAACGACGTCCATACACGACCACGCGATAGCCACGCGAAACCAACCCCGTCGCAACCGAGGAAACGTGGCGTTCGATCCCCCCAGAACGAGCCGGGAGGCCTTTTTGCCCAATCATGACGATTGTCAGCGGTTTTGACATAACCTTATAGTTAAGCACATTTTTTGGTATTTGTCAACGAATTTTGGCTCTTTTTTGGCTAAAATAAGCCAAATATACTTGGCTATTCGGCGACATTCTGGATCCATTCGATTCGAGGTTCGCCCATTGTCCACAGGATAGAGATAACGTCCGCCTGATAGGTGCGAACCTGGGGCGCCACGAACTGCAGCCAATACTCGATCGCTCGAAACCAGCGCTGGCGCTTTGCACTCGTGACCGACTCTTCCGGATAGCCAAAGGCGCTTCCCCGACGCGTTTTAACTTCGATAAAGTGAATGATTCGATCTCGCTCTGCAATGATGTCGATCTCCCCGAACCGACAGCGCCAGTTACGTGCCACAATCACACAGCCCTGCGCTTCTAAAAAATCGACCGCCAGTTGCTCACCCTGGCGGCCAATCTGTCCGCGCTCGTTCGGGCGAACTATTTTTTGGGCTTTGGGAGCCATTTTTCGTACGAAGCTTTCTGAGCCGCTCCTTGTTCTTGCAGTGGGATAGTCGTGCGCCATTCACGAATTGGACCAACCAAGACCCATGCAAAGAAGATCGCGCCAATAATGAGCCACAAGCGCATACCGAGCACCGGAACGCCCGACACCGTCATGAGGAGCCAGATAATTCCAGAAATACCGGCCCAGACAAGACCATGACCCGCTCGTGACAAGGCATGACGACGCATTTTAGATGTTTGGCTGCGGCGCCACACGAACAACGTCAACAATCCAGCCGCGATCAAGAGGATAAAAATCGCGCCTAACACGATCTGCGCGCGCATCTGAAGCGCGGGTGGGTAGAGCGAGAACCAGTAAGAGAAAGACAAGAATCCAGGCATAGAGATGGGCTTGTAATGCCACACGAGCGGTCAATTCGTCAATGCGATGCGGTGGGCAATGCAACATGACCAACCCTCACTCGTGACTCACCGATCGGACGTTCGTATTGTAACGCGTAATGGAATTCTCCCGCTTCGAAGGCCGCTTGAGCGACCCATCCATGACGACGCCAGATATGATCGGCTTCCGCTTGCTTTAACCGTCGATCATCTGAAGGACCAAGCAGAGCCTTGCCTGGCATCCATTCGACACACAGCAACACACCACCTGGCTTGGTGACACGCCAGGCTTCTTGAACCAATCCATCACGATGTTCCGCGAGATACAAGTTATCCACGACAAGGGTGAGGTCGAGCGAGGCATCCGGAATACGGGCCGCACCAACCACTTCAATATCCGACCAAATAGTTTCGACATTCCAGAAGTGCTCGTGACGCGCCGCCTTTTCAATCGATTGAAGCGCTGGCTTCCGAATATCAACCGCAAAGACCTTCCCATCGGCCCCAACCATCTGAGCCGCTGGAAACACAAAATGACCCGTACTTCCACAGCCGAGATCAGCCACCCAAGCTCCACGCCGTAACCCGATCCGTTCAAGCAGTTTGAATGGATTCAAGACATCAGTTGAACTCATCGCCTGCCGAATCATAGGCTCAGAGTTTTTTTGGACCAAAGAATGAACCAAGTGTCGCGTTCAAAAGGGCGTCCCACATGTTGGTCGCAACAATTAAACCGAGCAGAATAAAGACGATGCCGAGGAGCTTGTAAAACAAGCGCGATCCGCCCAAATGACGCTCAGCCCAATCCACTCCACCGAACATGTCGAGAACCGTAGCGGTCTTGATGACAAAGAAGACACCAACACCCGCAATCACGACACCGATCAAGATCTGAAGGATCAAGTTCATAGATGACAAAAGTATACCACGATTAGATGAGAGGAGCTCGCATGGTTTGAATGGCGTCGGCGTAAATCCGATCGAGATCCGCAAGATGCTTGGCCCAAGTGCGCGTCTCTAAGATTTTACGGCGTGCGGACATCCCACGACGGGCTCGCTCTTCTTCCGGTGTACGCAGGAAGTCATTTAATACGGCGATCCAATCTTGCACATCACCTGGCTTCACGAGCCAACCATCTTTTCCGTCTTCAATCAGCTCCGGTGTTCCGCCGATACGGGTTCCAATACAGGGAATTCCGTCACCCATCGCCTCAAGCACAGAGGTCGATGCGTTCTCATACCAGATAGATGACATGATGAGCGCATCGGCTTTTGCACGAATCACACTGAGCGCATCGGGTGATTGAAAGCCCAAAAACTCGATGTTCTTGGCACCCGCCTCGCGCACGATTCTCTGAAGCAGCTCTTCTTCTGGGCCACGACCAGCAATCTTCACCTTCAGTTCTGGAATCTGAACGGCTGCCTTCAAAAACGAATCGATGCCTTTTTCTTTTGAGAGACGTCCAGCGATGAGCACATAGCCCCCTCCACGTGAAGCCGGAACCTCTCCCACCGTTACTGGGTTCGGGGCATACACAAGCTTACTCGCCGGTTCGCCCCACTCTTTCATTTTGTCCTGCATGAAGCGAGACGGACAAATGAACGCCTGCATGGTTTTTTCATACATTTGAAACGACTTTGTGAAGCCCATTTCAAAGGCAACAAGCAAATTCCCTGGAACCGAGGCAAACACACAGTTGTACTTCACCGCATTCAAATACTTTCCGCCTTTGCAGCGTTCGCACGGCGCGCCTTGCGTGAACATGCTGTAACTCGGACAGGCGAGCTTGTAGTCATGCAGTGTTTGAACGCAGGGAATTTTGTATTCACGGATTGGGCGCAAGACGGATGCAGAAAGATGATGGTAGATATTATGTACGTGCACGATATCCGGCTTGTATTCTCGAAGCATCTTCCGGATCGACGCTTCCGCTTCGCGGTTCCAAATGAATTGCGCCGCTTTCTTCGCATCTTTTACCGGACCTTGCCATTGGTTCAAGACATTTCTTGTAACAAAATAGCTCTGGTCGTCAGAGGGAAGATTTTTTTCTGAGTTGGTCGAGAATTCGTGCACCTCATGCCCCGCTTCACGCTGCGCCTTACTCAACCGATGCATGTAGATTTCCGCTCCCCCGTGAAGATCAAAAAACTTATTTACCTGAAGAATGCGCATAGGTATGTAGCCAACGTGTATAGAGTGCGTCGTATGCAGCCGCCATTTTCTCGCGCGTGCCACGCTCCAAGACAATCGTTCGGGCGCGCTGCGCGGATTGTATGGCAAACGCCGGCTGTTGCAAACTTCGTTCAATGCTCTGTGTCCAAGCATCTACATCATCCACCGAAGCAAACTGCACGGACGTTTCATCAAACCACTCGTGAAAGACTGGAAGATCGCTAAGAAGCAATGGCGTCGCACTGGCTGCTGCTTCCAGAACAACAATCCCCTGCCCTTCCCAACGCGACGGCAAACAGAATAGATCCGCTTCCGCCAAACGACGCTTCACATCATCCACAACACCCAGGAATCTGACACGCGGCAAAATGCCGAGCGATTCGGTCAACCGCTCTAAACGCAACCGTTCTGGCCCATCCCCACAAATGTCCAATCGCCAGGGACGCTTCACTCGGGCGAGCGCTTTCAGAAGCGTTTCTTGGCCTTTTTGTGTAACCAATCGTCCAATACATAACAACTGCGGAACATCTCGAAACGGACGCGGCGGACGCTGTTGAATGGTGGCAAGATCGATGCCATTCGGGATCACTGACAACGCACTCTGAGGCGCGCCAAACTTCAAGTGGGCGTAAGCCTTCACTTCATGGGATACGCAGACAATGTGATCGGCTCGTCGAGCCGCGAAGCGACGCAAAACCGTGCGCGACCACGGATCATCGTGATCTTCATTGTGAATCGTAGAAATCCACGGATGAATCTTCTGCCAATAGGCTGAGAACCCAGCCCAGATATCTCCTCCTAAATGGGTATGCAAAATATCCGGACGATGTTCGCGCAGTTCACGTGCAAAAAATTTCATCAACCCAAGCTTATTGTTACCCGCTGGCGACAGAACCACGTCTATTCCGAGCGATCGAAACTCCGCCTCCATCTCGCCGCTAATCACCGATAGCAAGCGAATATCATACCGATCTTTCAAACAGCTGATCAAATCAAATACCATGCGTTCCGCCCCTCCACGGGTCAGCGCTGAAACAACGTGGGTCAGGCGTGGCTTAGACATCGTGAGTAACTAAGAAATCAGGGTCTTGCGTTCGCTCGCGTGAAAGCAAGATACGGCCACCCGCGAGCACAATCCCAACTGGCAACCACAACTTAGCAGACCAATACGTCGTGTTAAAAATCTGGTAAGAGAAAGCACCGATGACAGCAACAATCAGACAAGCGAACGCACGACGTTCAATCGAGTTCACCTTGAAAGCATTCCAAACTCGCCACAGCCAACGAGCAAGCACGATCACAACGAGTCCAAACGCAGCAAACCCAATCAATCCAGTCTCCGCCAACAACTTCTGCAAAATGCCGTGTGAATCTAGTGGCGCACCAAATTCGTAGGCAAAGAGCCACGTCGCTCCGATACGCTCAGCGAATGTTCCAGCTCCCACGCCAATCCATGGGCTATTCTTGAACAAACTCCAGGCAATACCAGCCATCATTGAACGTGAATCGGTTGAGCTTTGAACTTCGGTTCGGCTCGAGAAGACGGCCATGTAGATCGCGAGTGGAGACAAAAGAACAACGGCGGTTACTAGTTTTTGCCAATAACGTCGCACTTCCTGGCGATAATTCAAATAGATCAAACAAGCCGCTTGAAGAAGCAAGGCAATCCAAGCAGAACGCGCAAAGGTTAAGAGCGCAATCAGCGTTATGAACCCAGCGATGACATACAGGATATTCTTCTGCTGCCGATCCTGTGTAAGCGTTGCCGCACACAAGCTGATTGGCGCGATAAATACGAGCCACTCAGCCAAGACGTTGTGATTCGTTCCAATCGGCGAAATACCGAAGATCGGCAATGGTTGAGCACGATGCAATGATCCATTAAAGACAAAGAGCGAACGGAATCCGTCCAGGGCAAAGAGTACACCTGAACCAATGAGCAACTGAAGCGTAAGGAGAAATCGACGACGAGATCGCAAAAAGTTTACTGGCAGCAACACCCAAGCGATGTACGAAAATAACACGGGACGGAGCGCATATTTCACGACCAACAAGACATTTGGCTGAGCAATCGAAAACGACGAAAGAATGTGTGCAATGACCAATAAGCTGAACGAAACTCCCAACGGCAACCAAGGCTTCCAATCCGCTTGCTTACGCTTTTGCCAAATAAATAACAACCGAAACGCCCATGCAGCTAAAGCAACCAGTGCAAGCAAATCAGCAACCGGCACATCAACAGACCCACCAAACGCACGCTCCCCTATCTCAACCGTTCCCGTAGACAGCGATACAACCCAACCAATGAATGGAGCTCCAAAGATCGCCAAATAAAACACGAAGTACGGCGCGCGCCAAGTAATGAGAAGCACGATAATTCCAATCAAGGCAGACCAAATGCTCAGCCCAAAGCCTAAGGCGATACAAATCGCGCCTACCAAGACACATAAAAACAAACCCCAACCAATGCGCGGCCAAATTGAGCGCGTTGCGTTGAGATGATCGAACATCGTCTCGATCGTAAATTGTCGAGGAGCACCCGACGACATGAGCCAAGAATAGCATATCCGCTCCACTGAACGAAAAAAGACACCGCGCTGTGCGATGTCTTTTTTCTCATTCCTCTCAGATACTCGATCGTGAGATCAAGTAGTCATCCGAGGTGAGGAGCAGACTGTGAACGGGACGCGGTGAGCGTTGGTCGTTCGTGGACACGCGAAGGCGTGTCCCAGCCTCTCCTCCGAGCCTCTTAGGGCTGTAGTTGAGTCGAGGGTGTTACCTCATGAAGGGGCGAAGGTGGGTGACCTCACGAGCGTTGGACGAGCGCTCAGCAAGGTCGGTGGGGTGGGTCAGAACGACGTGATGGTCGTCCCGTCGAACCGCGTGCACAGCTTCACGCCGAAGGGCGTGTTGATGACGCGCGCGAGTCCGTCGATGCGCCCGAGGGGGCCGCCGGAGGAGGCGACGACCCGGTTGGTGGAGATCGTCCACCCGATCTCCGTCCCCGACCGCCCGAGCTGGCTGGACGTCAGCGTGAGCTGGCGTCCATTGCAGTCGAAGTCGAAGCAGATGGAGGCGCCAGTGGGCCAGGTCGTGATGTCGAGGCGCCGCGCGGTGCTGTAGAGCACGCCGGCGCCGCGACCGATGGCGACGCCCATCGGGTCGTACGCGACGACGTTCCCCTGCATCGTTCCGCACCCCATGTGCCCGTCGGCCACCGACACGTCGGCGAACTCGGGGCCCATGGAGCCGGGGGTGCCGTCGACGGAGCCGATGTCGGTCGGGCTCGCGTCGGGGGTGCCGGCGTCCGGGCTGCCGGAGTCGAGCATGCCGGCGTCGACCGGGATGGTCGAGACGCAGGCGCCGCCCGAGCAGGTGGTGCTGCCCACGCACACGCGGCCGCACCCGCCGCAGTTGGCGTTCGTGTTGAGCGGAGCCTCGCAGCCGTCGCCCACCACGTTGTTGCAGTCGCCCCAGCCCGCGTTGCACGAGCCATAGCTGCAGGCGCCGCCCGTGCAGGCGGTGCCGGTGGCGTTGGCGCGCAGCGGGCAGAGGACGCCGCAGCCGCCGCAGTTGTTCACGTCGTTGGACGTGCTGCGGCAGACGCCGCTGCAGGGGGTCTGCCCCGTCGGGCAGGAGATGGTGCACACGCCCGCGTTGCAGGCCTGCCCCGTCGGGCAGATGCGGCCGCAGGCGCCGCAGTTGAAGTTGTCGCTCTGCGTGTCGCGGCAGATGTTGTCGCACGCCACCTGCCCCGTCGGGCAGAGGCGGCAGTCGCCGGACACGCAGGTCTGGCGGGAGCCGCACCAGTAGCCGCAGCCGCCGCAGTTCTCGTGGTCGTTGGTGAGGTTGTAGCAGAGCGGGCGCGATCGGGACCCGCAGTTCGTCTGCCCCACGGGGCACTCCGGGGAGGGCGCGCCGACGCAGATGCCGTCGGTGCAGGACTGGCCCGGAAGGCACTGGCGGGAGCAGCCGCCGCAGTTGTTCACGTCGGTGCGGGTGTTGGTCTCGCAGCCGTCGTTCGCGTAGTAGTTGCAGTCGCCGAAGCCCGCGTTGCAGGCGAACCCGCAGGCGCTGTTCACGCAGGCGGGGGCGCTGTTCGGGCGCGCCGGGCAGGCGTTCCCGCACCGGCCGCAGTGGGCGGGGTTGTCGGTGGTCTGGATCTCGCAGCCGTTGGCCGTGAGCGAGTCGCAGTCACCGAAGCCCGCGTTGCAGGCGGAGCGGCACTGGCTGGCGGTGCACACCGGGTGGCCGTTGCCGCCCGTGGTGCACACGTTGCCGCACCGGCCGCAGTTCCCGAGGTTCGACGAGAGGTCGAGGCACACCGCGCTGCCGGAGCAGGAGGTGAGCACGACGCCGGCGTCGGTCGGGTTGCAGGCGAAGGTGCACGCGCCGCCCCCGCAGGTCGAACCGCCGGGGCAGGCGTTGCCGCACCGGCCGCAGTTGGCGGCGGCGGTGTTGAGGTCGACCTCGCAGCCGTCCACGGGGTTGCCGTTGCAGTCGGCGAAGCCGACGTCGCAGGTGAACCCGCAGGTGCTCGAGGCGCAGGTCGGGACCGCGTGCGGGCGCGCCGGGCAGCGGGTGCCGCAGACGCCGCAGTTGGTCACGCTGGTGCGCGTGTCGGTCTCGCAGCCGTCGGCCAGGCTGTTGTTGCAGTTGGCGAAGCTGGTCGCGCAGACGAAGTCGCAGCGCCCCCCGTTGCAGAGCGGGGCACTGTTCGCGCGCGCCGGGCAGGTGCCGTTGCACCGCCCGCAGTTCACCTCGTCGTTCAGGGTGTTCACCTCGCAGCCGTTGGCGATGTTGCCGTCGCAGTTCGCGCGCCCCATCTCGCAGGCGAGCGGGGCGTCGACGGCGACGTCGGGCGGCGGGATGACGACGTCGGTGGAGGCGTCGACGATGCCGGTGTCGACCGAGCCCGCGTCGCGGGTCGGGCACTGGCAGTTGTCGTAGCCGTTCATCGCGCCGTTGCAGGTCTGCACGCCGCTGGGGCGCCCGGGGTCGTCGCCCAGGCACAGGCACTGGCGGCCGTCGCCGGGGCGGCAGAACGGCGCGCTCGCGTCGGGCGGGGTGAGGTCCTGGCAGCTCCAGCCCGTGCTGGCGGTGAGGACGCAGGTCTCGCGGCCGACGCACGCGCGCTGGCAGTTGGAGACGCAGCGGCCCTGCGCGCAGGTCTGGTCGGCGGAGCAGGTCGGGCTGCAGGCGGGGACGTCGGGCGTGACGATGACGTCGACCGAGCCCGCGTCGGGCATCGGGCACTGGCAGTTGTCGAAGCCCTCGCGGTCCTCGCTGCACACCTGGACCCCACTCGGCCGCATGAGCTGGTCGCCGGGGCAGAGGCAGACGCGCTGGTCGCCGCGTCGGCAGAAGCTCGACGAGCTGTCCGCCGGCGGCGTCACGACGTCCATGGCCGGCGGGTTGTCCGCGACCATGGTGACGTCGCTCTGGTTGTCGGTGCCGCCGTCCGCCTCGTTGGGGCGGACGTCGGAGGCGCAGCCGGCCGCGCAGAGCGCGCCGGCGAACGCCAGGCTCTTGATGATGAACGAGAAACGAAGTCGCGCCATGGCGGGACCCTCCTGATGCGGACACCACACCTCGTGGCTAGCCGCGATTGAGACTTGGGCAGCTGAACCTTGAACTCGAACACCTATCTTCAGACAATCCAGATCCATCGCACGTTGTTTTCGTTTGATGGTCCTTCCCTTTTGTTTCCTTTCCTGTTGTTCCTACAGGTTGTCGAAAGAGCCTCTTGCACAAAAAAGAACCAACCGATGAGCCTTTCAGCTTTCTTTGTCAGTTCCGTGAGGTGCAACGCTCCATCGACTGGCTCATGACTAAGCCCAGCGAGGAACGCGCTTTCTTACCATGAGTAATAATAAAAGTCAAGAAAACCCCTAGATTTTAAGTAAAATACACGAAAATATAAAAAACTATTTGGATACAAAACACCCTGAACTGTTGAGTCCAGGGTGTTTTCCCTTTGAACCTTCAGAAAAGTGACCGCAATGAAACGTCTGACTTTGACGTATTCTTAAACAAGAATATTCGACCGTCGGGTGATAGATAATGCGCCGTAGCGTCTTATCAAATTTCTCCCTAGAAAGGAGGTGATCCATGCGCAGCTTCCGCTACACATGCCTTGTTACGACTTAGTCCCTATCATCGGCTCTACCTTCGTTCCCTCATCAGGACCTTCGGGTATTTCCGACTCTCTTGACTTGACGGGCGGTGAGTACAAGACCCGAG
>CAYQAL010000003.1:0-47438 GCA_964415465.1 uncultured Gammaproteobacteria bacterium
GTACAATGGGTCTCGTGTCAGACGAGATCCGTCCCAACTTTTTAACCTGTCCTGCTGTACCGGAGCTTCCGCCACCGGAGGAGGATTCGCATAGTCAAACGGAAACGCACGTTCCTGTAGAGGAAGAGCGAAGAGAATCTCGGCCAACGTTTCTAGAAAAGCCGGTTGAAGAGGTGTCATATCAGCCGAGTGTTTCGCCGTCTTCGCCCCCTGTATTACCGGTTCTGACCCCACATCCGCTCAAAAAGCTGGTGTTAGTATTGTCTGGACTACTTATTGGAATTGCCTTGATCGTGTGTGCGGTCGTGATTTATGGCGCCGTATACCTCGGGACGTCTGTTTCGAGTTTGAAAACGGTGACCCAAGCGATTCGTCAGGATGTGGATCGTCGCGACTTCATTGCGGCCGAGGGCAGGATGCCTGAGTTCATGCAAGCGTTGGATCGGCTTGCGACAGGCGTCGATCGGCTGCGTCCGCTTCGTGAATGGCCGGTTGTGGGGCGAGATATTAGAACGCTAGAGCGCATCATGGAGATCGCGCAAACCTTGTCTGATGGGGTTGATCAAACAGTCCGTGCGGCGTCTGGGTTTGAAAAAGTCTTAGAGTCGGTGGGGTTGGTTGAACGCGGAATCGATGGATCGATCGTGTCGGGTCGTCCGTTTGCGGCCCTAAGCCCGGCAGAGAAAGAAGAAATCCTGTCGCGTTTTGCGAGTTTGTTGCCAGAGCTGCGACAAGCACGGGAGAAAATTAAGTTAGCAGCGTCTCTCTGGACGGACTTGCCAACAGAAGCCCGTCAAAGCTCGATGATGGCGCCGGTTGCCGCCTATGCCTCGCGTTTACCTGAGCTCACCAAGCGAGCGGATCAGCTTATCTCATTTTTAGATCTGCTTCTGCCGCTCGTTGGTCATCCGAGTGAGAATAGATACCTGGTGATTCTCCAAAATAGCGATGAACTTCGCCCAACCGGTGGGTTTATCGGGACAATCGGGTACCTACGTGTTCAGTCGGCCGATATCAAAGAGATGCGGTTTGATGACGTCTATGCGATTGATAATCCAGTGAGTACGCGCTGGAAGGATGTGCCACCAGGACCGATGCAACAGTATTTGGGGGTTTCTGCCTGGTTCTTGCGTGATCGTAACTGGTCACCAGATTTCCCAACCTCAGCCGAAGATATCATGAAGACCTACTTAGGCGAGCGAGCGATGGCTTCGAGCAGTACCGTTGACCGGTTAGATGGGGTGATCGCTTTCACCCCGGAATTTTTTAAGGACCTGTTCCGGTTTACGGGACCGATTACTGTGGATGGTCGAATTTTTACAGCGGACGATTTCTTTGATCAGCTTCAGTATGAAGCGGAGCAAGGGTTCTTGAATAAAGGGCTGACCGTTGATCAACGTAAAGAAATTGTGTTGCGGGTTGGCGACGCGTTGTTTAAGCAACTCATGCAGCAGTCGACCAGCCGTCTTCCTGAGGTGCTTGATTTGTTGAGCGATAACTTAACTGAGAAAAATGTCTTGTTTTACTTGAGAGAATCGCGAACGTTGGCGTTACTTGATGCACGAGCCTGGACCGGCCGTGTTGCGGGAGCGGCAGAAGACTATTTGTGGGTGATTGATACCAACTTGGCGGCCTATAAAACGGACGGAAAAATGGAGAAACAGGTACATTACAGCCTAGACTTAGAAAAAGGTCTCGCTACGGTAACGCTTCGTTATCGCAATACGGTTCGGACGGTGGATTGGCGTTACACGCGTTATCGCGATTACGTCCGCGTCTACGTGCCAGAGGGGAGTGAATTGGTGTCAGCGACGGGCGCGATGGCAAAGGATAAGAACCAGGCGGGTGGACGGGTGGAGCCGGGGACGGTCGATGTCTTTAAAGATCTTGGAAAGAGCGTCTTTGGAGCGTTTTGGGCGATTGAACCAAATGAAACCCGCGAA
The DNA here is from genome assembly GCA_964415465.1 of uncultured Gammaproteobacteria bacterium. Classification (GTDB taxonomy): domain Bacteria; phylum Patescibacteriota; class Patescibacteriia; order 2-12-FULL-60-25; family 2-12-FULL-60-25; genus JAGOTP01. The sequence continues at coordinate 1,944 of CAYQAL010000003.1, forward strand.
TTGCGTTTCACGTACCGGCTACCAGCGGCTGTGTTGGAGAAGATACGCGCGACAGGCGACTACGATTTGCTTGTTCAGCGTCAACCTGGAAATAACTCTCGTTTGACGATCGATCACGCGCTCGGTAAGAACGTGAGGGCAGCGGAGCCTCCGGAAGCTCAGGCTGAATTCGGTGATCAGCGTTATCGACTTACGATGCCGCTCGATCGCGATCGTACATTCCGCGTCCGTTTTTAACCCTCACCGTTTCCGTCTATGTTCGGCAAAAAAATCGGTATTGATCTTGGTACAACAACGGTTCTGGTCTACATCCCAAACAAAGGGATCATTATTCATGAGCCATCGGTTGTGGCAATCTCTCTCGCAGATAAGCGTGTGTTGTCGGTTGGAGCGGCGGCGAAAGATATGATTGGGCGCACACCGGATAGTATTGTGGCTAAGCGTCCGTTGAAAGATGGGGTGATCGCAGACTATCGCACAACAGAAGCGATGTTGCGTTATTTTATTAACAAAGCGATGGGTGGAGTGCGTTTGTTTCGACCAGAAGTGATGGTGGCGGTTCCTGGAGGGATTACTTCGACGGAGCGCCGTGCCGTGATTGACGCCACGCTCTCAGCGGGAGCGAAGGCGGCTTACATCATCAAGGAGCCAGTTGTAGCGGCGATTGGAGCGGATATTCCGATCGGCTCTGCTTCCGGTCACATGATCATCGATATCGGTGGTGGTACCTCGGAAATCGCCGTTATTTCGTTGGGTGGGATCGTATCGTCCGCATCAGTGCGCATTGGGGGAAATAAGCTCGATGCAGCCATTCAGGAACACGTGCGTCGCAAATATGGGCTCGCCATCGGTGAGCGTACGGCCGAAGAGGTGAAGATTCGTATCGGGTCAGCGCTGTATCTCGAAGAGAAACTTGAGATGGAAATCAAGGGTCGTGACATGATGAGCGGCTTGCCGCGTGTTGTTACCGTGACAAGTGATGATGTAACCGATGCGATTCAGCATGAGCTCCAAGGCATCGTTGAAGCGATTAAAGAGGTGTTACGCGGTACGCCGCCAGAGCTCTCGGCTGACGTGATGCAGAAAGGAATGGTCTTGTCTGGTGGATCCTCGCAGTTACGTAACTTGGATCGTCTGTTTGCAGAAGCGACGGGTGTTCCAACTTTCGTGGCGGATAATCCTCAGCTGTGTGTAGCAAAAGGAACGGGGATCGCACTGGAAAACTTGGAGGCCTACAAGCGCAGTGTGTTCTCGTCTTAAGGAGAGGGTGTTCGAAGTTTCAGAACCCGCAGGTGCGGGTTTTCTGTTTGTTGTGTTTCAATGAATGGTTCTAGGTGTCGCATGACCGCGTTGCCTGGGTCCCAGCTTAATGGAAAGCTGATGAAGAGGTCTGCCTCTCCATAACAGGCGCGAAGTCGGGTGAGGAGTGGCTCGATGTCACGTGCTCGGAAGAGATTCAAAAAATCTTGGTACAGCGCATCGCCAGTGGGAATCGCGTACCGAAGATGCGTTCCGTGACAGGTTGTAATTGTTTGTTCAAAGCCACGTGTTTGGAGGGCGGCACCAGCCAGGAGCTGATGAGACAGAACGATGAACGGTTGCTGACTACGCTCTCTTTCGATCCAATCAAGAGCGGAGTATTCGAAACGACTCACGCTTGGCGCATACGCATGTACAATCGCGTTGTTTTGGGGGTAACTTGCAAACCATTGGGTGACGACGATGAGAGAGATGGCGATAGCAGCGGCGATCTGTGTCAGTTGTTGTTGTCTTGTTGCAGGTGTTGAGAAATGCGATTCGATCAGCTGAGCGATATCGGGCAAAAAGAAGAACGGAACGAGCTGAAGGAGTCGAAGCGGAAATTCGAACTGTTCGTGAGCGATAATTCCTGGGAGTCGAACGAAGCAGGCGAGAAGAATGGCCGAGACAAAGATACCGATCGCCGTCATTCGACGCTCGATCTGCCAGATGGTTTGTGCTTTGAGATTTACATGCAGTCCAATAAGACAAAGCGCAAATGGCCAGAGACTTAAGAATCCGTAGAGTAGACTTACACCAGGCGTCTCAGCCGAAAAACGATAGGCTGTTCCAAAGAGCGCAACGAATGAAGTACCGATTTGTCCTACGGTGGGAAGCTCTAGCGCGGCGCCTTGAAGAGTGACGTAGGCTCCAAATCCCGCCAGAAGGCCGAGGGGAATGCCTGCTGAGAGAATGAGACTTGAGAGCCGGTGCCACTTGGTTCCACGAGCAAGTGAGCTTGCTACGAAAAGACAGCAGGGAATTCCCATCAGAGGATGGATAGACAGGCTGAGTAATCCGAGAGCGATGAGTACCCAACGCTTCCAAGGGCGATCAAGCGTCTTACTAAGACAGAGAGCGGTCACGAAGCAGAGAAATGCCGTATGAAACGGAATGGTAAAGCTAAACCAAGAAATCGGAAGCAAAAACAGCGCAATGGGAAGAAAACGTTGCGTTCGTTGAAGGAGGGGAATGAGCAATACGCTCGCCACCGGGACGAGAAGTTGATCGATTCGGATAACCGATACGCGAGACAGTGCATGAAGTCCCCAAACGATCAGATACTGCCCAAGATAGAGCGGTGTTGCGAGCGAAATCGAGTGATGTGCTGCGAGATGTTGTTCGGCCGCTTGATGCAGGAACGGATCAAAGCCGAACCCTAGCTGGTAGACAATGAGCGCTGTTCCCCAGGCGGTGAATGCGTGTAGCCCAACGCAGACGAGTTGGAGCCAGCGCGGAAGAAGTCGCACGGCTACGATCTGAAACAGTGTTGCGAGACCAAAGAGAAGGAAGATCCACCAAGGTAAGACATCCCAAGGCGAAACGAGCGGTAGATCCGTTCTCGCTCGGAAGGTGGTTCGTAGAATGGCTCCATCCAGCAATACGCAACACGCGCTGACAAAAACTGTCGGCGCGTGCTTCGTGAGGCGTGAAAACGATCGGGGAAACATTAGTACTTCTGTTTATCCTTCAGATCCATCGTTTCGTTTGGGGTTTCCGGTTCCTTCTCTTCTGGCTGGTTTACTGTCTCTTCCGTTGGCTGTGGCTGATTGGCGGCGTTATTCATCATCAGCTCTTTCTTCTTTTGCCAATCTTCTTCTGGTTCTGGAGCAACGAATGCTGGTTCGGGAATTGGCTCAGGTTTCTTCGGCTCTTCCAGGAGGGCGCTTGGTGTCTCACCTGGCATTCGATACCCAGGCACGATGTCGGCTGGGATACGGTAGCCAGGAGTCACAGGGATCATTCCACCTGTCTCTTCGTCCTTTTTTTCTTCGTTATAAGCTACCTGCTCTTGGTTCACTTCTTGGAAGTAGCCATCTTTGTAGTAGTCCGAGTTGAATGTGTCCCAATTCTGGGCGCCCCAGTAAGCGAACCCAGCAGCGGCTGACAAGCCAAGTGCGGCTAAGGCAGCAACGGCAGTGTTCGTTTTAGAAGAGGTAGCGGTAGGCATAAATAACGAAATGAACTTGAGGTCTATACTAACACGCGTGATACACTGTGCCTATGTTGATAGGCCTTGATGCATCCCGAGCAGATGTGTTGGAAAAAACGGGCGTCGAATGGTATGCCCATCATGCGATACAGGCCTTAAAAACCACTGCAGGGCAGGAAGCTTATTCCTGGTTGCTGTATGCGCGGAAAACCCTTTCACCTGATCTCGGGACGGCGCCACCAAACTGGCATGAGCGTGTGCTGTCTTGGTCGTTCAGGCGTCTGTGGACGCAAGTACGGTTGAGTCTGGAGATTCATCAACACAAGCCAGACGTGTTGTTTGTTCCGGCGCACGCCTTGCCTCGTGTCTTGCCGGCGCGTTCGGTTGTTACCGTACATGATGTTGGAGCGTTCCGTGTTCCGCAGGTGTATTCAGCCACTGAGCGCTGGTGGCAAAAACGCGTTGCAAAGGATGCGATTCGTCGTGCGAGCCGAGTGCTAACCGTTTCCGAATATTCCAAACAAGAGCTGATTCACTTCTGTCAGGCCGACCCAGCTCAGGTGAGCGTAGTGTATCCAGGGGTTGACCATCTGGCTGGAAGAGAAATTTCAGAAGCCGAAAAGCGTGCTGTAATCGATCGCTACCGTATCTCTGGTCCCTATTTTTTGTACGTTGGTCGGTTGGAGACGAAGAAGAATTTGCTGACGCTGATTGAAGCCTTTCGCCGTTACAAGGAAGATCGAGGGTTGGGTGATCCAGTCTCTTTGGTTTTGGCAGGTGCTGAGGCCCAGGGCTATTCGACGATTCAACAAGCGATCGCACATGCCGCCATGGACGGTTTTATTATTCAAACGGGCTATGTGTCTGAGGAAGAGAAGCGCGTGCTTATGGCGGGGGCGATCGCGCTTATTCAGCCGTCTTGGTACGAGGGCTTTGGATTTACGCCACTCGAAGCCATGAGTTTGGCGTGTCCCGTTGTCTGTTCGCGAGTGGGTTCATTGCCGGAGGTGGTAGGTGTCGAAAATGCGCTCTGGTTCGATCCAGCCGATCCAGAAGCGCTGGCTGTGTGTTTGGATCAGATTGTGCGTGATGAAGCCTCCCGCCAAGCGTTGCGTGAACAGGGACGGCTTTGGGTCGCAACGTACACCTGGAAGCGTACGGCTGAGCAGTTGCTTCATGCGCTGACCGTCTGGCCGTAACGCTAGACGAGCTCGCCCGTTCTTCGTAGGCTTACGACTGTCTATGCGCTGCCCTTACGCTCACGTCCATTTTGTCGGCCTCGGCGGGATTCATGTCTCGGCGCTAGCCAAATTAGTGCTATCATTGGGCATTTCTGTTTCAGGATCGGATCTGGCAGAGAACGAGCTGACAGAAGAATTGCGAGCGAAAGGCGTAGATGTACGGATTGGACACGCAGCGGAACATGTTCCGGCTAAAGCGGAGGTCGTCGTGTTTTCTTCTGCGGCACAGAAAACGAATCCAGAACGCATCGAAGGTGAGCGTAGACATCTGCCATCATTCGACAGCCACCAATTTCTTGGATTGCTTGGGGAGTCTATGAAGCAAGTCGTGATCGCTGGAACGCATGGCAAGAGCACGACAACGGCCATGATGGGTGTACTGTTTAAGCAACTTGGTCTGAAACCGACGGTTGTGGTTGGAACGCGTGTCCCACAGCTTGCGGAGGGAAACCTGGAGATCGGTTCGTCTGATTGGTTGATCGCAGAAGGAGATGAGTTCGATCATCACTTTTTGGCCTATCGTCCAACGGTGCTCGTGATCAACAACATTGAAGCAGACCATTTTGATATCTATCCAAGCTTGGAAGATATGCGGAATGCCTATCGTAAGCTATTGAGACAGATGCGCGCCAAGGGGGTTTTGGTCGTGAACGGAGATGATGCACAAATCAATCTTGTGTTGAAAGATGAGCAGCGGTATCTCGATGAGCAAGCGATTCAAGTTATGCGTGTAGGGGAAGGGGATGAATCTGATATTCAGATGCTATCTCGACGAGTTGAGGCAGAAATACAAACAATCCATCTCGAGCTCACCGGACCACGAAGAGGGGTGAAACTGATGCTTGGCGTACCAGGCGAAATGAATGCGCGGAACGCAATCATGTGTTATGCCGTTTCGCATGCGCTCGAGCTTTCCTCGCAAGAAGCGGCGAACGCCCTGTGTTCGTTTCGAGGTATTTGGCGTCGGTTGGAGCGAATCGGCGAGAAGAATGGGGTTCTCGTATTTTCTGATTACGGACATCACCCAACGGCTGTCGCGAAAACACTAAAAGCTGTAAAAGAGTTTTGTCCGAACCGTCGCATCGTTTTGTGTTTCCAGCCGCATCATCGCAATCGTACAAAGCATCTCTTCCAGGAATTCGTTACGTGTTTTGGGTTGGCGGATGTGCTTGTCTTGGTTGAGATCTACGACGTGAAGGGCCGAGACCAAGCCGAAGACGAGACAGTTTCATCCAGGGACTTGATCGCGGCGATGGACAGACCGGTTGTCTACGCGGCTACGCCTGCGGATGCGTTGGACCAGTTGCGTGGATTGCTTGTCCCAGGCGATGTGTTACTTATTATGGGTGCGGGAGATATCTATAAAATTGCCTATGATCTCGTCTGAACAAGTGACTACGTTCTTGAGCCGTGTTCCAGGAGCTATTGAAAACGAACCGATGAATAAACACACGAGCTTTCGCATCGGTGGCCCGGCTCGGTTATATTTTGTTGCAAATTCTTCTGATGCGGCCATTCAAGCGTTTGAAGTGGCGAAAGAGCTTGGCATTCCAACGCTCACGTTCGGTGGTGGTTCAAATTTGCTTGTCTCAGATGACGGATACCAAGGGCTTCTCATTCAAATGGCGAACCGTGCGCTTACGGTCGAAGGAACCCGCATTACTGTTGAAAGTGGCATGATCACGGGGCTCGTTGCACGTAAAAGTGTGGAGGCAGGGCTAACCGGATTCGAATGGGCGATCGGGGTGCCTGGCACGATTGGAGGCGCTATCTATGGTGACGCTGGTTGTTATGGAGGCGAAATGCGAGACGCGGTTGTCTCAGTTGATGCCTATCGGATTCGTGATGGAAAACGGCTTATGCTCACAAAAGAGGAGTGCGAATTCGGTTATCGTGAAAGCTTGTTTAAGCGCGAACCGCATTTAATTCTTGGCTGTGTACTTGAGCTCAAACCTTCACCTGATCCAGCCGTGGGGAAGCAGCGTATGGAAGATATTATGCGTCAGCGCAAGGAAAAACAGCCTTTGGAGCAGTCGAGCGCTGGTTGTGCGTTCAAGAACTTCGAGTTCACGAATGAAGAAGATATTAAATTATTACAACGAGAAGTGGCTGTTCCTGAGTCGATGATCAAAAACAAATCCCTTGGCGCTGGTTGGCTTGTTGATCAGGCGGGCTTACTTGGGCAAGCGGTTGGTCAGGTCGAGGTTAGTACAAAACACGGAAACTTCTTGGTAAATAAAGGTCAGGCACGTGCGCAAGATGTGGTCGGGCTCATCTCTCTCATCAAGCGAAAAATTCGTGACGAGTTCGGCATTGAAATGCACGAAGAAGTGCAGTACGTGGGGTTTGAGTAGCCTTTTATAACGCACGACTCACGACCTTGTAGAGGCGCGAGTGTGCGCCGGGTCGTGAGTCAGAAGTTGTTCTTGGCCCTTGTGGGCCTAGCGTCGCGTGCTACCGGGTCCCGGTCTCACGCTCCAGTTCGCGCATGTCGCGCTCGAATTCACGCATGTCGCGCCGGAACTCGCGCTCGCCCTCCTCCAGGTCCCGGTCCATGGCCTCCATATCACGCTCGAGCTCGCTTCGAGCCCGGCGTCTCTCAGCGTGCGCCCTGGCGCGGGTGCGCCGGGTCTCGCGGAGCGTCTGCTGAAGTTCGCGCCGGGTGCAGGGGCGCACCATGGGACCTACACGGACCCAGCACTCGTAGCGCTGGGCGATCGTGGTCGGCTGCTCGTTGACGAACGATGTGGACGGCTACCCATCGGCAGTCATCGAGAGAACGAAGGCCAGTACCTTGAACATCGCAGCTCCTCCTCGGTGTGATACGAATCGTGCGCGGAGAATATAATAAAATACTTTGAAAAAAGCAAGTTTGCTTAGGGAGAAGGCGACTGAGAGAATTGTCCCTTTTCTCCTCAAGCGTTATTCTTAAAGGGCAGGTTTTGCTCTCTCCCTATCCACCGTCTATGACCATCAACATTACCTATCACGGAATTGATTCGACGCCGGCTATTGCTCAGTATGTTGAGGAGAAAATGCAGGGGTTAGACAAGTATTTCGATGGAATTAAGCATATTGATGTCGAGGTTGGGATGACGACACATCACCATCAGAAAGGGGATATTTTTGCGTGTAAAACAGCTGTAGATACCCTGAAAGAGGTGATTCGTGTTGAAAAAGAAGCAGATGACCTCTATAAGGCTATTGATAAGGTTCGTGACCATTTGCGGGCCGAATTATCCTCTTTAAAGGAGCGTATTCAGGATCGTCATCAGGCCGGAAACGAATAAAATGGCTTAATAAAGCGAAAAACGGGCCAATCGGTCCGTTTTTCGATTGCTGGACGATTTGGCTCTGAATCGCTACCATCCTGCAGACGTATGTCTTTCCTGAACAAACTCTTTGGAGATCCAAATGCCCGTGAAGTAAAGCGCTTAGAGGTAATCGTGAACCGGATTACGGCCCTTGAGCCTGGAATCCAAACCTGCACGGATGAAGAGCTAAAAGCTCGTGCCTTGCGCTTGAAGGAAGAAGTCCAAAACGGACGATCTTTGGACGATGTCTTAGAAGAGGCCTTCGCTCTGGTTCGTGAAGGATCTCGCCGCGCCACCAAGCAGCGCCATTACGATGTGCAGCTCATGGCAGGTGTCGCGCTTCATCGTGGGAACATCGCGGAAATGCGTACGGGTGAAGGAAAGACGCTCATGGCTACCGCGCCTGCTTTTTTGAATGCGCTGACCGGAAAAGGGGTACATGTTGTGACAGTGAACGATTACTTGGCTCGACGTGATGCGGTGTGGATGGGTCAGGTGCACTACGCGCTTGGACTTTCGGTTGCGACGATTCAGCATGGGGCGAGTTTTATCTATGATCCGACCTTCAAAGCGGAGCCGAAGCATGATGAAGAGCGTGATGAGGTAGGGTCTTTCCGTGTCGACATGGATTACCTTCGTCCCGTAACGCGCCGTGAGGCCTACGCAGCCGATATTACCTATGGAACGAATAACGAGTTTGGCTTCGATTATTTGCGCGACAATATGGCGGCGAGTGCGGCGCAGAAAGTTCAACGCGGGTTGAACTACGCGATTGTGGATGAAGTCGACTCGATTTTGATCGATGAAGCGCGCACTCCGCTGATTATTTCGGCTCCAGCCCAAGAGCCTGAGCAGTTATACTACCGCTTTGCAGAGCTTGTTACACAGTTGATTGAAAAAGAGGATTACACGGTGGATGAGAAACTTCGCACGTCTTCGATTACGGAAGCCGGTATTGCGAAAATGGAAGGTTGGCTTGGCATTGAGAACATGTATAGCCAAGGTGTTCGTTTGGTTCATCACCTAGAACAAGCGCTTCGTGCGCATGCGTTGTACCGCCGTGACCGTGATTACGTCGTAAAGGATAATGAAGTCATTATTGTTGATGAATTCACGGGGCGTTTGATGCAAGGTCGTCGTTACTCGGAAGGCTTGCACCAAGCGATCGAGGCCAAGGAGCGCGTCACGATTCAGCGTGAATCCGTAACACTCGCAACGATTACGTTCCAGAATTATTTCCGTTTGTACGGAAAACTGGCTGGTATGACGGGTACTGCCGCTACTGAAGCCGAAGAGTTCTACAAGATTTACAAACTCGACGTCATCACGATTCCAACCAATAAACCAAGTCAGCGTAAAGACTTGCCAGACTTGTTATATCGTAACGAACTTGGGAAGTTTAAAGCCGTGGCAGCAGAGATTAAGCGTCGCCATGCTCTTGGTCAGCCGGTCTTGGTTGGTACAGCGAGCATCGCAAAAAACGAAGTCTTGAGTGAGCTCCTCACCCAAAACGGTATTCCTCATAATGTGCTGAACGCCAAGAACCACGAACGTGAAGGTGAAATCATTGCGCAGGCTGGTCGTCGTGGCGGCGTGACCGTTGCAACCAACATGGCTGGTCGTGGGGTCGACATCATTTTGGGTGGAAATCCACCAGATAAGGCAGAGGCTGAAGCCGTGCGTGCATTGGGCGGCTTGCATGTCATCGGTACAGAACGTCACGAATCACGTCGCATTGATAACCAGTTGCGTGGTCGCGCAGGTCGTCAGGGAGACCCTGGAACGACGCAGTTCTACGTTTCAACCGAAGACGATTTGATGCGTATCTTCAGTTCAGATCGCATGAAGAAGGTCATGGAAGTCACGAAGCTACCAGAAGACGAAGCGATTCAGAATGTGGTGCTCACGAAGGCGATCGAGTCGGCGCAGCACAAAGTTGAAGGCCACAACTTCGATATTCGTAAACATGTGCTTGAGTACGACGATGTGTTGAACAAGCACCGCACGGCGATCTACAAGAAGCGCAACGAAATCTTGGCGGCCGCCGAAGAGCCGACCAAAGAAGGCGAGCGTCCATTGAAGAAGTTTGTCATGGACATGTTTGAACAGGAAGTGGAACAATTGGTGGCTGCGTGCACCGTTGCCGAAGACGTTTCCTCTTGGGAACTCACGCGCTTGGCGGAAGCGAGCAAGATGATCTTGCCTCAGGATGTGACGGTTGAACTCCCAACGCTCGATGAAAAAGCGCTTGAAGGAGAGGGGCAGGCACAAGCCCGCACGAAGTTGGTCGAGGCGCTTATGAGTGCGGTAAAGAAGGCCTATCAAGCCTTCGAAGACCAGATCGGTGACCAGGTTTCGCTTGCTGAAATTGAGAAAATCATTCTTCTTCGTTCGATGGATGATCTCTGGATCGAGCACTTGGAGAACATGGAGTACTTGCGCCGTGGGGTGAATTTGCAGGCCTATGGTCAGCGCGATCCATTGGTTGAATACAAAAAAGAAGCCTATCAGCGCTTCCAGGAGTTGCAGAACCTCATCCAGCAGCGCGTGACACATACGGTCTTTAAAGTGAAGTTTGTGCGTGAAGCAGCTGAAGCTGAAGCGAATAAAGTAGACACGCTCGCTCCAGCGGCGCAGGTAACGGGTGGGGAAGACGTCGAGCAATTTGCGCAGAAAGAGGTGACAGGCGCAGATCTCAAAAACGCTGGCCGCAATGATCCATGTCCATGCGGTTCCGGAAAGAAGTTTAAGAAGTGTCATGGAGCGTAGTGCGTGTTGATGAAGTGTGGAAAAGCTCTCGCCTTGGCGAGGGTTTTTCTTGTAATACGCATGAAGTCGGAAAAGTTGCGTGCTAAAGACGCTCTTGTAACTATGTGTCCGTGCGCGGTCGCTGTTCAAGCTAGACCTGCTCACGGAGGAACCAGAGTGCGAAAAAAGGCATTTCACTGTCGAATTCGGCTCCCGAAGATTCACCGCATGCGTCGCCGCTGGCGGCCGCGCGTTGATCTGAGGAGGTGCCCCGGTTACTAAAGGGGGTTGTTTCACCCACATTCCTGCGCCGATACTTTCATCGGCGCGACTCGCCTCATCGTGGGCGGGTAGGCACTGACCACCGGTCGACGCCCGCAAGGGCAGCGCCGCGCTCGAAAGAGCATCGAAAGATGTGAGGTGTTGAACAAGAGGTTTGGCCGCCACCTCGCTAAGGCGGCCACTTATAATCTAGGCTATGCAGCAGTTTTCTTTTCGTCTCACACCTGGACAAGATCTTCGATTAGAGATTGAAGCGGTAGCCAAGCGCGAACAGTTGAGCGCGGGCTGTGTTTTATCATTGGTTGGAAATCTCTCTCATGTCGTGTTGCGGATGGCGGATGGAAAGACGGTGAAAGAATGGGATAGGTCGTACGAGATCGTGTCTGCAACCGGGACGATCTCACCAGAGGAGTCGCATATTCATATTGCTGTATCGGATCAGGAAGGGAGTGTAATCGGCGGTCATCTAAAAATGGGATCGATCGTTGGTGTAACGTGTGAAGTCGTGCTCCTCGCGTTCGACGATGTGCTGTATAGCCGTGAATTCGAAGCCTCGACTGGATATGATATGTTGGTTGTGAAGAAACCAAAAACTTAAACTATGCCTTCACGGATAAAAATTGTCGTGTATGTGCCCGAGTCGCATGCGGATGAATTGCGTCAGGCGATGGGGGACGCAGGTGCAGGTGTGATTGGAAATTATTCGCATTGCACGTTTACAACCAAGGGCGTTGGTCGCTTTTTGCCAATGGAAGGAGCTCATCCAAAGATCGGAAAAGTGGGGATGTACGAGGAGACGGAAGAAGAGCGTATAGAAACGGTGTGTACGCGTGATCGATTAGATGAAGTGCTCAAAGCTATTCGTCGTGCGCATCCGTATGATGAAGTCGCTTTTGACGTCTATCCAATCGAAGAAGTGATCATGCCAAAACGGGAAGCCTAAAGCTGCTCGAGAATGAGCGGTGAGATGGTACTCTGTAGAGATGGAGATGTTGAACCTTGAACGAACTCGATTGCAGCCCGCGCCTGAGCTTTGGAAAGCGATGAATACCCTTGGCTGGGGGAGGCATGAGCAGACGATTTTTGAAGCGGAACGTGTGCCCACGATCCCGTCTGCTCAGGATATTTCTTCACATATTCCGCGTGTGATTCGAGTTGATCCGCTCGTGTGGAATACGCGGCTCATTTGTTTACGCATTAAACAGGGCGAAGATGGCACGTGGACCGTTGGTTATCACAAAACACAGCTTATGAAAGGGCATATGCCCGGACGGTTTTTGATAAAGCAGTTAACCTGGCATTCAAAACGACTGGTGGATGCGCTGGCGGCGTGTTGGATTGGGTTGAAGGAGCAAGGCTTGTTACCGTCATGAATGTCCGAGCTTCGGGCGTTCATGACGAGCGGGGAGAGCAGGCGGCTCTGCCCCAGGTAGGAAGGTGCGGAGAAGGAGTGGAAGGATCGCACCAAGGGTACTCGTCGTTGGTCAGCGCTGAGGGGCGGGGAGTGAGCGACTGGAGTCAGCGCTCGGGCGCGTGGCACGAGCGGCAGGAGTCCCGCATCTCCTGCTCGGGCAGGATCGGCATGATCGTCATCTCGACCAGCCGACCGTTGAAGATGACGGGTACCGTGATGGCTTCGCCACCGCAGGTCGACTCGCTACCGGGTGACGGCTGCCGAACCTCCCGCAGGCCGTACGTCTCCATCACGAACCGGGTCTCCTCCACCATCTGCCAGCAGACGGCGGTCTCGATCGTGCCTCCGCACGGGTCGGCCTCGACCGTTCTGTACTCGTACACGATGATCGGGATGTCTCGGGGCTGGAGCGCGTCCGGCTCCGGCGGGACGTTGTTGCAGCCGAACGCGAGGGCGATGACACAGAGCAATCGTCGCATGGCGGTCCTCTCTCCTCCCAGGGCGGTGTCCCAATGACACGGTTAGAAAAGCCCCGTTCTCTTGTGTTTTCAAGAGAAAACACCAAAAAACGACGTTCTTCAACCCATGACGATAGTTCTCTCAAGCGGCTTTGTCAATTGAGAAGAAGAGAAGAGTGATCCTTTCGAACACCTCTTCGGGTATACTAAGACTATTCTTATAGTATGAGTATGTTCACTGCTTCTCCTGAAGAGTTGGCAATCCAGGCGAAAAAAGCCGATCGTCGTCGTGAAGCTGCTCCTCTGCTCGAAGGACGAAGAGCGAAGCTGTCTGAAGATCCGCGGGTTCAGGAGATCGTGAAAGATGTGCGATTGGTTGTGGATGAAATGAAGTTTGAGCATCCTGAAGTAATGGGGTTTGGGATGTTTGGGTCGTTAGTAAAAGGATATGCCAAGCCTACTTCTGATATAGATGGATTTTTATATATTGATGTAGATCAAGGGCTGTTAGGGGCGGATTCCACGCAAAAACCGATCACGTACTCTGAATGTGCGAAAGTGCTGAGTGAAGAATTTGTTCACAGATTGCAGAAGAAAGGAAGAGTAATCGATCATGTGTTTGTTGGGAGGTTGGATAAGAAATTTCTTGATTCTCAACTATCGAATCCAGGAAAGCGCTCAGCTGAGTACTTGGCTCGTTTCTTTATGCTTTCAATTGGAAAGGAGATTCTCCCGTATCGAGAGAGAATTCTTGATCGAATATCTCAGCTGGGGACGAATCAGCAAGAGATATTCAGCGTGATGATGGATGAGCTATCTCGTTTGGAAAATACTGGATTTCCAGATGAAGTTGTGAAAGAACGACGGAAGCTCTACCCAAAAACAGTCGAGGAGGCTCGTGTTTATTTTCTCGCGCTGCAACCTTCGCCAAAGGTGGCGGAGCCTTCGCGGCGTGAAGTTGCTTAAACTCTATGCCTATTGAACGCTATCAAGTCTCTCTCAAAGCCATTATTCGTGATCCACGTGGTCATGTATTGGGCTTAAATGGAAAGATCGGAGGATTATTTGAGGGCTATTACGATATTCCAGGTGGTCGCATCGATGAATCTGAATTCAGAACGCCGTTTTTTGAGATCATCCAACGAGAAGTTCAAGAAGAGCTTGGTCCGGAGATTCGTTTTTCGCTTGATTCGACCCCGGTTGCGCTAGGACGTCATGAATCTCGGGATGGATTTAAGGTTCTGTATGTCTTTTTCGAGGGAGTCGTCGAAGATCCAAACGTAGCCATGGAGATAAGTCACGAACATGTTGGATGGGCCTGGCTCGATCTTTCAAAACAGCCTCTGGAAAAGTTGTTTACATCTGGGATCTTGGAAGGAATGAAACAATGGTATACTGCTCGCCACGAACCCTAGCCTATGCCATCCCTCGCTGACGTCTACCGCCGCCTCAAAACTTCTCAGAAAAAGCAGAAAGAGTTGAACGATATGTACAAGGATGCGTTGACGCATTCCAAGTCGTATCAGGAAGTGAAGGATGAATTAGAAAAATTGATGGAAAAGAAGCGTCGTATTGAAGCGGCTGTGAAGGCCGATTTTGTGACGGAACAGGCAGAAATCGACAAGATCAAGACGAGTATGGCATCCGATAAGCAACTCCTCACCGACATGGCGATTACGCAACTCATGAAGGGACAGGAGGTGGAGATCACAGAAGATGATGTCTCGTACGAGCCGGTATTTAACGTAAAATTCAAGAAAAAGGATGGGAGCACCTCGCGCGAGACGGAGAGGGAGTAGCTGTACAAGACGGGCACTTGATAATCCATACTAGACAAGTAGGGCGATATTTGACATCTTAGTGGATCGTTTCTTTCTGTCTCGGACAGTTTGAACGATCCGCTTGAGAGCGGGTGATCTTTTCATGCTTTCTTTAAGATTGGTTGTCAGGGCGGCTTTCTTCGAGTGCACGCAGGGTGTATGGAGAATACATCCAAGGTTCCATCAACAGCGATAGGGGATTGATTCGATGAGCAATAAGGTGAAGAGGAGTAAGAAGGGTTCTCTCGGACATCGGCGGAGCAGCTTGGATTTCGGGGTTCCGATCAGCTCTGACTCCTGGAGGCTTTTGAAGCGCCTCCATGACGTCGGTGCGCTGGTGGAGTTCGAGGTCCGTGTGAAGAGGGGCGCTGAGCCCGTCATGCTGCGGGCGGCTGAGTTCGACCTGCGGGGTGTGAGCTCGGCGGCCTTCTCGACCGAGCGCGAGGTGCTGCTGCAGCTCGCGGCACGCGTGCCTGGGCTCAGGGCGCGACGCCACTCCACGGCGGACATCAGGACCCTGGGCGAGCTCTTCCCAGGGGCTCTGACCTTGATCAGCGTCCGGCCTCTGCCGCCTCCGACCCCCTTTGCGTTCACGGGGGTCGTGCCGGCCAACCAGGTCTGACCTGGCCCAACCAATCGATGCGGAGCCTCCTTCAAGGGGACTCGCTTCCACCAAAGATGGAGGCTCCGCGCGATCCTCGTCACTTGTCGACTTGTCGAAAAGCGAGGAGAATCGCTGTATGGAGTCGAAATTACTGACGTCAGTCCCACATCTGCTGTATGGATTTTCCACGCGGGTAGATGGAACGATGTTGATCCAAGATCCGGCGTCTACAGAGAATCGACGCTTATTTTTTCAAAAGCTCGGGATTCCGCTAGAGCGGACGGCTGCCGTTATCGGTGTTCACGGAACGCGTGTGCAGCAGGTGCCGGTGAGCGAAGCGCGGCCGCTTCGATTTCCGCAGACAGATGGGTTGTATACCCTTGATCCTTCTCGCGTCCTGACGGTCACGGGTGCTGATTGCTTTCCGGTATTTGTGGTTGATCCGGTTAATCGTGTTACGGGGTTATGTCATGCTGGCTGGCGTGGAGCAGTCGATGGAATTTTGCCGAATTTGATTACGCAACTCACGAAGACGTTCCACTCAAAAATACAGGATCTGCTTGTTGTCATTGGTCCAGGCATTCGTGTATGTCATTTTGAAGTAAAGCTCGATGTCTGGTCTAAGGTTCCGGAAATGTATCATGTTCAGCGAGAAAATAAGCGCTTCATTGATCTTCCTAAGCTGCTTACAGAGCAAGCGATCGTTAGTGGCGTTTTGCCTGAGCATGTCGAAGACACGGGTATCTGTACGGTCTGCGACGAGCGATATTTTTCCTATCGACGAGATACGCCCAAGGAATTACAGGCGCAAGTCGCCTATCTTGGCTGGAATCTCTAGCCCTACCAAAAGAGCCTCTAGAGCGCTACTATAGCGCTCTAGCTATGTCCCGCCCTAAGCCTGTTATCTTGCTGATTCTCGACGGATTCGGGGTTGCTCCGGCTGGACTCGGTAACGCAATTGCGGAGTCAAATATGCCAGTCTTGCACCGGCTGATTTCGCGTTATCCCTCGATGACAGTGCAGGCGAACGGTCCAGCCGTCGGATTATCTTGGGGGGAAATGGGGAATTCAGAAGTTGGTCACCTGACCATTGGCGCAGGTCGTATTTTTTACCAGAGCTTGCCGCGCATCAACCTGTCGATTGAGTCAGGTGAGTTCTATGAGCTCCCTGTCTTAAAAAAAGCGGTTGAACATGTGCGTGGGCAAAATGGGACGCTACATTTGATAGGCTTGGTCTCACCGGGAAATGTCCATGCATCCCAGGAACATCTACATACGCTCTTGGATTTTTGTAAGCGAGAAAACTACACCAACGTGGCGATTCACGCCTTTTTGGATGGACGTGATGCGATTTATAACTCTGGCCAGCAATTTATCGCGGAGCTCGAAGCAAAAATCACGCAGGTGGGTGTGGGGAAAATCGCGAGTTTGTCGGGTCGGTACTATGCGATGGATCGTGACAATCGGTGGGATCGTATCCAACTCGCGTACGACGCAATGGTGAAAGGGACCGGTCCGACCGCGAAGAGTGCGGCGGAGGCGATTCAGGCGTCCTACGTCTCGCAGGTGTTTGATGAGCAGTTTGTGCCGACGGTGATTGTGGATCGTGCAGGGAAGCCTGTTGCTCCAATCAAATCGAATGACGCAGTGGTATTTTTTAACTTCCGACCAGATCGAGCGCGTGAACTTACCAAAGCATTTGTTTTGCCAGCGTTTGATAAGTTCCCACGCGAACCACTACAAAATTTGTTTTTCTTGACGTTCACCGAATACGAAAAAGACCTACCGGTTGAGGTTGCCTATCCACCACAGCTTATCGATCAATGTTTAGCGAAAGTGATTTCTGATGCCGGTCTGACTCAGCTCCATATCGCTGAGACGGAAAAATATGCGCACGTCACCTTCTTCTTGAACGGGATGCGTGAAGAAGAGTTTCCCGGTGAAACACGCGCCATTATTCCGTCGCCGCGTGTTTCAAGTTACGATAAGCAGCCAGAAATGTCGGTGTTCCAGATCGCGGAACGCGTTGTGAAAGATACGGTCGCTGGAACCTACGATTTTATTGCGATCAACTTTGCGAATCCAGACATGGTCGGTCATACCGGAAATGAGGAGGCAACGGTAAAAGCTTGTGAAGCAGTTGATAAGGCGATGGGTCAAATCGTGGACGCGGCGCTTGCGGTTGGTGGGGCGGTGGTGATCACGGCTGATCATGGAAACGCCGAAGAGGTTAAGAACTTGATGACTGGCGAGATGGATAAAGAACATTCGACGAATCCGGTGCCATTTATTGTTGTGAGTAAGGATTTAGAAGGGGTGAAGGCCCCGGGTGGCGATATCGAGAATGATGATCTTTCGCTCGTGACGCCCATCGGAATGTTGGCCGACACGGCGCCGACAATTTTGAAGTTGTTAGGAGTGCCGCAGCCACCGGAGATGACGGGTAGCCCCCTAATCTAAACGTATGACAAACGCTGAAGCGATTACGCTTTTAGCGAAGCGCTACACGGCCAAAGGGATGGTCGATTTTGGAACGCCAGAAGACACGCTCATCGCAACGGTTCTATCGGCTCGTACACGCGATGAACAAGTGATCAAGGTCTATCCAGGGCTCCGCAAAGCTTTTCCGACGCTCCATGACTTGGCTAAGGCTGCGCCTGAGGCGATTCAGGATCAGATTCGAACAGTTGGCTTTTCGTATGCGAAAGCTCGGTATCTCAACGCGTTGGCGAGTCAGCTGCTCACGCTTCACAAGGGGAAGGTGCCAAACACAATGGAAGAGCTTGTTGCGCTGCCTGGTGTTGGTCGAAAAACGGCCAGCTGTGTGTTGGGCTATGCCTTTAAGCTACCTGCGATTGCGGTTGATACGCACGTCTACCGTATCGCCCGACGCTTAGGCTGGGCAAAGGGCAAAACTCCGGAGGTTGTAGAAGAAGAATTAAAAGCGCAGATTCCTAAATCGCTGTGGCGAGAAGTGAATCGGGTGCTGATTCCGTTTGGTCGAGATATTTGCAAGCCAGGCATTCCGCAGTGCTGGCGTTGTCCGCTTGCCTCGATCTGCGCCTACAAACCTAAAACCCTGGCGCCAAAGGTGCTATCATAGAACTATGTCTTCTGAGGGCGCGTTCATACACTCCCTACAGACGCTCCTTGATTCGCCTCTAGGGGTCTTTTTCTCCATTCTCTGTGCCCGCTGGCTGATTTTTCTCGAAGTCGCCTGGATTTGTGTATGGGGCTTTACTGAGCGAAAAAGCCGCCTAAAACACGCGGCAAAAGAAGCGGGGATCGCCATGCTTATGGCGCTCTACACAGCGCTCACGTTGAGCCAGCTCATTCATCGCGCTCGGCCATTTATGGTTGAGTCGGGTGTGCTCCGGCTGGTTCCGATGCCGCTCTCGGCCTATTCGCTGCCGTCTGCGCATGCGTCTGCCGCATTTGCAATGGCCTTTGCCATTTGCTGGACTAAGCCAAAAGCAGCCATTGTGCCCTTGCTGCTAGCGATTGGAGTGGCGTTTGGTCGAGTAGCCGTGGGCGTGCATTATCCATCGGATGTGATAGCTGGAGCATTCCTGGGGTTATTGGCTGTAGTTGTCGTTCGCTTGCTTCATGCAGCTGTGCGACGAACCTCGGTCTACCGTGAACACACCCATGGCTAAGAAATTTCTTGGCCTAGGGCTGTTTCTGCTCTTCGCTGCACTTCTTGGGCGTGTGCTGTTCTTGGCTTGGATTGGGTCCCCAGTGGTTGGGGCGACCAAGCGGTTTGTTGTTGAGTCAAACGCATCGGTGTCTCACGTAGCGACTGAGCTTACGGAGGAGGGGATCATCCCTGGAGCGTTTTGGTACCGAGCGTATGCGTTATTGAGCTCTGCGGCTCGTAAACCGAAAGCGGGAACGTACGTGCTTCAGCCGGGTCAACGTTTTTCACAAATCGCGAGTACGCTGGCTCTCGGCCCAGAAAGTGATGAGGTTCAGGTTCGAATCATTGAAGGTTGGACGATTGCGGATATGGCGGCACTCCTTCAACGAGAGCAGGCGGTCAGCCCAGAAGAATTCAAACGCACCGTCGGTGAAGGTGGCGATCGATCGCCGTTTGATATTGATTGGCGGACAAAATTTTCTTTCCTGAAAGATCTTCCAGCCAATCGTAGTTTGGAAGGCTATTTATTTCCGGATACGTACCGTGTCTGGCGCGGACAGCTTCCAGTTGGTCTCGTGAACAAGCAGCTTGCAGAATTTGATCAGCGAATTGGAGGTGAGAAGGTAACCTCAGCGAGTGCCCCACTTAAAACGTTGGACGAGGTGATTATTTTGGCCTCGATTGTCGAAAAAGAAGTGTCCAAGCCGGATGAGCGCAAAATGGTGGCGGGGATTTTCTTGCGTCGCTTGCGTGAGGGGATGCCGCTTCAGAGTGATGCGACCGTCAATTACATCACACGTTCCGGGAGATCACGTTCGACCTCAGAAGATTTACAGATTGAGAACCCTTACAACACCTACAAGAATAAAGGCTTACCACCGGGGCCAATTTCAAATCCGAGCGAAACAGCGATTCGAGCGGTGCTTGAGCCAACGTCTTCGTCTTATCGGTATTTTCTGACAGACGAGCAAGGGAAGATTTATTACGGCCGCACGCTGGAAGAGCATGCTGCTAATCGTCGTAAAGCCGGGTATTAACAGCAGAAGATCGCCCCAACGAGAGCTCCTTCACCCGGTCCGCAAGCGCTTCGCTAACACCATTGCTCCCGGGTTCAGGAGCTCTCGTTGGGGCTCTTATTTAGAGTAAAGAACTTAGTTACGGATGGCACGAATTGCTAAGAAGAGCGGAAATTCAGTGCGAGCGATATTTTCCGCTTTGGCTTTTGGGCCCGATGTACTGACTTTGTCGGAGATCCATTCTTCAATAGTATCCACCTGGAAGCTGGCGAGGCGGAGAGCGTTTACGTACGCTGTGAGCGGGCGATGATAGGAAATAGTCTTTACCGATGGCGATGAGCCTGGATGGGCGACGATTGGTTGAGCGTAAGCGCTGAGATAGCGATCCATCCGGCGATATTGAAGTTTCCGAGCCTCATCCCAGCCCCAGCCGCTTTGTTGTGGAGCGCGGAAACAAGGATGATTCATGACGAGTACAAACGAAGCGCCAGGCTTTAAGATCTTGGCAGTTTCTTTGAAAACGCGATCGATGTGTTCGATGTTTTGAATCGCCATGAGACAGCTTGCGCCATCAATTGAGCTAGGGGCGATGATGCGTGAAAACTGTTGAGCGTCGGCGACAGCTAAGTGTACTCGTTGGTCGTTTCGATGAAGTGTTTCGGCATGGGCAATGAGACTTGGAGCAGCATCGATGCCATAGAGTTCGGCTGCACGTTGATGTGAGCGAACGAGTTTTAAGAAAGATCCTTCACCACAAGCGATGTCGAGATAACGTTTGTTGGCCTCAGGAGAAAGAAGACGGAGCGCTCCAGGAAAAATCACCGTATCTTGGTAGGTTCCACCACTAGACAGGTGATCGGTATACCAGTTGGCGACGTTATTCCAGCTGCTGTGGGCGGCTGGCTTTCCTGAAGGTCGACGTCGGTCTGAAGAGCGAGAGATTTTTTTTCGAGGAGAAAATGACATACGAGCAGTTTACAGAATCACCATGGCATCACCAAACGAGTAGAAGCGATAGCCTTCGTTGATTGCGTGTTCGTAGGCAGCCAGAATCCGTTCGCGTCCAGCTAGCGCGCTCACAAGAACCAACAGTGTTGATTTTGGTAGGTGAAAATTTGTCACAAGCCCGTCAATCACGTTGAATCGGTAGCCAGGTTGGATAAAGAGATTTGTCATGCCTTCAAAGGGCTTGAGCTCACCATCTCGCGCGGCACTTTCCAGTGAACGACAACTCGTTGTGCCTACCGCGATGACACGCTTCCCTGCGGCTTTCGTGCGCTGAATCAGTTCAGCTGTCTCTTTAGAAACGGAAACCCATTCCGAGTGCATGATGTGTTCATCGAGCGTTCCGTCTTGCATAGGGCGGAAAGTCCCAAGCCCAACATGCAGTGTGACGTAGCCAAGTTGAATGCCTTGTTGTTTCAAGGTCTCTAAGAGTTCATGTGTGAAATGGAAGCCAGCGGTTGGGGCGGCAACGGAACCAATTTGTTTGGCATACACTGTTTGGTAAGAGCTGGCATCGTGGATTTTTTCTTCTACGTAGGGCGGCGTTGGGATCTCACCGGCACGATCACACAGGGCAAAAACTTCGTTTACCGTTCGTTCAATACGGAGACGAATCACTCCATCTGCCTCTTTTGAAAGGATTGTTGCTGCCGTTTCTTCGGGAAGGGTAATCGTTTCCCCGATAGAGAGTCGCTTGGAGTGTTTGATCAACGCAAACCATTCCTGACCTTCTGGTCGAAGAAGGAAGACTTCAAATGGAGAGGTTCCGCCAACACGTGTGGCTTGCAAACGTGCGCGAAAGACCTTGCTGTCATTGAAGATAAGTAAGTCACCCGCTTCGAGCAAAGAGGGAAGATCGCGAATATGGAGATCCGTCATTTCGCCGGATGTATGTGGAACATGAAGAAGTTTAGCGGCTAGACGGTCTTCGAGCGGATGTTGAGCGATCCGATCGGGAGGAAGCGTATAGTCGAATTCACGCGTATGCATGCACAGGATTTGACCAGATTTTGGCTCAGTTGTCGAGTATTTTGACAATAAATTGGTTTTTTCATACTATTCATACTTATCACACTTTGTATGAAATCAGCGAAATCAGTGGCTCCAAAGAAGAAAAGGGGAAAACGATCACCGATTGAAGACAATTGTCTGATGGGATCTACGGTCTTGGGCGAACGTGGACAGTTAGTTATTCCAAAAGATATTCGTGAGCGCTTGCAACTTACATCTGGAACAAAATTTCTTATTATGAACCAGCCGAACGGTCCCATTATGATTTTCCCATTAGATAAAATGCAGTCCATGCTTGATGTGATGACACGTCATCTAACAGAAGCGTTGCGTTAATTGATTGATCCTCCCTCTTTCCCTCTATCTCTATGAAATTCCCTGGATTTTTGAAAAAGAAGCGTTTTTGGGCGTTGATTGTTCTCCTCTTGATTGTTGGTGGTTTTGCGTATGGCAAGGCAACCGCTCCTAAAGGTCCCTTTTACGACACGCAGTTAGTGACGCGGGGCGAGCTGAAGCAGACGGTTGAAGCGACGGGCCAAGTCGTTCCTCAAGCTCGTATTGATCTGTCTTTTAAAGCTGGTGGCAAAATCACAGCGTTGCCTGCGACGGTAGGCGCGCGTGTAAAGAAGGGCGACATCTTAGCTTCCGTGGATGCAACGGATGCAGAGCTTGGGGTGCGCCGCGCGGCAGCAACGGTCTCTTTAGCTCTGGCGAATCTGAGAGCGCGTGAAGCGGGTGAGACAGCTGAGACGATTCGTATCGCGCAAGCGAGTGTTGATCAGGCAAAGGCGAATCTTCAGAAAGCGCAAAATGATCTTGAAGCGACGAAGCGTTCCGTTCAAGACGAATACGCGGTTTCGGTCATTGCTCTTGATACAGCACAGAAGGCCTTGGACAATGCATTGAATTCTAATGATCAGTCGGTAGCGAATGGCTACGCTTCATTGCGTACCAGTCTACAAACAGCTCTTGGTCCGGTTCAGTCTGGGTTGGCGGATGGTGACTTATTGATTGGGGTTGATAACCAGTCTGAGAGTTGGCGTTATTCATTGACGTTTGGAGCAGGGGATACGTTGTCAGTGCAGAGCGCAAAGAATCAGTATCCGTTGGCCAAAGCTTCGTTCGTACATGCAACCCAGTTGGTGCGTGTTTTGTCGGCTCAGTCGACAAACTCACAGGTACGTGAAGCTGCAGAGGGGGTTAAGGACGCGTTAACCAAGACGCAGCGTTACGTAGAATTCGTGCAGCGCGCGCTCACGGCCACCGTTGCCTCGTCTAACTTCACCGCCTCGGAGATCGCTTCAAAGAAAGCGTTACTTGATGGTGACCATGCGACGCTTGGTGCCCAGCTCACGACGATTACAGCCTCTTTGCAGGTAGCAACGAATAATGAATTGGCGCGTACGACGAGTATTGATCAGCTAAAAAATGCACTCGAGACGGCCAAGACGAATGTGCGTATCGCTGATACGAATCGAACAACACGTGTGCAGACAGCTGAATCCGCTGTTCAGATTCAATCGGCGGCGGTTGCTTCCGCTCAAGCAAGCCTTGATCAACGGAAAGCTCCACCACGAGCGGTCGATCTTGCGGCGCTGCGCGCACAGCTTCAGGATGCTCAGACAGCCTATACGCAAGCAACAGAGCGTTTAAACGATACTCGCATCGTTGCCCCTGTTGATGGTGTAACTACAGAAGTGGGTCCAAAGATTGGTGAACAAGTGATGGCGGGGGCGAAAGTGATTGGGATGATTGCAGAAGAGAAGTTTACAATCGAGGCACTTATTCCAGAGTCGGATATTGCAAAGGTGAATGTTGGTCAATTGGCTACTACGACACTTGATTCATTTGGAGATAATCAGCCGTTTACGGGAGCGGTGGCAGCAGAATATCCCGACCAAACAAAGGTGCAAGATGCGGTCTACTACAAAGCGATTATTGGGATCGACACACAAGGGAAAGATGTGAAGCCAGGAATGACGGCCAACGTGACGATTCTTACAGCAGAGCGGCCGGCGACAACGTTATCCATTCCTTCCCGTGCGGTACGTCAGGTGAATGGAAAGCCCTTTGTTCAGGTTCTAGTGAACGGGCAGCCTGAGGATCGTTCAATTGTGACGGATCTTCGAGCGGATGAAGCCCGTGTCGAAGTGGTGTCAGGGGTTTCTGAAGGTGAGCAAGTGATCGTGGGTGAATTAACGGCGGATGAGTACGCTGCGCGTCAAAAAGAGCAAGCGGGTACCTAACGCCTGCCTCCTTCATTGATCGCTATGAAAAAGACTGAGAATGTCATTGAAATAAAGGATCTGAAGAAAGCCTATGTGAATGAAGAGGTAGAAACTCAGGTCTTGCACGGTGTCTCGTTTACGATTCCACGAGGTGAATTTGTGTCGATCATGGGCCCTTCTGGATCGGGAAAATCAACACTGATGCAAATCTTGGGACTACTTGATACGCCGTCGAGCGGAGAGTTTTTGTTCGACGGAAAAAAAGTCTCTGGCTTAGAAGATGATGAACTCTCAACGTTGCGCGGCGAGAAAATAGGGTTCATCTTTCAAGCCTTCAACCTACTGCCAAAAACATCCGTTCTTGAGAATGTGATGTTGCCGCTCCTGTATTCAGACGTGCCGGTCGCAAAGCGCGTTGCTCTTGCAAAAAAAGCCATTGCGACCGTTGGGCTTACGCACCGCACAGAGAATCTGTCGAATCAGCTCTCCGGTGGTGAGCGTCAGCGCGTGGCGATTGCTCGTGCGTTGGTTCGAAATCCTGCCGTCATTTTTGCGGACGAACCGACAGGAAACTTGGATTCCAAATCGGGCAAACAAGTGATGGATATGCTGCTCAAGTTGAACCTGGAAGAAGGGCACACGATTATTTTGGTCACCCACGAAACCTATACATCTGAATACGCTGAACGCATCCTTACGCTGAAGGATGGCTTACTTCTCTCCGATCGACCTGTTACGAATCGCCGTCAGTTAGGGGAAGAAGCGTTGCTTAAATAGGTTCACTCCTATGAAGATCACGGATCTTGTCGAGAGCGCCTTTAAGAGTTTACGTCGTGCGGGAAGTCGGTCTGCCCTCACGATGTTAGGAATCGTGATTGGAATTTTATCCGTGATCTTGGTGCTCTCGATTGGAGAAGCGGCGCAACGGTATATCATTAACCAAGTGGCAGTGTTTGGATCGGATCTTGTTCAAATTGTGAATGGTCCAAAAGAGCCATCGGCGGGCTCGACGCCTACCGCGTTTGTGAAGCAGACGCTGACCTTTAAAGACTATCAGGAGTTGCGACGTGAGCCTTGGGTGAAGGAGATTGTGGCGGGCGTGGTTTTAAATGATATCGCTCGTATCAACGGGGGAGATGTGTCCGTCTCCATTGCCGGGACAACTCCGGATGAAATCAATATCTACGGGACACGTGTTGCGCGCGGACAGTTTTTTACAGAGACAGAGCTTGATGGTCGCGCACGTGTAGCGGTACTTGGTTCCAAGATTGCCGATTCAGCATTTGGTCAAGAAGACCCAATTGGGAAAACGGTTAGTGTAAATAAGCAGTTGTTTCGCATCGTTGGTGTGATGGAAGAGGCGGGAACGAAGTCATTTCAAGATCTGGACAAGCGGGTCTATGTACCCGTGTCTTCGGCGATGGAGGTCTACAATCGCAAGTTCGTCCAAGGAATTTCGCTGAAGACAGATTTAGCCTTGAGCGATGCGATTCGACGCACAGAAGAGTTCATGCGAGATCGGCACAATATTACTGATGTCAAAGATGACGATTTTCACATACAGACACAAGATGATGCGATTCGGAATACCCAGCAGATCACGAGCATTCTTCAAATCCTGTTAGCCTCGATTGCTGCCATCTCACTCGTGGTTGGTGGTATTGGGATTATGAACATTATGTATGTGACAGTCACAGAACGAATCAAAGAGATCGGCTTACGAAAATCGATCGGAGCACGTCGAGGCGACATCTTGGGGCAATTCTTGGTTGAGGCGGTCGTTCTGACGACGCTCGGTGGGATGATCGGTATTATGCTTGGTATTGGGTTCACATGGCTAGCGATTACGATTATCTCCTCCTTCCAATCCGGATGGTCGTTTGGCGTCTCGTCGACTGGTGTTGTACTTGGGCTCGTTGTCTCAACTGCCATCGGCATTGTGTTTGGATATGCTCCTGCACGACGGGCGGCAGCGCTTAGTCCGATCGAAGCTTTGCGCCAAGAATAGTATGAAATTCCGAGACCTCTTTTCTATTGCGCAAGAAAGCATTCGCCGCACGCGTGGTCGTGCCATGTTGACGATGTTAGGAATCGTCATTGGAATTGCGTCTGTGATTGTGATGTTGTCCATCGGTCAAGCAGCTGAGGGCTACTTACTCTCTCAAATAGCCTCATTTGGCTCAGACATGATTTTTGTCGCGAATGGACAAGGGGATACAAAAGAAGGGGGTCCTCCAAGTAACAATATCAAAGAGAGTTTGACGACGGAGGATTACCACGCGCTGCGTAAGCTTCCGTGGGTAAAAGCTGTCACTCCGTCTGTGATTGTGAGTGATTTGCTGACAGTAGACTCTGTGAATGTGCTTGCTCAGGTCAGTGGAAGCGCTCCTGAGGAGGTTGCTGTCTACTCTCTCCGTCCAGCGAGCGGTCGTTTTTTTGATGAAGACGATATGATCTCGCGACGAGCGGTGATGGTGATGGGTCCAGCGATTGCGAAGCGCATGTTTGGTACGATTGATCCAATTGGCCAAACGATTCGGCTTGGAAAAAAGACATATCGAGTCATCGGAGTGATGGAGCCGGGAGGAACGCGTTTTTTTAGCAACGTAGATGACCAGGTGTATATTCCATTCACAACGGCACTCGAGCAGTATAACCGATCAAATGTGAACTTTATCTCGTTGAAACCGGTCTCTGGGGTACATGTCCGTGACGCGATGGAGCGCACGCGTATTGCGTTGCGTGATACGCACCGAATCGATAATCCAGCAGGCATCCTTTCGAAGGATGATTTTCGTGTCGCCTCGCAAGAAGATGCGATTCGAAGCGCGGGTGCGATTGGACAGGTGCTCCAGATTCTTCTTGCTTCCGTCGCCGCAATTTCGCTGATTGTGGGAGGGATCGGCATTATGAATATTATGTTGGTCACGGTGACGGAACGCACGCGAGAAATCGGGTTACGAAAATCGATCGGGGCAAGAAGAGGGGATATTTTAGGGCAGTTTATTCTTGAAGCGGTTTGCCTTACGTTTATCGGTGGAGTGGTTGGGATTCTGGCGGGACTTGTCTTGTCGTACGGAGGCGTCGCGATTATTTCCCGATTTCAGACAGGATGGAGTTTGGTTTTTCCGGGAAATGCCATCCTTCTTGCGACAGCTGTGTCTACGGGAATCGGGTTAGTCTTCGGCTACTATCCAGCACGCAAGGCGGCTACACTCTCTCCGATTGAAGCTCTGCGCTATGAATAATGTTCGCGAACTCGCCGTCTCTGTTCTTTCATTGGTGATCACCCTGGGTGGGACCTATCTTGTAGCCCGCTCGTTTGGTGGACTCTTCGCTGGTGCGCCGTACGTGCCTGTTCGCAAAAAGGATATCGAAGATGCGATGAACCTGGCCAAGATCAAGCCAGGGGAGTGGATGACGGATTTAGGTTGCGGCGATGGCCGCGTGCTCCTAGGCGCGCTTGAACGAGGTGCAAGCGTCGTGGGCTACGAAATCAGTCCCATTCTGACCTGGATCTCCCGCTACCGTGTTCGGCGTTTTAAAGACCGAGCGACAATTCTTCGAAAAGATTTCTTCCACGAAGATCTCTCCAAATTTGACGTTATTTGCGTCTTTGCCTTGATTCGTTTGATGCCACGCCTAGAAGAACAATTGAACCGACAGGGGAAGCCAGGGGTACGAGTCGTAAGTTTCGCCTTCGATATGCCTGGTTGGAAGCTTGTTGAGCAAAAGGGAATGGCAAAGCTGTTCGTAAAACCATCCTAAAACCATAAATAGCAAAACTGGGAGCATGAGCGCCTGAACACGCGAACAGTGATTGAAGCGAAGCGCTTGAGAGCGTGTGAAGGGGCTCATGCTCCCAGCTTCGTATATACGCAAAAGCCACAGCGTTTACTGTGGCTTTCACATGGTGCGCGTATCTGGATTCGAACCAGAGACCTCCACAATGTCAATGTGGCGCTCTAACCAACTGAGCTATACGCGCAAGTTTTGAACGTCAGGATCATAGACGAATTGAGTCGATTGGTCAACCGGGTTGTAGACGTTTTGGTGGGTATGCTATCCTAAGGACAAATCCTTAATTCTTCCCTTCTCAGTTCTTTTCTATGGACGAAGTCCGCCCTCTCCGCCGCCGTACGGTTCGCCGCCGCAGCGCCCCCGCTCCTGTTGCCATGGATGAAAGCATTTCTGCAACGCCTGAACAGGTGGAGGCGGTGTGCGGTCACTCAGCCTGCGGAACGAGCTGCAACGTGCACTACGCTGGTCCTACGACCTCGATCGGTGACCATCACTCCTACCATGCTGCTCGCGGCTCCAACCATGTCTGGGCTGCAGCGATCGTGAGTGGTTTAGCCGTTGTGTTGACCGGTGCAGTGGCCTATAGCTCGGTTGAAGCTAGCTCTACTACGACTGCTTCGAATAGTGCTGTCGTTGTTCAGACCGAAGTCGATCGTTTGGTTGAACGGTTGAACACCTTGGAAGTTCAGCTTCGTGATGTAAAGACCGCTTGCGCCAATGGAGGAGAGAATCAGTTACCAACTACCCCTCCTTCCGTCAACGGACGTTAATTGAATAGATACGAATAAACGACCACCCAAAAAAGGTGGTCGTTTAGTGCAGGGTAGAACGCTTGGCTTCTTTGACGTGTTTCAAATACGCAACCAAGATAAAGCTGATAATCACGAGCAGATACCACGAGCTGATGATTTTAAAAGAAACAAGGCTCCAAGCTTCTCCCTGATGGGGATATTCCCAGGCGCCAAGATAGGTTGAGATGTTCTCCGCGATCCAAATGAAAAACGCAATCAGGAGAAAGGAGAAGCTAATCGGCATACGATACGTTCTCTCAGTAATGGTGAACTCAATCCAAACTTTCCAAAAGACTACGAATACAAGGGGGATGAGAATCCAGCGGATATCGGGCAGAAATTCATTTGTAAAGAAGTTCAGGTAGATAGCGCAGGCCAAGGCGGCACTCGTGGTATAGCGGATTGGGCCGGTGAGCTTGAGTCGCATGATACGCCAAGCTTGGCTGATGTAGCTTCCAACGGCTGCGTACATGAATCCACTGTAGAGAGGCACGGTCGCAATCTTAAAAAAGCCAGGCTCTGGATACGACCAACCACCAATCGCTGGATGTGTTTTGAAGAGTTCAAGACATAGGCCGATGAGGTGAAAGAGAGCAATGGTTTTGATTTCATCTTTCGTTTCAACCCGCGTGAGGTATAAGATAATTTGCAGGAGTAGCGCCGAAACGAAAAGGAAGTCGTACCGATGAATGGGACCAAGCGGAAGGTAATTCGATGCAAATAAGAGAATAAAGAAGGAGCCAGCGAAGACACAGGCTCGTGCTTGTTTTACACCAAATATCAAAAAATCCTTAATGAAGAGGCTGAGTCGGCTGCTTTTTGACGAGCGCATACTGGGTTTGTAGGTAGAGAAAATCGTCTTGAAACTTCTAAGTCGTAGGATGACTTGCTTTAAAGTTGCACAAAGCGGAGCGCGTTTCCGCGCCAGTCGAGGAAGGCTTTTACATCCTCACGTTTCAGAACGACGGTCGCGGTGTTCACGAGCGGGTGCATCTGGAGTTGCTCGTGTTTCCAAAGATCTTCGTCGATGACCACGAGTAATTCTTTGCGCGCATCATATATCAAGCCGAGCAGTGTCACGGACCCGGGCGTTACGCCTAAATATTCCAACATTCGTTCAGGTGACGCGAAGCTCACTTTCTCTCCCAGAATGGATTCTAGTTTTTTCAAGTCGGCTTTTTTCTCGTTCGATACAACGACTAAAAAATGCTTGTCATCTTTCCGATTTCGAAGAAACAGGTTCTTGCAGATGCCCCCGGGCACATGTGCGCAGTGTAGTTCTGCTTCCGCACACGTAAACACAGCCGGATGATCGTAGCGGGTGTAGGGGAGACTGAGTGAGTCCAAAATCTGATAAATATCAGCCATACAAAAAGATGAATGAAGGTCTTAGGTTGCGCGTCGTTTGTGCTCAGCTAGAATCTCTGGAGAAAGTAAGTGCGCTCTGCTCGATGCGTTCAGTTTTTGAAACGTTTTCTCATCAACGAAGGCTTTAAACTTCTCCAGGAATGCGTCAAATCGGTAACGCTCATCGCGGTAGTAAACAGCAACGCTAAAGTCTTCATCCGTCCATTTATCCATATCCATGACAAGATACTGTAAGCATCCCTCAAGATAATCGATTGCACGAACAAACTTCGACTCCATTGTCTCACCGAGTTCTTGTTCTTCCCAAAGCTGTAGAAGCTCTTGTTTTGTCTCTCCTTCGAGTGGCTCAAGGAGATATTCCATCGCTTTCTGTTCTGCAAGATGCTTGTCTTCCGAGCGAAACGTTCCCTGCTGCTCAGTAAGAGGGATATCGCCAGTCACCGCTTCGGCTAGATCATGAAGAACGATCATTTTTAATACACGTTCCCGATTCAGTGGAACGGTGATCTTCTCAAACAAACTCATTGCTACCAAGCACGACATCCAAGAGTGATCTGCGACGCTTTCTTGCTGCCTGGAGTTGCTGTGCCATGAAGCGCGGACAGTCGCTTTGAGCTTTTCTGCTCGAACGAAAAAATCGAGGATGGATTGCATAAAGGGAGCGTATAGCAAAAGCCTTTTGGTTTAAAGAGAGCTAGTTTTGCCACCCTATTGATGCTATGTTCTACTCAGTCTATGAATAAAACAGTATTGGACTTTCTCGGCAAAGAGCGTGTCTGTGTTCTGTCTGGCATTCTCCCGGATGGGGGATCCCATTCTTCCACGCTGCACTATTCGTATCAGTCAGAGCCGCTTCAGTTTTTCTTTCAAACCTGGGATGAATCCACCAAGGTTCAAGCGCTCCTGAAGGGTCAGAATAAACAGGCGAGTCTCGTGATCGGTTTTAGTGAGCAGGATAATCTTACCTTCCAGGCAAGAGGCGAGATGAGAATTGTGATAGATCCCGTGGAGCGAGAAGCGTTCTCAAAGATTCATTATCAAAAACACCCATTCGCTGAACAATTTAAGGACGAGCATACGCGTTTGATCGTCTTCACACCTACCTGGTGGAGGTATACGGATTTCACAAGCGTACCCGAAAAAATCATCGTGATATAACAAAATCCATCCCGTGCAGGGATGGATTTTGTTGGCTCCGAGACTTGGATTCGAACCAAGATACACTGCTCCAGAGGCAGTAGTCCTACCATTAGACGATCTCGGAATACGGTCGAATTGTGGCCAGATAGTATCGAACATGTGCGGGCTGGTCAAGCCAAACAGCGCTCTATTTATTGGCTTAACCGCGCCCAAATTGGCTATACTGGAGGCACTTCTATGCACTGTGCCTTTTGCGAGCTCCCAGAAATGAAGGCTCGAACGATTCTCGAAACAGACTTGGCTTGGGTCTTTCCGTCGTATTTTCCGATCGCACCAGCTCATCTGTTGGTTTGCCCCAAGCGCTGTATTGCAACCTATGAAGAGCTCACCACCGAAGAGCGTGAGGCGCTCTTTTCTCTGATGACGGCAATTAAGCCTGCGCTACGATCTGCCTACAGAGCGGAAGGATTCAACTATGCTTGGAATGAAGGCAGGATTGCTGATCAAACGGTGCCCCATGTTCACATCCATCTCCTTCCGCGCATTCCTGGAGATAAGGAGAGGCTAGGGTTTGATCCACGAGCAACTTTTTATACAAACGAACCAGGGACGCTTACTGAAGAGCAAATTCACGTGATTCGTGATGAGATCAAGCGCTGTCTTTAGGAAAATATTATTCTCCTATAATGTACAGTCGTTTTTTCGCGCGCGTAACAGCTGTGTAGAGCCAACGTTTCCAGTCGTCATCACTCATTTTTTGAAAGCGTTCTTCGAAGAGAAGAACAGTATGTGCCTGGCTGCCTTGAGCTTTGTGAACGGTGAGTGCGTAGCCAAAATCAAAGCGCTCGCCGATGTCTTTCGGCGACAAGCCCTCGACCTTATCCAGGACGGTGTCTTTCCCGAATTGATGTTTTGAAATAAGCCCGCTAAATGTACGTTCTTCGCCTGGAAAAGAGATGTTCGCATCGTACCAGTGCTCACCTTGTTGGTTGATGTGTTCGATCGTTCCAATCATCCCGTTATACAAAGGTTCACCGGCAACCGCATACGAGTTCTTGAGACAGACGACCTTGTCGCCGCCTTCGGGTTCGCCTGATTCAAAGCCGCGCACACCACGAGCGCTCATGTTCAGTTTTTGGCGTGTCGTGTTTCGGCCACACAGAATTAATACATCTTTTTTGGAAGACAAGAGTTCATCTGTAATGTCACGAATCCGATCGCCATCATCGTTGGCATAACTCAACTTCTCGACCCCTTTTCCATACTTGCCAGGAGCGATATGCCCACTTGTTCTCGCTTCTTGGGCGAGTGTCAGAATAGGGTTGCCAGCCGCTTGGCGATGGATCTGTTCTAGGCGAATCTTCGGATCCTGTACAAGATTAAATGAGCCGCCAACCGGTGGGAGCTGGCCATGATCACCAATCGCGATAATCGGCACGTTCAGCGTAACTAAATCCCGCCATAAGTCTTCCGTCACCATACTCGCTTCGTCGACAACGATCAGATTGGCTTCTACTTCCTTTGCACGATGCCAGCCGATAATCGCTCCATCTTTGGAGACGTGCGGCACGTAGAGGAGTGAGTGAAGCGTGGAACAAGTATCTTGAGGCAAAAGCATGCCCGCTTCTTCTAACCGTTGGCGAAGCACATGAGTCGCTTTTCCGGTGAACGCGCAAAACGCAATCGAAACATCGGGATGACGTTCGTTGATGATCCAACGCAAAACAGAGGCAAGCGTGGTCTTTCCAGTCCCGGCGTAGCCTCCCAGGGTGATGGTTTGATCGTTGCCTGCTTTGAACCAGCGGTAGAGCTGTTGGATGGCTTGTGCTTGATCAGGAGAAAGGGTCATGGGCCGTTAGTGTCCGGTGCGGATCTGCCAGAGACGGAAGCGATAGAGGAGTTTGCGGAACGGATGAATCCAGCGACCGCTAAAGATCTGATTATTGAGACGAAAGAAGCCGCTATGAAGAACGGTGATGAGTGCTGCATTTAATTGCGGGGCAACGACGACCGGTTGTTTTCCTTGGGCGCGACGCACGACATTCTCTAAGATGGCGTTTGCCATATGGAGGGCGGATTGGGCGTTTTTAGGGGCACGAACACCGTCATATTCATGGAGGATGGCATCGCCGGCGCCATAGAGATGCGCATCAAGTTGGAGGAACGCGTCGGTCTTCAGTGGTCCGGCTGGAAAGGCTGGTTCAATGGGTGGAGTAACTGGTTTAACGCCAGCCGCCCAAATAAGGGTCTCGTATCGGATGGTTGAATCGTCAGCGAAGGCCGCGACACCATCTTTTGCCCCCTTCACAGAGGCATTGCAACGTACATCGATGCCGCTGGCTCGTAGGAGTGCCTCGCTTTTCTGGCAGAGATCTTCTGGAAAGCCCATGAACAGCGTCTTGCTCGATTCAACTAAGGTGATTTTGATAAGTGGAAGAAGTTGCTCTAAGCCTCGTTCGTACGCCAAAGAACGTAGACGTTCACGCATGGCCCCGAGTAATTCGACGCCGGTTGGTCCACCTCCCACGATCATAAACGATAAGATCCGTTTCTTGTCTTCATCGGTCCAAGCTTTTGAGGCCTTGGTCAGGGTTTCGGCGAGATGTACGACCAAGCGATCGATATCAGCTAACTCTTTTAAGACAAAAGATGCGTCCTCGAGTCCTGGGATACCAAAGAAGTTTGTTTTCGCGCCTGTCGCTAAGACGGCACTGTCGTACGGAAGATCAATGGTCCCGCCGTTCCGCTGTGTGATGTGGATATGGCGTTGCTCGCGGTCGATCTTATCAATTGTTCCTTGGATAAAACGAAACCCGCGTTCGGACGCGAGCTTCGTTAAATGAAGCGTGAATTGTTGTGGTTTCAAGTCACCAGCTAGTCCGTTGATGAGAAGTGGGCTAAACGTGAACTCTGGCTCTTCCGAAATCAGAACCACCTCTAAAAGATCGTTATGCGCTGGTGCTGCATGTGTCGCGAGCCAGGTACCAGCAAAGCCACCACCCAAGAGAACAAGCTTGTGTTTCGACATGAGACTTATGATGACGAGTTCTCCGTCGAGTGTCCAACGGTAGTCTCGAGCTTAAATGCTCCCGTCGCGGCTCGAAAAGAACTCGGTCGCGCGCTTCATGCTTGGGAAGGTTCCTGCATCAGACCAGAAGCCTTTTACGCGTTTTGAAGTCAGCGCGCCTTCACGGAGATACTGGTTGTTCACATCCGTTATTTCGAGTTCACCACGTCCCGATGGCTTCAGGTTGCGAATGATGTCGAAGACGTGTGCGTCGTAGACGTAGAGACCGGTTTGCGCCAAGTTCGACTTCGGCTGCTTTGGCTTTTCTTCGATCGAGATCACGCGGTCTTGCGCATCGACTTCGACGACACCGAAGCGCTGTGGATCTGGAACGGCTTTGTGGAAGATCATTGCGCCTGATTTGAAGTTCATGATCTCCTCACGGAATGAATCTTCGAAGATGTTGTCACCAAGCACCACAGTGAGATTGTCGTAGCCAACGAAGTCTTCCGCCATGCCTACGGCTTGAGCGATGCCTCCTGCTTCATCCTGAACGCGATAACTGATGCTGCAGCCATACTGCTTTCCACTGCCCAAGAGTTTTACGAACTGGTGAGAATATTCAGGACCGGTCACGATCAAGATTTTGCGAACGCCGGCATCAAGCAACGTCTGCAATGGGTACAGAATCATCGGTTTGTTATGGACGGGGAGGAGGTGCTTGTTCGTAACGCTCGTGAGGGGAGCGAGGCGTGAACCCATGCCTCCGGCGGCGATCATGCCCTTCATCTCTGGAACGTGACCGAGGGCTGAAAGGACGGGTGGAATCGTTGCGGATGGAGTGGTAGGCGTGGCTGCTGCTGGTTGAAGGCTGGTCGTTTGTGTGGCTTCACCCGCTTTTTTGAGAGCTGCGTAGCGTTCCATGGTTGCGCGAATCGCGATTTCGATAGGGCGCATGTGAATACCAAGGTCTGCCAAACGAGTCGACTGCAGAATGCAGGTTGAGCGGTTTTTCGCCGTTAATCCACGTTCAGCGAGTTCTTTGTCACCAATCCATTCACAGGTGTGCGCTGGATCAACCATCTCGCGATACAGTCCAAGCATGTCGCGGTAGCGAAGCGCGCCTGGGTTTGTGGCGTGGAAGATGCCGGTTCCACCCTTTTCAATCAGCTGTGTGATGACAGAGGCTAGGTCTTCAACGATCGTGACACTGTTCTGTACATCAATCACTTGCTTATACCCAGACAGCTTCGTGATGAGGTTCTTTGGGGACGCGATGAAATCGATTGGCAAGCGAAGACGTACGACGGCTGTCTTTGGAAGACGCGACAAGATCAGGTCGGTTGCGTACTTAGTCCGTGAGTAGAACGCCTGTGGGTTGGTTGGGTCTTCTTCCTTCCAGCCGCGGGCATCCGGGGAATCTCCGTAGAAAATACAGCCAGAAGCCAACTGGACCAGGTAGACGCCTTTCTCCTGACAGATTTCCGCTAAGAGAAGGGGAGCGACCGTATTGCCGAGATACGTTTCTACTTGATGCGTTTCACACCAGTCGACGTTCGGTTTCCCGTTTTTGCCAGTTGCGTTGATAACAGCGCGTGGGTTCACGCGATCGATTTCCGCTGCGACAGCTGCACGATCTTCAAGACGTACCTTGCTGATAACGCTGTTTGGAATGAGGTCTGCCAGCCGGCTTCCCAGGTAACCCGCGCCAAAGATCAACACACAGCCGGTGTGGTTCGAGGGAGGGGCTGATTGAGGGATAGGGGTAGACATGGATGGCATGGTGTTCGTGAGTGCGGCGAGTGTTGCGGCCGGAGCGGGCGAAATAGGCGATGTGTTTGTGGCGCCTGGTTGAGCAACGGCTGTTGGTGTGGCGGCGGTGTTCAGAGTCTGCTGGAACTTGTTCATCTCTGCGCGTTTCTTCTCCCAGAGATTCTCTACCCAGCCGGTGTGGCTGCGATACCAATTGATTGTTTCCTGCATGCCACGGCGGAATTGGTCACGGGTGTATTCTGGACGCCAACCGAGTGCCGTAATCTTTTTTGCATCGATGGCGTAACGGCGATCGTGACCTGGGCGATCGGTAATAAACTCAATGCGTTCTGGACCAAAGCCCATCAATTCAAGCATGAGCCCCGTTATTTCAAGGTTGTTTCGTTCGTTGTCGACACCAATGTTGTAAATCTCGCCTGGCTGACCTTTCTCCAAGAGCAAGTCGAGGGCGCGTGCGTGGTCGCGCACATGAATCCAGTCACGGACGTTCTTTCCATCGCCGTAGACAGGCACTTTTTCACCCTTCAAGAGCTTAAAGATGAAGAATGGAATGAGCTTTTCTGGGAACTGGTAGGGGCCGTAGTTGTTGGAGCAATGCGTCACAACTACCGGAACCCCATGCGTCATGTAGTAGGCGCGGCACATCATGTCACCCCCAGCCTTGGCGGCCGCGTACGGCATATTTGGAGTGATGGGTGTGTCTTCCGTAAAGTAAGTCGGTTCGTCCAAATTCAAGGATCCGTAGACTTCATCCGTTGAAACGTTCACGAATTTCTGCAGTTTATTGAAACGAACCGCGTCCAAGATCATCTGAACGCCGAGCGCATTTGTGAGGACGAAATCCTTGCAGCCGCCATGGATTGAGCGGTCGACGTGGGTTTCGGCGGCGAAGTTGATGACGTGGGTGATGCCATGTTCCCGAATCGTACGGTTCAGCGCCTCCAAATCGGTAATGTCTCCCTGCACAAACCGGTAGCGCGCATCATGCGAAATATCGCTTAAATTCTCGAGATTTCCGGCGTACGTCAGTTTATCGAAGTTTACGATAAACAGGTCCGAATGCACTTCGAGCATGTGTCGGATGAAGTTCGAGCCGATAAAGCCTGCGCCGCCGCATACAAGCAATCGCATAGTAGGAGAAAAGAGAAAAAGGGAGAGATCGGAGAAGGAATCGGGTTGACGGTCTGTACGCTAACTTGTAGCGTTCCAAACGTCACTAGGCCGACCCTACCAGCCCGAAAACGCCTTGCCAACCCCGCTCTATGCCTTCTCCCGCAAGCTTCCTGGCGCCTCCTTTCACGGAAGCGGATATCTCAACCATTACGGTCGGCTATAACGTACGCGATCTGACGGTTCGGAATGTCGAAACCCTGTTAGAAAGCGAAGGATCGGTCAAAATTCAGATTATTTTGGTAGATAACGTATCTCAGGATGGTACGGCAGAGGCGATTTTAGAACGCTTTCCGCAGGTACAAGTCATCAAAAACCTCTATAATACAGGCTTTGCGCATGCCGTGAATCAGGGGATCGCCGCTTCTCGAGCTCGTCACGTGCTTTTGCTCAACCCAGACATGCGGGTGAGTAAGGAGTCCTTAGCTAAAATGGTGGAGTATGCGGACACTCATCCGGAGGTCGGTGTGATTGGGGGAAAGCTCATGACCGAGGACGGCCGTTTGGTGCCACATGTCCGTCGCTTTCCAGATGTCTGGTCGCAGCTCGCTGTTATTTTGAAGTTGCCACACCTGTTTCCCAAGGTCCTCGCGCACTACATGCAGGAAGATCTCAATCCCGATCAGGAGCAAGATGTCGATTCGGTGC
Organism: uncultured Gammaproteobacteria bacterium; assembly: GCA_964415465.1. Classification (GTDB taxonomy): domain Bacteria; phylum Patescibacteriota; class Patescibacteriia; order 2-12-FULL-60-25; family 2-12-FULL-60-25; genus JAGOTP01. The sequence goes on from CAYQAL010000003.1 coordinate 39,871, forward strand.
GTGGTTCCTTCTTTTTGATTACGCAAAACGCGTTAAAGACATTTGGCTGTTTAGATCCACGCTACTTTATTTTCTTCGAAGAAGTTGATTTTTGTCGTCAGGTGGTTGAGAAGGGGATGAAGGTACGCTATGTGCCTTCGATCACGGCAATCGATTATGTCGGACGCAGTTTCAAACAAAAACCTCGCTACTGGAGTCAAAAACAGTTCACGAAATCGATGATTCAGTATTTTGAGAAGTGGCAGCCGCGCTGGCAGAGTGTGTTATTGCGTATTGCTCGTCCATTTGGTCTTTCGAGTCTGTGGTTGGTTGACCGTTGGCGTGCGTTTCGTGCCAAGTCGGCGCTCAAGCCACTGCCTTAAATGTATGCCAAAAATCGCGATTCAAACCCCGTTTTATCGTAGCTCGGCCTATCTGCCGATGCTTCTCAAGAGTCTCAAAGCGCAAACCGTAACCGATTGGGTGTACTATTGCTGTGAGAACTCGGGTGATGAAGAAGAGCGCAAAAAAGTCGCTACCATTTTAGCCGAAAGCAACATTCCAGTCATCTTTTCTGAAAGTGCAACCAACTTGGGTTTTGCTGGTGGCCACAACGCGCTCATGCAGAAGCACGAGGCAGAGTATATTTTATTATTAAACGAAGATGCCTACCTTGCGCCGGATCATTTGGAGAAGTGCTTGAAACGCTTCGAACAAGATCCGCAAGCGGGAGCGGTGGTTGGAATCGTCTATCGTTGGACGGCGCCGGTTGATCAGGAAGAGGTCATCGGCCCAGACACCTTTATTGATACGATTGAGCTTGACTATCGTTGTCTCGCCAACGTGGTTGATCGTTGTGCGGGCAAGCAACGGAAAGAAGTGGAAACGCTGCTCCAGGAGCCACGACGGGTGATGGGCGTGTCAGGCGCGGTTTGTATGATTAAACGGAGTGCTGCTGAAGCTGTCTCTCCGGAGAAGCTTCTCTTCGATCCAACCTTCTTCATGTATCGCGAAGATGTTGATCTCGCCATTCGCTTATACCGAAAAGGGTTTCACGCCTGGTTTGATCCGGTGATCTTGAGTTTTCATCGTCGCAGTATCAAGGCGCCAAAAGGCATCTACGCACGCATTTTAGACGAGCGAAAACGCCCACCTCACTTGCGTGAGACGATGTTTCGCAATCAGTGGAAGCTCTATATCTACCATCTGTCATGGAAGTTGAGCGCAAAAGACCTGATTCGTTCATTCTTGCATGAAGCACTTCACTTAGTCTTTATCTTTCTGTCGTCACCCTCTGTTTTTTTTCGCGGTGTTTCGTCTATTATACGCGCATGGCCGGATGCGTGGCGTCGCCGTCGGGCCTTGAAAGAGCTCGGCTTCACCTATCACGTTCAGGCGTAACTCTATGAACCAACTTCCCAAGATCGGCATTATTTATCTGACGTACCCAACCGCTAAATGGGAGCGTGATATTAACGGCTGTCTGTCTTCATTGGAAAAAGTGAACTATCCAAAGGATCGATTAGAGTTGATTTGTGTTGAATCCAAACCAAAGTCTACACTCGGTCCATTGAAGGAATGGTTCGACAAAACATGGATGCCAAAGTCTGGTAAAGAGTTGCCACGCATTACTTATATCCATGAGGAGCGTCAGTTGGGGTTCGCCGAAAATAACAATCTTGGTCATGAGAAGGCTAAAGAGTTGGGCTGTGAATACGTGCACCTTACGAACGAAGACACATACGTGGATCCCGATTATTTGATTCGTGCTATTGAACGCGCGGAGCAAGATCCAGCGATCGGCTGTGTGCAGTCACTGATTCTCTTGGGTGATGCCCCGGATAAGGTGAATAGTGCTGGAAATTCCTTCCACTATCTTGGGTTCGGCTACTCTTCTGGCTACAAGTGGCCGCGAGAAAAAGCAGAGGCGTATTTGGAGGCGGAGCGAAAGACAAATCCTGATCTTGAAATTGGCTATACTTCAGGAGCTGCCGCGTTGGTTCGAATCTCTGCTCTGGAAGGGCGACCGCTCTTTGACAATGGCTTCCACCTCTACCACGAAGACACAGACCTCTCGCTCTTCATGCGTATGCGTAAGTTCAAGACAGTGATCGAGCCAAAATCAATCCTCTGGCATCACTACGAGTTTGGAAAAAATAAATTCAATTATTATTACATGGAGCGCAATCGCTATGCGCTCATCTGGATCTATTACCGTTGGCCAACCCTGGTACTTATCTTCCCAATGCTCTGCGTGATGGATCTGGCAATTCTGTTCTTCTCGATCAAAAACAACTGGGCAGACATGAAATGGCGTTCGTATAAGGATTGGTTCGTTGGTGGATTCCGTTCGTTTGTCTGGCGTCGTCGTAAGGAAGTGCAAAGTACGCGTCTCATCTCCGATAAAGAGTTCTTGAAGATCGCCGTATCCGACATTGCCTTTCAAGAAGATGCGGTCAGAAACCCAATTTTGGACTATGTGGGAAACCCGCTGCTTCGCGCCTATTGGGCCGTGGTTCGTCGACTTATTTGGTGGTAAACCTGAAAACTTGCTTTTCTAGCCTCTTTCTGATAGCCTTTTCCGCATTATGAAGGCCGATCTCCACCCAACCTACCACCCAAACGCAACAATTGTCTGCGCATGTGGTAATCAGTTCCAGACTGGTTCGACGGTGAATGACATTCACATTGAATTGTGTTCCGCTTGCCACCCATTCTATACGGGTAAGCAAAAGCTTATCGATACCTCTCGTCGCATCGAGAAGTTCCAGGAAAAGGCTGCGAAGCAGGCAACGGGCGCAGCAACTGGCAAAAAAGCCAAGACGGCCAAGCGCACGGCTCAGAAGGATGCCAAGAAGGCAAAAGCCGAAGTCAGCCAGGCGTAGCAACGAACAAAACACCGGTGGTTCATCGGCGCTTCTTTTGTGAAGGGCTGAACGAATCGCTGGTGTTTTTTGTTAGACAGCGTTTCACCTTTCAGACGCGCATTCTCTGTACCTCCCTTTTCATCTATTATTCTCCCTATGGCCAAATTTACTGAACAAGCGAAGAAAGCGATCGCTGCCAAAGCTGAGGCAGAAACGCGGATGGCGGATCCGGCGTTGATGGCGAATCAGAAGGCCTACAAAGAGGCTTCGATTGCGTATCGTCATGCGGAGAGTGTGGCGGAGGCGGCAGAAACGTACTTGTCGCTTGAGGCGGCGCTGCGTGATGCAGAAGAAGCGGTACGATCGGATGATGCAGAGATGAAACAGATGGGGGAGCTTGAACGTGAGTCTTTGCTTCCTAAGTTTGCGGTGGCAGAAGAAGAGCTTGAGCTGTTGTTGATTCCACCAGATCCAATGGACGAGAAGGATGTCATTGTGGAAATTCGTGCGGGCGCCGGGGGAGATGAGGCGGGATTGTTTGCGTTTGATGTGTTGCGTATGTACACGCGTTTTGCGGAACGTCAGGGGTGGAAGCTCTCTTTGCTGTCTGAATCTCGCAACGAACAAGGGGGATATAAAGAAGTGGTCTTTGGGATTGCTGGAACGGGTGTCTATGGATGGATGAAGTTTGAGTCCGGCGTGCATCGTGTACAGCGTGTTCCTGCGACGGAAAAACAAGGCCGCGTTCACACATCGACGATTACGGTAGCTGTGTTGCCAGAGATCGAAGAAACGGAAGTCCAAATCGATTTGAAAGATGTGCGTATCGATACGTTCTGTGCAGGTGGAAAAGGAGGACAATCGGTGAACACCACCTACTCGGCGGTTCGTTTGACGCACATCCCAACCGGAATTGTGGTGAACTGTCAGGATGAGCGTTCGCAGACACAGAACCGCGAGCGTGCCTTTACGATTTTGCGCGCGCGTATTTGGGAACAGGAGCAAGAAAAGAAGCGTGCGTCGCTTGAAGCGGAGCGTCGGTCGCAGATCGGAAGCGGGGATCGTTCAGAAAAAATTCGTACCTATAACTACCCTCAGGATCGCATTACGGATCACCGTATTAAGAAGACTTGGCACAATATTCCGATTATTTTGGATGGAGAGATGGTGGATATCGTAAAAGCACTGAAAGCTGGAAAACAGGGGTCAGATGAAGAGGAGGAGAGCTAAATAGAGGCAAAAAGCCTAGAAATAGGGGAGAGTGATTGACAAAATCGCTCTTTTTTGGCTATACTAGGCCGTTATCCTCGTGTCCGGTTGTGAAACTGGTGCATGAGGGTAGCGCTTCCAAATCGAGTTTTCATTCGCGGATACGAGCTGGACGATGAGTCTGGCCGTTCGGCGATTCGTAGGTTTCTGAGTTTCGCGGCTTCGTGTTCGTGGTTGTGTTCTCGATGGCGGAAACGCCGGAGGTGATCCTGATGAAGCAATGGTTGGCTCTGGCTGCACTCATGTGCGGCTGCGCTGTGGCGGATCCGTCCGCCACGCCCGCAAGGGTGTTCGGGGTTTCGGCCCTGGACGGCGCGATCTCGCAGGATGGTGCGGCGGACGCGGGTGAAACCGCGGCCGACGTGCCGTTCGTGGACGTGACGATGATGGACGTGCAGGGCGATCAGCCCGCCGTCGACGTCGTCACGAACGACACCCTCGACGGGGGCTCGGACGCTACCTCGCCCGACGCCGACGTCGCCCCTCCCGCCGAAACCGGCGTGGATGCGGGCGATGGCTCGGTTGGGCCCGACAACGGGCCCGACGCCACCATCGACGCGCCTGACGTTGTCGCGCCCGACGTTCAGCCCGACCGGGCGGACGTGATGAGCGCCGACGTCATCGACGCGCCTGTCGCGCGGCCGGACGTCTCGGCTGACAACGGCCCCGACGCGCCCGACGTCCCCGTCGACACGGGTCCTGAGCCCTGCCCCATCGGGCAGTCGCGCTGCGACGGCGTCTGCGTGAACACGCAGAACGACAACAGCCACTGCGGCGGCTGCGGTCGCTCGTGCTCGCTCGGGGCGGTCTGCTCCGGCGGCGTGTGCGGCAGCATCTGTTCGCCCAGCGAGCAACGCTGCAGGGACACCTGCGTCGACACCCGCTCGAGCATCGCCCACTGCGGCGGCTGCGACAACGCGTGTCCGACGCCGCCGAACGCCTCCGCCGTGTGCGCCTCGAGCGCCTGCGGCATCGGCGTCTGCAACGAGGGCTTCGCGAACTGCGACGGCAGCGCCATGAACGGCTGCGAGGTCGATACGCGCACGAGTCGCACGAACTGCGGCATGTGCGGCCGAACCTGCGCCTTCGCCAACGCGGCGGCCACCTGCGCGGCGAGCGCCTGCGTCATGGGCGCCTGCAACACGGGCTTCGGCAACTGCGACAGCGACGCGGCCAACGGTTGTGAGACCGTCGTCGCGACCAGCGTCACGCACTGCGGCGCCTGCGGCAACCGCTGCGCCATGGGTCAGAGCTGTATCTCCGGCGTCTGCGCCTGCCCCTCGGGGCAGAGCGTGTGCGGCGGCGCGTGCATCAACACGCAGACCGATCCCGACAACTGCGGCGTCTGCGGAAACATCTGCCCGACGCAGGTGTGCGTCGCCGGCGCGTGCGCCACCTCGCCGATCACGCCGCGCGTAAATATTGTGTGGGACCCGGCGATGACCGAGACGCGCGGCGTCTCGATCGTGGTCGTCGCTTCCCATACGAATGCGGTGGGTCTGGGCGGATACGTCAGCTCGCTTACCACGGGCTCACGGCTCTGCCTTGCGGGCAGCGAATCAATCGTGAACGGCTGCCGCACGAACGTGCGTGCACTGACTGTTCCCGGTGATACTACCCTCATCGGGACCGCTCCGTCGCGAGGTTGGAGCGACTCGCGCTGGGGGATGTTCGTTCGTCCCCTCCGGGCGGACGGCAGCGCGCTCTGCGCGCGCGGCGACGCCAGCTGCGGCGGCCGGTGGAACGGTTCCACCTTCCGCGGCCTGAGCTTCCGCTGCGCCAACCCCGGCGCGCGCATCCCCGTCCCGCCCATCGCCTACTTGCAGGCGTTCGGGACGACAGATGACTACGTCATCTTCCTCGACGTGACCAGTGCCTCCGGGCCCGGCACCTGCGAGGAGTAGCTCCTTCCCCCGAAGTCCAGCCCGGCTGGCGCACACGTGATACTCACGTGCGGCTGATCCTCACGGATCGCCTCTCATGCGCCAGGCCGGGCCTTCGACGTTTTAGAGCCTGTTTCTTGCTAAAAAAACCGTCTTTTGATACAGTCTGGCCACCTTAATTCATCTTCTTGCGTTTCACTTACAATCCCTGCTCCCTCCTTGTTTGGCCGATTCGGGCCGGACGTGGGGCAGGCGAAACGAGAGAGTAAAGGAGACTCTATTTATGCCTACGGTTCCATCCGTTGTTGATCTTCTTCAGGCCGGCGCTCACTTTGGACACCAATCCTCCAAGTGGCACCCAAAAATGAAGAAGCACTTGTTTGGTGCGAAGAACGGAATTCACATTATCGACCTTGAGCAGACGCGCTCGATGCTCGATGCAGCGTTGAACTACGCCAAGAAAACCGCGCTTCGTGGTGGTTCGATTTTGTTCGTTGGAACAAAGAAGCAAGCGGTTGAAGCGATTGAAAGCGCTGCCAAGGCTTGCAACATGCCCTACGTCACTAACCGCTGGTTAGGTGGAACGCTCACGAACTTCACGAGCGTTTCGACACAGATCCGCAAGTACAAGGACTTGAAGCGTCGCCAGGAAAAGGGTGAGCTCGCCAAGTACACGAAGTTTGAACAGTTGAAGTTGAACGAAGAAATCAAATTGCTCGAAACCAAGTTTGGTGGCGTGCAAGATGTCGCTCGTATCCCAGACGCGATTTTCGTCTTCGACATTCGTAAGGATAAGACGGCCGTTGATGAAGCTGTTCGCCGTGGCGTGAAAATCATTGCGCTTTGCGACAGCAACGTGAACCCAACGGACATTGATTTCCCAATTCCATGTAACGATGATGCAGCGAAGACGATCAAGCTCATGGCTGATTTGATGGCTGCTGCGATCAACGAAGGTCGTCAGGAATGGGAGAGTGCTCGCGCTCGTCTCGGTGGTGCGCTCGTGAAGCCAATGGCGAAATAGTCCATTGCACGTTTTGTACATTTATTCACGGTAATCACAATATTGTATGGCTGTAGACGCCAAGATGGTGGTCGAGTTGCGTAATCGCACCGGTGCCGGAATGGTTGATTGTAAGAACGCCTTGGACGAAGCGCAGGGCGACATGGAGAAGGCGATCGAAGTCTTGAAGAAGAAGGGGGCAATCAAGGCCGCGAAGAAGAGCGCGGAACGTCAGGCGACGGAAGGAATTGTTGCGACCTACGTTCATCACAACGGAAAACTCGCAGCAATGGTTGAGCTCGCTTGTGAAACGGACTTTGTGGCTCGTACGGATGAATTCAAGGAGCTTGCAACAGATATTGCGCTTCAGGTTGCTGCGATGGACCCACAGTTTGTGAGCCCAGAAACGATCTCTGCGGAAGAAGTCGAAAAGAAGCGCAACGAATTCTTGGCGGAACTCGCTGAGGATAAGAAGCCAGAAGACATCAAGCAGAAGATCGTCGAAGGAAAACTCAACAAGTGGTACTCCGACGTCTGTTTGACCAAGCAGTCCTTCATCAAGGATGA
>CAYQAL010000004.1:0-2140 GCA_964415465.1 uncultured Gammaproteobacteria bacterium
CGTTTGCGTCCGCATCATTTCCGCTTCACGGAGCCATCGTTTGAAATCGACATCTCGTGTGGTTTGTGTGGCGGAACAGGAAAAGACGCGGCTGGCGTGAAGTGTCGTCTGTGTAAGCGTGGCTGGGTGGAGTTGGGTGGAGCTGGGATGATTCATCCAAACGTTATGCGCGCAGGTGGGATTGATCCAAACGAATACTCTGGATTCGCCTTCGGCTGGGGTGTCGAGCGCACCTTCTCGATGAAAGAAGGATTGCAAATCGATGACCTTCGTAACATGTATAAAAATGATGTGCGCTTCTTGCACCAGTTCTAGCTATGAACCTGCTTACTTCCTACAAGTGGCTCCGTGAGTATGTCGACTGCGACCTGAGGCCAGAAGCGTTTGCGGCGCGTATTTCGTTGTCTGGCCCAGCGGTAGAAAAAATCATCCCGCGTGATGCCAACTTTGAAAACATCGTGGTGGGAAAGATTTTGAAGGTTGAGGCGCATCCTCAGGCCGATCGTTTGCGTGTTTTGTCGGTGGATGTGGGAGCTGGTGCGCCTATCCAGATTGTCTGTGGTGGTTCAAACGTCGCTGAGAATCAGTTTGTGGTCGTCGCCTTGCTTGGTGCGCGTGTGAAATGGCACGGCGAAGGCGATCTCGTAACGATGGAGCTCACCAAGATCCGTGGCGTCGAAAGTCATGGGATGGTGTGTGGAGCGGATGAAGTTGGGTTAAACGAAGCCTTTCCAAAAGGGGACGAGAAGGAGATTCTCGACTTAGGCCGCCATCTGCCCGCCGAACAGCTCACGCCAGGACGCCCAGTCGCTGATCTCTTGGGGTTGTCCGGAGATGTCGTCATGGACATTGAAGTCACGACCAATCGCCCAGATGCGATGTGTATCGTTGGGTTAGCGCGTGAAGCGGGAGCGATCTTGAATCTGCCGTTCAAACAACCAACGCCAGCGGAGATCGAGCCACAGTCAGGCGCAAACGCATTGAATGTACAGGTAGAAGATACGACGCGCTGTCCTCGGTACACGGCAGTTCGAATTGATGGCGTCACGAATGGCGAATCCCCTTGGTGGATGAAAGAACGGTTGCTCTCGGCAGGGCTTCGCCCAATTAGCCTCCTCGTCGATATTACGAACTACGTGATGCTCGAGATGGCACGACCGCTTCATGTCTTTGATGCGGCCAAGCTTGAAGGGAATCAGCTTCGTATTCGATCGGCTAAAGCCAAAGAAACGATGAAAGCCTTGGATGGAAAGGATTATACGCTTGAAGAGGGGATGCTCGTGATTGCTGACGCAAAACAGCCGGTTGCCGTCGCTGGTGTCATGGGCGGAGAAGCTACGGGAGTGACCGCTCAAACGACGTCGATCGTCTTCGAGTCTGCGGCATTCGATCCAGTCTCGATTCGTCGTACGGCTCGTGCATTGAATCTCTACTCAGACTCTCAGTCTCTGTTTGAAAAAGGTTTGTCGACCGAAGCGCCGCTTGTTGGTTTACAGCGTGCCGTTGAATTGTGTCTTACGTTGGCGGGCGGAGCGGTCACGAGTCAGGTCTACGATTCCAAAACGACAGCCTACGTACCGAAGGAATACTCGATCTCGCTGAAACAAGCGCGTTCCCTGATTGGCGTTGATCTTCCAACCGACGAAATGGTCGGAACATTGGAGCGTTTGGGCTTTGTGGTGCGCGTTCAGAATGAATCCATCGTTGCAACGGTTCCTTGGTGGCGTGATCACGATATTGAAGATGGGTGCGACTTAGTAGAAGAGATTGCGCGCGTACATGGCTACTCCAATTTGCCATCGGTTTTTCCAGCCGGAATCTCGAGCCGTCCATCGGATGCGAACCTCGATTTCGAAGAGCGCTGTCGTGATATTGTGCTCGGCGCTGGTCTCACGGAGGTTTATAGCTATGCGTTCATCTCCGCTGATCAACTCAAAAAGACTGGGTACAGCACGAGCGATGCCTTGCGTTTACAAAACCCACTCGCAGCAGACCTCGAGTACATGCGTCCAAGTTTGCTGCCAGGTGTTCTTCAGGCGGTTCTCGATAACCAGGAGCGTGTCGTAGACCAAGGCTATTTTGAACTCGCAAATATCTTCAAGGCGCGCACGGCTGATCTGCCTGAAGAGAAGTCGATGTT
>CAYQAL010000004.1:2240-43864 GCA_964415465.1 uncultured Gammaproteobacteria bacterium
TCGAAGCGTGACTTGGCTTTCGTTGTTGAAAAGACGGTGACCGTTGAACAGGTGACGGAGTTAGTTCAAAAAACCTCGAGTTTGCCTGTCCGGGTTGAATGGTTCGATACCTACGTTGGAAAAGGCGTCGCTGAAGGGAAGAAATCTCTGGCTTTCCACCTCACCTTCCAAGATCCTGCACGCACCTTGTCGACGGAAGAGGTCGAGGAGCAGGTGAAACGAGTGACGGAAGCGCTTGCAAAGAACCTTCGCGCCGAGATTCGAGCATAAGCATATTATCAATTAGAAAACAGTCCTCTGATTTATTCAGGGGATTGTTTTCTATAGTTGTTGTTTTTTTGCTACACTACATTGTATGAACAAGCCCCTCGTACTTTTTTTGATATCTGCTACCCTGCTGCTATTCAGTCAATCTGTCGCGGCCGCCAGTTTTGATACATTTCACTTAACGAAATCTGTTCTTAATTCAGAATGGAATAAAGGCTTACCTGCGGAAACGACTCTTGAAACGTTCGCGAGCTGCGGAGAAGAGACCTATTCTGTTTGGAAAACCTTTAAAACGAACCAATATCATCTAAAAGTCGACTCAATCAAAGCGCGCCGCACGAAACAAAATGCCTTTAAAGGTGCGAACTTTGAGCTCACACCTCAGCTTGTGTGTGACGGAGGGAAAATGTACCTCATTCGGAATGATCTTGTGATAGCTTCACGGCTTTTCCGTGTGACACCAGGTCTTTCGCTTGCACTCATCGCTCAATCAAAAGAAAAAGACAATTTCTTTGCTTCAAACTTAGTCGCGCCCATCTTTTATGGACAGAGGCAGACACCCGGAAAGCTTCTCTCTTCTGGGTCGGACGCGCCTATTATCGGCAGTAGCCAGATTCGTCTGTATAATAAGCAAGGACAGGAGACGTCTGTGAACCCGCCTTGGTTTAAGGATATTGTTAAGGATTATCCAATCGACAAGTATGTTCGGCTTCTCTTTTTCAAAACGCCAACTGGTATTCGGGTGCAGGAAGAGCTTGAAGATAAAAATCAGCCCGGATTGATTCTTACCCCTGAAACAAAGCGGAGCGTGGCATACTATGATCGCGCCACTGATGCCACCTCCTACACTCCTGTTCCGGTGGCTGCACTGAGTTGTGAAGAAAAAGTCAGCGCATTGACGGAAGTCACAGACGCGAACACGCTAGTGTTCAGCCTGAAAAATCTTATTTCAGCTGAGCCGGACACTGCATGTCTTGGGAGTTCTTCGACCGCCAAAAAATGGCTCATTCATGTTATTCCGAATCAGGCCGCCTATCTCTCTCGGTCTACGGTTGAACAAATTCGGATTTCAGATTCGCAGTACCGTGTGATCTTTGCTACTCGCACCAGCGATGGGAAATATTCCCTACAACGAGCAGATATTAAGTTTTAGTAATACCTCCATCTCTATCATCTCTATGTACCTTACCCCTCAAGATATCTGGTATATCGTGGCCAGTATTTGTTTGGTGGCAATCACGATTTTCTTGTGTTTAGTCCTTTATCGGTTGCTCCGAGTTATTCGCCAAGCGGATGAGATCGTCGCCACCACGCGTGAAAAGGTAGCATTGGTCGAAGAAACCGTAGAAAACTTGGTAGAACGTTTCACGACGTTGTCCGGTTACGCGTCGCTCGTAAGCGAAGGGGGAAAGAAGTTGCTTTCGCTCGTGGGAGATCGTGGATCGGCTTCAAAGAAATCGCGAAAAAAGGTCTTAGAAGACGAGGCGGAAGACGAAGCGTAATCTGAGTTCCCTCTTAAACGAAAAAAGCCCATTAATGTGGGCTTTTTTCGTCCATTGCCCCAGGGCGTCCGGACGGGTACGATCCGGGCTATGCCGTCGCCATTTGTTCACCTTCATGCTCATTCGATGTATTCGCTCCATGACGCCATTGGCGACGTGGACGAAATTGTCGAACACGCGAAAGAGTTAGGCTACGACGCGATCGCGCTCACTGATCACTCCGCCATGTATGGCGTGGTGGAGTTCTATGAAGCGGCGAAAAAGGGAGGGATTAAAGCGATCTTGGGAGTAGAGGTAGCCGTCGCAGCGCACAAGCACACCGATAAACGTGCCGGTATCGACAACCGTGTCTCGCACCTCACGCTCCTCGCTGAAACCAACGAGGGCTACCAGAACCTGCTGAAGCTGGTCTCAATTTCGTACCTGGATGGGTTCTACTACGTTCCACGTATCGATAAAGACTTGCTCAAGCAGCACGGTCAGGGCTTGATCGTTCTGTCTGGTTGTATGAAGGGGGATATTCCAAAAGCCTGTCAGGCGCATGATTTGGAAAAAGCGCGCGAGTTGATCCAAGGATACAAAGAGGCGGTGGGAGAAAACAACTTCTTTTTGGAGCTCGTGCATCACCCGGAATCGCCGACGCAGACCGAGATCAACGAGTTCTTAGTTCAGCTCTCAGAAGAGACCAAGACACCGATTGTTGCGACGAAAGACGTCCACTATCTTCACGCGGATGATCGTGAGGCCCAGGACGTGCTGGTGTGTATTCACGATGGAAAGCTCTTGTCGGACCAGAATCGTCCTTCAAGTTCTACGATGGACCTATCCATGTCTTCGCCGGAGGAAATGGTGGAAGCGTTCAAGGACCATCCAGAAGCGATCGAGAACACGCGTAAGATTGCTGATCGTTGCAATGTAGAGCTGACGCTTGGAAAAAATCACTTGCCACAATTCGAAGTGCCAGAAGGCATGACGGATAATAGCTATTTGCGTGAGCTGTGTGAGAAGGGGCTCGTCTGGCGGTATCCGGACCCAGAAAAATACAAAGAAGCCAAGGAGCGCATGGAGTTCGAGCTGGCAACGATTGAACGCATGGGGTTTGCAGCTTACTTCTTGATCGTGCAGGACTACATCGTCTGGGCGAAAGAGCATGGCGTCATCGTAGGTCCGGGTCGTGGATCGGCGGCCGGGTCGGTCGTGGCCTATGCCTTGAACATCACGAACCTCGATCCGCTTCGCTACGGACTCCTCTTCGAGCGCTTCCTGAACCCAGATCGTATTTCGATGCCAGATATCGATACCGACTTCGACGATGTGAAGCGTATCGACGTGATTAAGTACGTGACAGAGAAGTACGGCCTCGATCGTGTTGCTGGTATTATCACCTTCGGAACGATGGCGGCCCGTGCGGCGGTGCGCGACGTGGGGCGCGTCTTGGGGTTGCCGTATGCCGATGTGGATCGTATTTCAAAAGTCGTACCGCCACCCGTGCAGGGAAAGCACATTCCACTCGAGACTTCTATCAAGGAGGCGCCTGAGCTCCGCGCCATGTATGAGACCGATCCGCGCGTAAAGCGTCTCATCGATCTCGCGATTAAGCTCGAAGGAACCACGCGCCATGCCTCGCAGCACGCCTGTGGCATTGTGATCACGCCAGAGCCGCTGGTTGAGTTCTCCGCCATGCAGAAGGCGCAAGGCGGCGACGTCGATCGTGTCGTGCAATATGCGGGTCATTCGGCTGAAGCGATCGGGCTCCTCAAGATGGACTTCTTGGGTCTGTCTAACTTGTCGATCATTCGTGATTGTTTGTCGATCGTGGAGGCGGTATACGGCGATATCATCAAGATTGATGAAATTCCGCTGGATGACGCCCGAACCTTCGAGTTGCTTGGTCGTGGTGATACCACGGGTGTCTTCCAGCTTGAATCGGAGGGCATGAAGAAGTACATCCGTGAACTCAAGCCCACGATGATCGAAGACATCATCGCGATGGTGGCCTTGTACCGCCCAGGTCCGATGCAGTTCATCGAGTCATTTATTGCGCGTAAACATGGTCGCGAAAAGATTCGGTACATGCATCCGCTCACCGAGAGCGCGCTTCGGAACACCTACGGCATCCCGGTGTACCAAGAGCAAGTCATGCAAGTGTCGAAAGACATGGCCGGGTTTACGCCGGGAGAAGCTGACACGCTTCGCAAAGCCATGGGAAAGAAGATCGCCAAGCTCATGGCGGAGCTGAAAGTGAAATTTATTGATGGTTCCGTAAAAAATGGCGTGGAGCGCGAAACGGCGGCAGCGATTTTCCAACAGTTCGAAGAATTTGCGGCCTACGGTTTCAATAAGTCGCACGCCGCTTGTTATGCGTTGATTGCGTATCAAACCGCCTACCTCAAGAGTCGCTACCCGGACGCCTTCATGGCGGCGCTTCTGAATTCTGACTGTCAGAATATCGACCGTATCACGATTGAGGTTGACGAGTGTCGCCGCATGGGGTTGCCGGTCTTGTCGCCGGACGTGAACGAATCATTTGCGCGGTTTAGCGTCATCAAAGGCAAGAATACGCTCCGCTTTGGTCTTCTTGCGATTAAAGGGTTGGGAGAGGACATCGCTGAGTTCGTCATTAAGGAGCGCAAGGCGAATGGTCCATACAAAGACTTGGCTGATTTCGTGCGACGCATGAACCACAAGTCGTTCAACCGACGCTCGCTTGAAGTCTTTATTCGCTCTGGGGCGCTGGATCGTTTTGGAGATCGTAACCAGCTCTATTTCAACGTCGAAACAATTCTCGAATACCACAAGCGTCACGCTCAGGAGTCGAGTTCCGGGCAATTCAACCTCTTTTCGGCCTCGGATACTGCTTCGAACGCCGCGATTCAGCTTCGTCCGGCGCCTCCCGCTGTACAACGCGACTGCTTGAAGTGGGAGAAAGAGTTACTTGGCCTGTACCTGTCAGCGCATCCGTTTGATGAATTCAGTCAGCGCTTGAACCACTTCTGCGTTCCCGTTCACCAAGTTGCCCAAAAAGGCCCAGAGATGAAGCGTCGCAAAGAGAAATCGATCCGTATTGCCGGACTTGTGACGACCGCGAAAAAGATCGCTACCAAAGCCAACGAGCCGATGGCCTTCTTGAAGGTGGAGGATCTCACGGGTGATATCGAAGTCGTCGTCTTCCCACGCACGTATAAAGAAAAGCCGGAAGTGTGGGAGGCGGATAAAATCCTCGTGGTGAGCGGAAGACCTCAAGAAAAAGATGGCGAGTGGAAGATCTTGGCGGAAACAGCCTATGAAGTCACCTCTGAAAACATCGACATGATTGAAGAGGCGACACGGGGAGGGGTTGTGTCGATCGTGGAGGAAGAGTCAGAGGCTTTGAAGAAAGACCTCGCCGAAACAAACGTACGTTCCCGTCAGATTCAAGCAGTAACGCTGACGCTACGTGCCCAGCTCCCAGAGACCATTCTCCTCACCCTGCGCGGAATCCTCGATAAGTATCCAGGGCAATATAACGTCTATTTCGCTATCGAGAACCCAGGAGGTAAACAAAAGATTCTTTCCTCGTATCGCATCGCCTTCAATGACTTGATCGCGAAAGAGGTGGAAGGGATTCTTGGGGCTGACACTGTTAAAGCGGAAGTATAGTCAGTTAGAGCAGAAAGAAGAGTTGTTCGACTGACGAGACCATCCGTGTTGCGGAGCAACTTGTTGAGGAAGGAGAGCAACTCTTCTTTCTGCTCTCCCCAGCTGATATACTTGGTGTCATGAAGCTTACGTTCCTTGGTGCCGCCCGCGAGGTGACTGGTTCGTGCTACCTCATCGAAACAAACAAAACCCGCATTCTGGTCGATTGTGGCATGTTCCAGGGGTGCGAGTTTTGCGAAGCACGCAACTTTGAAGAGGTCTTTATCCAGCCCGCTACGATTGACGCGGTATTCATTACACACGCCCACCTCGATCACACGGGGCGTTTGCCGCGTCTCATCAAACAGGGGTTCAAAGGCAAGATCTACGCTACGGCCCCAACCATTGATTTGATGAAGCTCGTGTTGGAGGATGCGTTTCACATCATGGAAGAAAACCATCGTCGGAATGCTCGACCGATGCTTTACGAAGAACAGGACATGGTACAGGTGTTGAAGCGTTGTGTGCCCGCTGAATATAGCCACTCGGTTCGCATGGGGGATTTGATGGTCCGTTTTCGCGATGCAGGCCACATCTTCGGCAGCGCCTTTATTGAAATTCGTGAACAAGGTGGGGCGAAGCTCGCGTTCTCAGGTGATCTTGGAAATACCCATGTGCCGATTCTTCGTGCCACGGCCCAGCTTTCCGACATGGACGCCGTGGTCATGGAATCAACCTACGGTAACCGCATTCATGAAGACGAATCTTCACGAAGCGACAAGCTGCATGAACTTATTCAGGGAACGGTCAAGCAGGGGGGAGTGCTCTTGATTCCTGCGTTTGCTATTGAACGCACACAGCAGTTGCTCTACGAATTGAACGAGTTGGTTCAAAAAAAGCGCCTACCCAAGGTCGACGTCTATTTGGATAGTCCGATGGCCATTCGTGCTACGCGGGTGATTAAAAGCTATCCGGAGTACTACGATCCAGAAGCGATGCGGAAGGTAAACGCCGGCGACGACCTCTTTGATTTCGAAGGCTTGCACCTCTGTGAAGCGCGTGACGATTCAAAGCAGATCAACTTTGTTCCACCGCCTAAGATCATCATTTCTGGTGCTGGAATGATGAATGGGGGGCGCATTTTGCATCACTTGGTGCGTTATTTAGGAAACCCAAAAAATACAGTTCTGATTATCGGCTACCAGGCACAGGGGACACTAGGGCGAAAACTCTATACGGGAGAAAAAGTGGTGGAGGTGTTAGGCGAGCGAATCCAAGTGCGTGCCTCGATCAAGAGTATCGGTGCGTATAGCGCTCACGCCGACCAGCCAACGCTCATAAACTGGATTCGTTCAGCGCCCACCTTGCCAAAACGCGTTTTTTGCACGCATGGAGAAGAGGGTACGGCGATTGGGCTCGCAACACGTATTACGGAAGAGCTAGGGATCCAAGCGCATGCCCCACGTTTGGCCGAATCAGTTGAACTTTAGGTGGGGGTATTGGTGTCTG
This sequence comes from uncultured Gammaproteobacteria bacterium, assembly GCA_964415465.1. Taxonomy (GTDB): domain Bacteria; phylum Patescibacteriota; class Patescibacteriia; order 2-12-FULL-60-25; family 2-12-FULL-60-25; genus JAGOTP01. The sequence continues at coordinate 9,137 of CAYQAL010000004.1, forward strand.
TCGGTTCAAATAAATATTCGGAATACAAAATGCCACGGGAAATATCTGAAAGGACACGGCGAATAAAGGGCAACATGTTGGGTGGAAGCTGATCTAGCTCAAACCACGCAAGATTGGCGCATTTCTCTGGCTCTGCATTCACAATCGATCCTTGCCAGGTGTCGCACGCAAAAAAGACATCCATTCGCTCTTCGCCTGGACGATCACGGTTCACGCGATGAGCGAAGTGGCAAAGTGTCAGGTTCCCTGGGTCAATCGTAATACCAGCTTCTTCCCGTGCTTCACGCGCCATGGCACTCGTCGATAGTTCGTTTCCATCTACATGACCTGCTACCAGACTATATTTCCCATCTTGATAACCTGTGTTTGCGCGTTCTGATAAGAGTACCTGATTACCCTTACGTAAAACGAGATAGACGGCAGGAATGAGCTTAAAGCGATCTTTTTTCATATGCGGAAAGTCTACTCTTTTGAATGATGGTTCGGTAGACAAGGGCTGAGGGTCTCGGAGTTCGTTTTTGCGTTGCATAGTCAACCTCAACCAAGCCAAAGCGTGGAGTAAATCCATCCGCCCACTCGAAGTTGTCGAGCAGGCTCCAATGAAGGTACCCAATGACAGGTACTCCTTCACTGACGGCCGTCGCTAGGCTCACTAGACTTTGTTCTAAGAAGTCAGGTCGTCGCGAATCAGCTGCATCGGCTAGACCATGCTCTGTAATGAGTATTGGCTTCTTGTGGCTCCGCAGTGATCGTACGATCTGTCCTAAGCCTTCTGGGTGAAGTTCCCAGCCAAGATCGCTTGTTAAGCGGCCTGTCTCTTTTGGATCTTGAAAACGTGGCCAGAATCTGCCCGTCGCATCTAGTCGACGATGGAAGTAGTAGTTGATGCCAAGAAGATCGTGCGTTTTCCACCCACTTAGCCAATAGAATGAGAAGTTGTTGAACGCAGCTATCCAGCGGGCAGCAAATCGTTCGATGAGATTCCGTGGATGAACTGGTTCAAAGGTTGTCATGTTTTGGGCCACGCCAATGGGGAGAGCAGGGGAGAGGTGTTTAACGACTTTGTACGCCGCTTTGTGGGCACGAGCCATATTCCAAAGGACGCGGAACATCTTCCATCGGTTTCGCACTTGAGGAGGCCAGGCTCCAATCTGATACGACATGAAGGCGTAGACACTAGGTTCATTGATTGTGAGGAGAATATCGATCTCGGATCCAAGATGACGAGTCACAACCTCGGCATACCGTACGAAGTATTTTACGACGCAAGATTCCGACCAGCCGCCTAGAGTGGCGAGCCACTGTGGATTCGTGAAGTGGTGGAGCGTCACGACGGTTTTGATGCCTTTCGCATGGAGTGCTCGGAGTACATCTGCGTAGTGGGAGAGGGCTGCTTCATCAAATGCTCCTGGTTCTGGTTCAATTCGCGACCACTCGAGTGAAAGGCGATGAGCGTTATGACCTAGTGCAGAAATGAGTTCTACATCACTTGGCCATCGGTTCCACTGGTCACAGGCATCTCCAGACTGTTTCGATTCTGGTTGGACGCGTTTTTCCCAAGCCCACCAGTCATTGGTGATGTTTTCACCTTCTACTTGGTGACTGGAAGTAGCCGCACCCCACAAAAAGCCCCTTGGAAAGGAGAGATTAGTCATAGCTGCTTCACTTAGTATGGTCGCTTGACGGATCTCCTGACAAGGTATGTGATGAAGGTGAGGACCTGGTCGAGCGGTAAAAGATCCGCCCTAAAAGGGTTCGCTCCCAGTCCTGTAATTGCAAAAATACGTTCAACGCGCACGTTATCGGGTGGGGCACAGTGGTCGTAAGACCTATCGCCCCGCTCGCTCCCACGGGAGCCCTTCAGCACAAACCCGCCGGGTATTGTCCCGGTCCGTCCAATGGTGAGGGTCGTACGACCCCCGGGTACGCAACAGGCTCCCAATTTCTATACCCAAATCAGTAACATTTTACGACGCAAGTGAGCGTTTCGGTTGATATAGAGCTGAGAGCAGTAAGGAAAGAGAAGGAGGGAAGACATTCCTTCACCCGGTCCGCAAGCGCTTCGCTAACACCATCGCTCCCGGGTTCAGGAACATCTTCCCTCCTTCTTCCGTAACTTTGACGAAACGTCTTGGTTAAGCTATCATTTGGCCCAGTTCCGCCGGCAACGGCGCCTCTTTTTATCTACGCAGCTACATCATTATGGATATTCGCAATATTGCCATCATCGCGCACGTCGACCACGGGAAAACCACCCTGGCTGATTCGCTTTTGAAACAGTCTGACACCTTCCGCGAGAGTGGATTGGAAGGGGAGACGATCATGGACTCGAACGAACTCGAGCGCGAGCGTGGAATTACGATTCTCGCAAAGAATGCCGCGGTTCTCTATAAGAATACCAAGATCAACATCGTTGATACCCCAGGGCACGCCGACTTCGGAGGAGAAGTTGAGCGCATTATGAACTTGGTGGATGGTGTATTGCTCTTGGTTGATGCGAAAGAAGGTCCAATGCCTCAGACACGCTTCGTGTTGAAGAAGGCGATTGAGGCAGGGCACCGAATCATTTTAGTGATCAACAAAGTAGATAAGCCGGATGCTCGTCCAGATTGGGTATTGAACCAGACCTTCGATTTATTCGTGACACTCGGCGCTTCCGATGCACAGACAGACTTCCCAGTCGTCTACGCTTCCGCGAAGCAGGGGAAGGCGGGTCTCGAGCCAGACCTTTCGACGATGACCAACATCACCCCAATTTTCGATACAATCTTGAAAGAAGTTCCAGCTCCAAAGAACGACTCAACTGGTCCTCTTCAGGTGTCTGTCGCGAACGTAAGCTACGATAACTACAAGGGAAAAATGGCAATCGGCCGTGTGGTCCGTGGTGTCTTTAAGCCAGGGAACGTGATGTGGATCGACCGCGATGGAAAACAGACCCCATCGAAGATCACATCGATCATGGGCTTCGTTGGCATGGGTCGCACCGAAGTTCAGGAAGCTCAGGCGGGAGATATTGTCTCGTTCGCTGGTATTTCCAACATCAACATCGGAGAAACGGTCGCTGACGCCTTGAATCCAGAAGCGTTGCCTGTCATTCAGATCGAAGAACCAACCGTGAAGATGACCTTTGGCGTTAACACCTCTCCATTTGGGGGAAGTGAAGGTCAGTATTCGACCTCACGTAACATCAAAGAACGTCTCGAGCGCGAACTCCAGAATGATGTGGCGCTTCGCGTAGAATCGGCTGGGGGCGAAGGAAACTTCATCGTGTCTGGTCGTGGAGAATTGCACCTCTCGATTTTGATCGAGCGCATGCGCCGTGAAGGCTTTGAGCTTCAGGTGTCACGTCCTCAGGTTATTTTTAAGGAAGAAAACGGCCACAAGACGGAACCATTCGAGGAAGTCTCAATTGAATGTCCAGAAGGCGCGAGCGGTTCGGTGATCGAAAAGATGGGTCGCCGCAAAGCGGAAATGAAGGACATGAAGGTCGAAAATGGCATTGCCTACCTTCAGTTCGTTATCCCAACGCGTGGATTGATCGGTTATCGTACGGAGTTCATGATGGATACGCGCGGACAGGGAATCTTGAACACGCTCTTCCTTGGTTATCAGCCACACGTTGGCGTTATCGACGCGACTCCACATGGCTCGCTCATCGTCCACGAAACAGGCGAATCCAATACCTACGGTCTTCAGGCGGCTCAGGAACGTGGTCAACTCTTCATTGGCCCTGGTGTGAAGGTCTATGAAGGCATGGTCATCGGTCAGAACGCCAAGCCAGAAGATCTTGCAGTGAACGTCTGTAAAGAAAAGAAGCTCTCCAACATGCGATCCAAGGGTGATGGTGTGGCTGAAGGCTTGAACACGCCTCGCAGTATGAGTTTGGAAGAGTGTCTTGAATACCTGGGAGACGATGAATTGCTTGAGGTCACTCCAATCAATCTCCGCATTCGTAAACAGTACTTGAAGGAGTTCGAACGCAAGCGTGAAGCGCAAAAGCTCTCCACTTAAGCCAAAACAATTCACAATGACAGGCAGGAAAGGGTGTGTAATACTCCTCCTGCCTGTTTTGTTTTTCATCCTCGTTCTATGCGTAAAGAAATCGTGCTCGACATCGAAACCAGAAACACCTTTCAAGATGTGGGCGCCTATAACCCAGCCTTACTCGAAGTATCGTTGGTCGGGGTCTATTTTTATGAAACGGATACGTTTGAATCCTTTTTGAAGGAGGATCTTCCAAAGCTCTGGCCTCGCCTCGAGCGGGCAGATCGGATCATCGGTTATAACTTGTTTGGCTTTGACTACCCTTGTCTTCAAACGAACTACACGGGAAACATTGCTGCGTTGCCGACGGTTGATCTGTTAGTTGAAATCGAAAAGCAGTTGGGATTCCGTATTAAGCTTGATGATGTTGCCCAAGCGACGCTCGGAGTAGGGAAGTCCGGTCATGGACTCATGGCGGTCGAATACTGGCGCAAAGGAGAAATCGACAAACTACGCGAATACTGTCTACAAGATGTTCGTGTGACTCGTGACGTCTACGACTTCGCTCTGCAAAACGGCTTCGTCGCCTTCAACGACCGCCAAGGTCAGCGGCAGCAAATTTCGCTTCCACTCTCCTTACCAGACGCAGAACCAAAGCAAGCGATCAACCTGTCGTTAGGATTATAAAAATCAGCCGAGCGCCCGAAAGGAATAGTCCTCTCCCTCCTCAACAAGCGCTTCGCTAACACCATTGCTCCCGGGTTCAGGAACCGTCCTGCTGAGTTTTCGGTTGCGTTCTTTTCTTAGAAGCTGTTCATCCCTTCTTCGTCGGGGATGAGTTCATCATCGTCGAGACCTTGTTCCATACGGTTAGCTTTCTTGGCAAGGAGGTTCAGGATTTCGAGTTCATCACCTTTGGCGAGAATGGCTTCTTCATCAATAGGCTCTTCCTCTTCCTTCTCGTCGAGCTTATCTGGACCTTCTTCTTCCCCAGGAACAGGTTCTGCATCTTCTTCATCTGCATCATCCTCAGCATCGTCCTCATCTTCATCCTCTAACTCATCTGGTTCGAGTTCGTCTTCATCCATCATCTCTTCTTCGTCGGCTGGAGCCTTTTTTGAAGAAGGGGGAGGAGATTTCTTTTTAGCGGCGGTGGAAGACACGACAGGTTGAGAAGTAGGCTTTTTAGGCATAAGCGCAGGTATCATCAGCGGGTCGAAGATAACATGAAAGTGGGTCAAACGTCTGTGGATAATTCTCGATGCGGCGGTCCTTGTCAAGCACGCCTTCCTCCGGGACAATGCGAAGACTATGGAATGGATCCTGCTCGTTCTCATCTTGGTTGGCTTCGCCGTCATGGGCTATGTTCTCTGGAGTTTATCGCAGCGGTTGGCCAAGCCAGCGGTTGATCCAAACATGTTTTTGCTAATCCAGCAGAAGCTTGATTTTCTTCAGGGGGACGTAAAGAATTCACTCGTTGAAAGCTTGAAGCAGCATCAGACGTCGAGTCATCAGATGACGGGCACGGTCCGTGACGTCACAGAACGCCTCATAAAGATCGAAGAGACAAATAAGCAGGTTCTGTCCTTCTCGGCTCAGCTCGATCAATTGCAGCGCATTTTAAGTAATCCAAAACAACGTGGAATTTTGGGCGAATACTACCTTGAGACCTTGCTTCGCAACTTGTTTGCGCCTGAGCAGTTCCAGATGCAGTATCCGTTCAAGGATGGGGTGATTGTTGATGCCGCGATTTTTATCAAAGACAAAATCGTCCCTATCGACTCAAAGTTCAGCTTGGAAAACTATAATCGCCTGGTTGAAGCAGAGACAGATGAGGAACGTGATCGGTTAGAGAAGGTCTTTGTGAACGACTTGAAACAGCGTATTTTGGAAACATCGAAATATATTCGCCCGCAAGATGGAACGACGGAATTCGCATTCATGTTTATTCCGCACGAAGCGATTTACTATGATCTACTCGTGAATAAGATCGGCGCATTGTCCGCTGAAACGGAAAACTTGTTGCAACGCGCGGCTGGCAAATATCACGTCATCATTGTTTCACCGACCTCCTTCTCAGCCTACCTTCAGACCGTTCTGCAGGGTCTGAATGCGATGAAGATCGAAGAGCAGGCCAAAGAGATCCGTTTACGGGTTGGAGACCTCACGCGTCACTTGCAGGCCTATGAGACATGTTTTCAGTCGGTTGGGAAGCATTTAGGAACAGCGGTGAGTCAGTACAACCTGGCGAGTAAAGAATTTGGAAAGATCGACAAGGATGTTCTGCGTATCACGGGCCAAGCTGCTGGGTTGCAGACGCTGATCCTTGATAAGCCATCTTCGGATGAATAAACAACTCTTCACGAGGGATGTTTTTCAGCGAAGGCGCGTCGCGCGTTGGATTGTCTTAGGATGTGCCACAATCGGAATGCTCTGCATTGGGTTGATTCTTCGTGTTCAAGTGTCGTCTATTCCCTATATTTTGCCGCCAAGTCAGTTAGCACGACACCCAGACGCCGTCATGATTCTGGGCGGGGGAATAGAGAGTCCAACTACGCCAAGTGATGCGCTCGCAGATCGTTTATTAGTCGGTGAGCGTGTCTCACGACAATTAGAGGCACCAATGCTCCTTACGGGTGATGGGGGACGGTTTCGATCTGCAGAGATACCGGTTATGTCACAGTGGTTATTGGATCGAGGTGTGTCACCTGATCGTCTGGTGATCGATGATGAAGGCTTCCGAACCTACGAAAGCTGCAAGCGGGCCAAAAACACCTATAACTTGAAGCGAATCGTCATCATCACGCAGCGGTTTCATTTAGGACGTGCGGTTTATTTATGTCGTTCCTTTGGATTGGATGCGTACGGCGTTCCAGCGAATGTTCGTTTGTATAAAAAAGACCTGTGGTTTGTGACACGAGACATGCTTGCAAGCGTAAAAGCTTGGCTCGATATCAATCTTCTTCACCCAGCACCACCGGTATAAAGGGTCAGGATTTATTTCGTCGCAAAAAGGCAGCAACGAGACCTGAAATAATAGCTACAGCTGCCAAACCAATCAAAATAAGATCTCGGCTTAAGGCATCAGCCGAGGTATAGACCGAATCGAGCAGGGGACCAGAAGTGCTCATACGTTTTTTAGTATAACTGCAACCAACGAAAACGCTAAAACATTTTACGACGCAAAGCTACATATACTCACACAAGAGAGGGGAAAACCCTAAACAAGGCTTTGGTAAGGGCGTGCGAGTCGGTAAGTGAGAAGACCGAGACAGGAGCCTAACAGCATCTGTAGTTAGGTACGCTAGTACAATCTACAGTTTGCGTCGTAAAAGATATATGGTTTATTTTTTGGTATTGAGGTAGGTGAGTAGGATTGGGGTAAATGGGAAAAGACCGCCCGCTAAGGTTCTGGACGAGGCCTTAGCGAGTGACCTCTGAGTGCGGAACAGTTCACTACATCTACCAGCCCGGTGAATATACCCTAATTTGGCTTCATTAAGCCCAAAAGCTTGCCTAGGGAAGGTACTAGGATACCACCCCTATATAGTGTCGCACAATATATCTTATACGACTCTTGGGGTAGATTTACCGTAGATAGGCTCGTCCCGGGATTCTAAGGTCTATTGTTACAGGTTTCAGGTCTTGGTACTCCTTTTCGCGCAATATGGCCTGGCAACGCTCTACCTGATCTTTCATTGGCTGCGCTAGGTCCATCAACACCTGACGATCTCTATCAAGCTGTACAGACACCTCTTGGCCAGAACCTTCCTCAAGGTGGGCGAACTTAATCTGATGCTCATCTAGGGCCTTCCCGAGGTCCAAGAGACGCTTAATGGTCGGTACTTCCAGCGTTGTTGTCGCCTTTCGAACGTATACCAGACCGTCTAACTTAAGTGTCGTAAAATCTGTAGCCAAGAGGTAGCGTTTTTTAGCAGCAGCGAGCGCCGCTGGATCATCAAGCGCAATCCCCGCTGGCCGCGCGACGGCACACTTCAAGAACTCTTCCCCATTCTGAGTGGTATAAAGAAAGCGTGATCCAAATGATATCTTGAGTCGTAAAATGTTGTTGTTGGTTTCCCCGACTTCAACCTCTTCCGCATACAAAGCTGTCTTGATCCCCTCCTCTAACTTGCGCTTGGGCAAAAACAAGGTCTGACGCTTAGACCATGGACGAGCCGGCTGCGCATCCAACGCTTCAAACACAATCGGCAAGACGTCACTTGAAGTCACGATTCCCCCACTCGTCTGAACCTCGATATCTTTCAGCTCAAAAAACTCTGAACGAAAAAAGAAGAACGTCCAGCCAAGCACAGCGATAATACCGACCAAGGCATAGGGCTTACGAAGGATAAGGTGCTCGGACATACGAAAGCTCGGACTAGTCTACTAAGCGCCGCGGGATGGTTGAAGAGAGACGAGCCAGGATGTCATGGTGAATCGTACCAGCGGCTTCGTAGACCGCTTCTAGAGGCTGCGTAGGACCAATGAGAGTAACGGAAGTACCAGTAGGCACATCGCCAGAAACGGCCGTAACGTCGACCATGCACATATTCATACAAATACGACCAATAACCGGACAGAGAACGCCTTTGATTTCTACTGCCCCCTTGGAAGACAGGAGGCGCGTATATCCGTCGTAATAGCCGATTGGCAAGATCGCGAGACGCATTGGCTTTGCTGTGGTCACACTCCGCGCGTAGCCGATCGTCTCGCCCGCAGGAACCACTTTGGTTTGAGCAACGATCGTTTTCCACGACAGCGCAGGTGTAAGTGCATCCGAAGGGATTCCTAGGGCTTCAGCTTGGCGCTTTGTGAGATCTGAAGACCAGACGCCATAGAGCGCAATCCCCGCTCGCACCGCTTCAAATCTCGAGGCTGGCAACCCAAGGGCTGCGGCACTACACGCTGTATGACGAACGCGTGGCTGGATTCCTGCTGCAGACAACTCACGCTCAACGTCTGCAAACCGGCGAAGCTGTTCCAAGGGGTACGCGCTCGTCTCATCTTCTTCGACATTGGCGAAATGCGTGTACAAGCCCTTTACCTCAACCCAAGGCATGCGCTTTAACAGTGTTGCTACCATGGAAAGCTCGTCATGAGGAATGCCTTGTCGATATAACCCTGTTTCAACTTCCAAGTGAACGACCACGGCTCCCCTTTTTTCTTGCGTCGTAAAATGTAATTGTTGGAGTTGTTCAAAACTAGAGATGGTGAGTTCGAGACGAGCTTCGATTGCGTGGGCCAACAATTCTTGATCCGTGTATCCCAAAACCAAAATAGGACGTTGGACACCCAGTTTTCTAAGCTCCATCCCCTCCTCTACACGATCAACCGCAAACCCATCAGCAAGGTCTTTCAGCGCTTCTCCAACCAAGGCAAGACCATGCCCATAGGCATCTGATTTTACGACCGCCAAAACCTGGGCCGGCTGAACCGCCCGTTTGAGGCTTGCGTAATTGTTACGCAAAGCCTGACGAGAGATCTCGATCCAGGTTTTCATGGGTTAAGCGATGCGATCAAAGCCACAGAACGGCTGAAGAACTTCTGGGACCAGAATACTGCCGTCTGCTTGTTGATACTGTTCCATGATGGTGATGAGCGCACGCGAAAGTGCAACAGCGGTTCCATTCAACGTATGAACAAGTTCAACCGAGCCATCTTCTTTACGGTAGCGAATGTTCAAGCGACGCGCTTGATAGTCGGTACAGTTTGAGGTACTTGTGACCTCGCCCCACCCGCCAGCCCCCTGACCCTTGCCCCACATCCAAGATTCAAGATCGTACTTGCGATAGGCGGGGCCACCCAAGTCTCCCGTACAGATATCGACCACGCGATAACGTAAGCCGAGCTTCGAAAAGATGCGCTCCTCAAGGCGACGTAACTCTTCATGGAGACCTTCTGACTGTTCCGGCGTCGAGAAGATGAACATCTCGACCTTGGTGAACTGGTGTACGCGATACAACCCGTAGGACTCTTTCCCATACGCACCGGCTTCTTTACGGAAACAGTGCGAAAGCGCTACAAAGCGCAGTGGCAGATCCTTAGTGTCTAAAATCTCGTCTTTAAAGTACCCTCCAACTGGAATCTCGGCCGTCGCCACAAGGGACAGATCCGTTCCGTTGATAGTGTAAATTTGATCCTCAGAGCCACGTGGGTTGAAGCCGGTTCCAGCCATCACTTCTTCTTTGGCCAGGTCTGGGGTTTCGATTGGCGTGAACCCTTCAGCCACCAGTTCCTTCAGCACCCACTGGATAAGCGCCTGTTCAAGCAACACCAACTTGCCTTTCAAAAAATAAAACTTTGCACCCGTGACCTTGGCGCCACGGTCGAAATCAATGAGGTCCAGGTCTTTGGCCAGGTCTGTGTGAGACTTTGGCGTGAAGCCGAGCTCCTGCTTGTCGCTAGAGACTTTGATCTCGACGTTTTCTTCATCTGACGCGCCGGTTGGTGCCGCTGGATGCGTATGGTTTGGAATGAGCAACAAAAGCGTCTTCCATTCCTGTTCAACCGCCTCCAATTCCGGCTCACGGGCTGCGATTGTCTCCTTGAGCTCTTTTCCACGCGCAATCAACCCTGGTCGGTCAGCTGGGGTAGCTTTCGATACCTGATCCGCAACCTGATTTCGATCTTTGCGAATGCTGTCCAATTCTTGGATCAAGCGAGAACGCTGCTCATCAAGGGCCAGCAATCGATCAAGATCAACCTCGACCTGACGACGACGGAGGTTTTCACGGATAGCCTCTGGATTGGCGCGGAGCGACTGGATATCGATCATATGGATGCAACTTTATCGAGTAGGGAGAGAATGGGCAACCGATTGAACGGAGAGGAATAGACCTCGACGAATGAGTTCCGCTTCTAGGGCGTGCGGCAACCCATGACGTTCCTCCGCCAAGAGACAAACGTGTGGGCGCACCGCCTCAATCGTTCGAAGCGGGTCTTCCAGATGAGCGAGGTAGGCACGATGAACCATGGGATGGCGTTCTACACGATCTAAACGCTGACGCTCACCCATCCGAGGCAACTGGTCATGCAGATCGACTACGATCCGGTCTCGAACAACCACCACATAGACTAGGTCTCCCTGAAGACGTGCTTCATGGAAGTACTTGGCGTAGCTTTCAAGTGGCTTATCAAAGATCCCGTAACAAAGAACGATGCGCATACCTTTGTTCGTTAGCTCGCGTCGTCTCTGCTGAGTGGACGAAGCGTTGGGAAGAAGATGACCTCTTTCAAGCTTGGACTGTCGGTAAGGAGGGCAACCAAACGATCGATGCCCATGCCGAGGCCACTGGTTGGCGGCATTCCCTGCTCAAGGGCCATCAAGAAGTCTTCGTCGATACGCTGCGCCTCTTCACTGCCTTGCGTTGCCAGCTTTTCCTCTTCTTCGAAACGATGGCGTTGATCGATCGGATCGTTCAATTCGTAGTAGTAGGCATTCACGATCTCTCCGCCCATTACCACAAGCTGAGCGACGGCTGCCTTCGTTGGATCGGCCGCACTGCGATTCGCGAGTGGCTTCATCTCAACCGGATAATCCAGCACCCATGTTGGCTGGATAATCGAGGGACGACCGGTCTTTTTATAGAGCTGGTCCAGGTGTTCACCTAGACCGATCAAGCCGCGGAAATCAATCGAAAGACCAGCGGCCTCCGCCTCACGTACGACATCTTCTGGGGTAAAACAGCGATTGATGTCGACGCCACACGATTCCAAGATAACCTCACGGAAGGTTTTACGCGGCCATGGGGCTTTGAAATCCAAGTCATGACCTTGGCGCTGGACCGTGGTATTTCCAATCGCCTGAACCATCATGTGCGTAAGCATCTGCTCGATGAACCCCAAGAAATCTTGATTCACAAAGGCCCAGTACAACTCGATCTGGGTAAACTCAGGGTTATGAGTTGGATCGATACCTTCGTTACGGAAACAGCGAGCGACTTCGTAAATCTTCTCAAAGCCGCCGACGATCAACCGTTTCAAGTAGAGCTCTGGGGCAATGCGCAAATACAGGTCGATATCGAGCGCATTATGATGCGTGATGAAGGGCTTGGCGTTGGCTCCTCCCGGGATCGGGTGGAGCATCGGGGTCTCGACCTCTAAAAAGCCGCGCTCATCCAAAAAATGACGCATGGCTTGCACTAACTTCGATCGAACAACAAATGTATTCTTTACTTCTGGACTCGAAAGAAGATCTAGTTCACGTCGGCGGTACCGAGCTTCAATATCCTGTAGGCCATGCCATTTATCAGCCAAGGGACGAAGCGCCTTGGCCAAAATCGCCCACTGGCTGACGGCAATGGAACGCTCACCACGCTTAGTAAGAAATGGAACCCCTGTCGCCTGAACGATATCCCCTGGGTCGATACGTTCGCAGAAGAGCGTAAAAGAAGCGTCGAGCGCTTCCTGTTTCAAACTGAGCTGAATTTTTCCGGTCTCATCGACTAAATCAGCGAACGCTAACCCTCCATGGACGCGAACCGCCATGAGACGCCCAGCAACCGTGACCGTCTTTCCTTCTGCCACCCACTCATCAAACGAAGCTTGGAGAGCCTCTACTCGAGTGTCACGGGTATGGGTTTTTGGATACGGATCAATTTCAGACCGCTGAAACTGCTCTAGCTTTTCACGTCGAACTTGAATCTCGTCGAGCATAGTTAGTCGACTTGAATGATACGGTATTCAATCGTGCCGCCTGGAGTCGTAACATCAACGAGCTCCCCGACTTTTGCCCCCAACAGGGCAATCCCAATTGGTGATTCGTTTGAGATTTTGCCGGAAGCCGGATCTGCTTCGTTCGAACCGACAATCGTGAACGTCTTGGTTTTCCCACGCACTTCTACAACAACCGTGGAACCAACATGTACGACCCCCTTCTTGGCGGCCTGATCTTCAATCAACTGAGCATTCTTCAAAATCTGTTCGATTTCGTAGACACGGTTCTCAAGCAAGGCGAGCGCATCTTTCGCCTCATGGTATTCTGCGTTTTCCGAAAGGTCACCCAAGGCCTTCGCCACTTCAATACGACCTGCCGCCTCGCGACGTTTGACCGTCTTGAGTTCATGCAGTTCCTGCTTCAAGCGCTCGAGACCTTCTGCGCTGACGTATTGGACTTGGCTCATACTGAGGGAAAGTGAGATCGAAGAAGAGAAAAATAGACGAATGAAAAGCGCGAGGGACAAGCCTCACGCCTCTATGCACCTAAGGATAAAAGGGGGCGGACAAGCTGTCAATTCTTAAAATCGACCTCCTCGCTCATTCTTTAGGCGATTCCACACGGAAAGCATCTGCTTAGCCACTAGAACCGCGACACTTGAACCCTCACCACCCTCCTCCAATAAAACCGTCACGACGACTTCTGGCTGCTCATAGGGAGCAAAACTCGTGAACCAGGCATGGGTATTCGCCTGACTACTCCACTGTGCGGTTCCCGTCTTTCCAGCCGATGAAAAGGGCAACGTCGAGAGTGAGCGTCCAGATCCGTACACGACGCCATCACGCATCCCTTCGCGCACAACAGCGTAGACTTCGCTCGGCGCTCCAATCTGAGTGGTTGTCGCGAACAGCGCCGCTGCGCTCGTTCCAGAGGCCGATGAGAATAGATGCGGAACGACTTTTCTTCCTCCATTCGCAATCTCTGCCGTGTACAGCGCTACCTGGAGTGGCGTCACCAAGAGATCTCCTTGGCCAATCGACAGGTTGTAGGTGTCACCCACGTACCATTGCTCCTTGCGGTTCTCTCGCTTCCAGGCGGGATCAGGGACGTTTCCCGCGACTTCGGCTGGCAGGTCGATACCTGTGCGAGAACCTAACCCGAACCTGCGCATCCACTGACTGATACGGTCAACCCCTAAGCCCTGAAAACTGCCATACCCACCTCCAATGTAGTAGTAGAAGGTGTTGACCGACCACGCAATCGCACTCCTTACATTCGTCGTCCCATGACCACCGGCTTTCCAGTCTGGGAAGAACCATTGACCGACTCGAATGCCTCCATTCGATAAGACGGTTGTATTTGGGTTGATTACACCTTCAGCTAAAGCCGCAACGGACATAACAACCTTCACAGTTGAACCCGATGGATAGGCGCCGGAAATCGCTCTGAAAAACAAGGGGCGATCTGGATCGGTCGCTAAGCGCTGGTAGACCGTAGAGGAAACACTGCCCGCGAAATGGTTGTTATCGAACGCTGGGAGGGATACCAGAGCCAAAATCGAGCCGTCGCGCGGATCCATTGCAATGGCTGCGCCGCGTTTCGTTTTTGCGAGCTCCATGCCAGCAAGGAGAGCCTTTTCTGTTTCCGCCTGAAGGGCGAGATCAAGCGAAAGAGTGAGATCATCTCCATTACGGGCTGGAGTCTCCCCTACGAAGGCACTGGCACGTCCACGAGCATCAACCTCATCCATACGTTCACCGAGCGCGCCACGTAAACGCTCTTCGTACCAACGTTCAATCCCTGTCTTTCCGATTTCGTCAGCATGGCGGTAGCCTTTATTTGCTCGTGTCTCGTATTCCTCAGGCGAGAGTCGTCCAACATAGCCGAGAACATGAGACAAGCTCTGTACCACCGTAGATTGCGGATAGTGACGAACTGGGTGCACTTCTAAGCGAAAACCTGGGAGATGTGGCAAGGCCGTCGCAAAACGCATGGCTTGCGCATATGGGACCGAATCGACCACGATCACCGTTTCATCTTGAGCGGTACCAGTGGCTGAGGCAAAGCCAACTAACGTCGCATAGGGAACACCCAAGATACGACCCGCTTCCCCTAACGCTCTTTCACGATCGATTGAGTCTCGACTTGCCTCACGCGGCAAGAACGTAACTTGAAAGCGTGAAGCGTTCTCGGCCAAGATCATCCCCTGTCGATCACGGATGATACCTCGCAAGGGCCAGAGTGGCGTTGAACGAAGCCGGTTTCGCTCTGCAAGCGAAGCGTAGTTCTCCGCCTGACCGACCTGCATCCAAAGCGCTCGTCCTAATAACGTAACAACCGAGAGAACGACAACTGCCAGAGCTAGAAAGAAGCGTTTTTTTGAAAAAGACGAAGTAAGATACAACGGTCGCTGCTTGGCCTGGTTCCAATCACGCTCGAATAACAATTCATGCCGCACGTCTTCCTCCGTGCGGTTCTGCATGCGCAAATTTCCGGTCTCGGTGATGTCAGAAAAGTAGCGACGTGCATCCATAGGCTTAACGAGCGATTTGAACCCGCTTTGCTCCCAGGAGCGGTCGGGCAACTAAGCGGAACGCGATCAATAAGAGAATTGCATCGCACACAGTGGTAATGAGGAGGAAGAGTGGACTTGAAAGAACGGCTTTCTCAGCAGGCCACACCGCTACACCTGCTCCGAACCCATAGACCGCGAGAGCAATCAGAATGCGTGAGATAAGCACTAAAATCAGTGCACTATAAAACGATCGACTCGCCAACACGAAGCGTATCGCTAAACCGATCAAACAGGAAAGCCCTAGGAGCACAAAAAAGGCAATCGGATGCGGAAAGGGTTGGAACACGTCGAGCAATAATCCGCCGACGAGTATGAGCGGGATCACTAAGCGGAGCGGACCCAACATGAGCGAGGCGACCAAAAACGGTATGTATGGCTCAATCGGAAATAACCCAGGCACGAAAGGTCGGACGCCTAGACACCAAACCAAGGCGAAGAGCCACACGATGATCCACGCAACATACCGAATCATAGCTTAACGCGTTAAGGCGCTCGGTCGAAGAACCGACAAGAACGACAGGCGCTCAATACGGATGGTGGGATCGACCGATGCTTGATAAAAAGGATCTTTCGCTGAGCGCGTCACCGAGTTCACTACGCCAATCGCTAAACGTGGCGGAACCTTCTCTTCGGTACCTGCCGTAAGCAAGAGGTCATCAGCCACGACATCTACCGATGATGGAATATAGGTCAGCAAGGTAGCCCCATTTCCGCGACCTTCTAGCACGCCTATCAGCTGGCCGTCTTTCGCCGAAGCCACCGCGATACGGCTATCCACGTCTGTGAGAAGCTCAACCGTAGACACGCGCGAACCAGCTTCCACGATTTTTCCAACCAAGAGGCCATTTTCTGTAATCACGGCTTGGCCTTCTTCGATCGCATCGTTTGTTCCTCGATCGATCAGAAGACGGGCATGAATATGATCGATTCGACGACCAATCACACGTGCACCCACGTGATCATACCCAGACTCAGCCAAGAAGGAGGCCTGAGCACGTAGCAACCGATTTTCCTGCTCGAGCGCGGAAAGGCGAGCCGCATCGACAATACGCGTCTGTAAGCGCTCTTCGCACTGTTCGATCGACCCATCGTTTGGCAAAGCAATCGCTCGACCCGCGTGATCAATCCGCTCAGACCAAAGAGAGAACCGCGCGACAACTGGCAAGAACGTTCGTTCCGTTAATCGCCCAAGTGGACCACGCACGATAAACAAACCAACGAGCAGCGTGAGAATGACCCCTCCCTTGATCATCCAGGGGCGCATACCTTAGCGAATCCCGGCATCTGTTGCTGGGAAAGCGACATCTGCCATTAAGTCCGGTCGTTCAAGCAGCATACCCGCTCCACGCACGGCGCTGGTCATTGGGTCGTCAGCGACTCGCACCGGCAGACCCGTCCACTTTCCAATCGCCTGATCGAGACCACGTAACAACGCTCCACCACCAGTGAGCACGATCCCCTTTTGCTGGATATCTGCCACCAGCTCAGGCGGCGTGATTTCAAGAATCGATTTAATCTGTTCAATGATGGCTTTGACGGATCGTCCGAGCGCCTCACGAATCTGACCATCATTCACAATGATCTCGCGCGGCAAGCCACTCAAAAGATCGCGTCCACGCATTGCCATTTCGAGCGGCTCCTCCAGCTCTATCGCTGAACCAATCCCAATTTTCAATTCTTCGGCGATTCGTTCACCCAACATAATACTAAACACGTCACGCGCATATTGGACAATATTCTTGTTCAACTCATCACCCGCGATCGGAATGCTCTTCGATGTGACGACACCCCGCAATGAGATGACAGCGATCTCGGTGTTTCCTCCTCCAATATTTACGATCATGTTCCCCGTTGGCTCCGAGATATCGATCCCCGCGCCAACCGCTGCCGCAATCGGTTCTTCAACCAAGCGGACAGAACGCGCGCCAGCAGCGAGCGAGGCGTCTCCTACCGCTTTTCGTTCGACTTCGGTGACTTCAAGCGGAACACAGACCAGGACATTTGGACGAGGGATAATAAACGAACCTTCAGCGTGCACGCGATCAAAGAAGTAGCGCAGCATTTTTTCCGCAACCTCAAAGTCGGCAATGATTCCTCGCTGCAACGGACGCGTGACCGTAATGTGCGGAGGCGTCTTTCCAATCATCGAACGTGCTTGCTCCCCAACCGCAATCACCTGCCCCGTACGACGGTTAATGGCGACCACCGAGGACTCCTGGACCACAATTCCCTTTCCGCGCTGGAAAAGGAGCGTATTGGATGTCCCAAGATCGATTCCAAGATCTTTGGTAAACGCAGAAAAGAGACCGGGCAGACGCATAGAACTGGCATCAGCATGCCATCTCTGAGAAGCCAACGTCAAAGGTTAGACGCGCCGGCCTTGGTTTACAAAGACAAAGACCCCCTCTACACCTAATAAAACCAGCAAACACACGAAAAACGTGATGAACGAAAAGTGGTCAATGGAAGCCAAGAGCAGTGGAACAATCGTTCCGAGTGAGAGCAAAATTGAACGGCGGAACCAGCCGCGCACATGGCGAGGCAATACGGGTGAATCTTTGGCAAGAATCCGATGCGCTAAAGCACCCAACAAAAAGAACCCTCCCACACAGACCATGCTAAGCGAGACATAAAAAGAGACAGGACCAATCCACCCGCTTGTAAACGGATCGATTTTCAATACCACATAGACCCAGGCACCAAGACCCAGAATCGTCGCTATCGCCATGAGAAGAAGGAACCGCACGTAGGGCATGGCAGCATGATACCCTATTCCGTCATCTTTGTGACGCGTTTTGCCCCCAGGGCTCGGTTCAACTCATTCATAAAGCGTACCTCCCAGGCTTTTAGCTCTTGCTTTGCAGCTGGTGCGTGGGCGCGGATTTTGATCGCCCCTTCTTTGTAGGAGATCCATTCTATGTACTGCGCTTTTTCTGGTCCCCAAAACCGTTCAAGAATTTCTTTCGCGAGGGCAAGCACACGAACGCTCGAAACCTGCTCTTCGATACCGGCTTGGCGGATCGCTCCCGGAATGAGCCGGCGGATTGGTTGGAAAGCCATAGCTTACGACAGTTTACGGAAGGTACAGACCTGGCGGAAGTCGCAATATTTACAGACAAACGGCTCAGGCGTGGCTTCAAACTTCGAGGTCAGGATCGCATCCATACGCTCGGCCATCTTGGTTAAGAACTGCTCTTTCTTCGCCTCTTCCAACAGATCCACCTCCAACTCCTGACGATCTAGCACATACACATACTTCAGACTAGCAACCGTAAAGCCACGGCCTTCTAAAGCAAGCTGATACAGGTAGAGCTGCTCTTTATCTTCTGATTCCAGCCTCTCCTTCGCCTCTCCTGTTTTATAGTCGTAGATCGTCACCGTACCATCTGAGTTTCGATCGACACGGTCAATCTTGCCCTTAATTGAATGGCCGCCAATCTGGAGAATGAACTCCTTTTCGAGCTCCAAGGGCTGTGGCGGATGCGCCGCCCAACTTTCCATTGAGCGCGTGACAGCAACCTTGCCTTTTGCTTTGTAATCATCGTGCATGGTCCGATCTGGATACCATTCATCAATCCAGGTGTCTTCGTAGATCTCGAGCGCCTCTTCGAGCGTTACGGCCCAACTTCCAGCCGTAACACCTGCGACTGGCGTATCAAACAGAGACGCTTGCGTTGCAGCTGTACGAGCTTGGTGTAGCTGAAAGACCTTTTGAAACGTCAGGTGAATCGATTGTCCAAAACTACGCTGGTAGGAGCCAAGTGTTGGAATGCGATACACGTGAGAAAACTTGTACTGCAATGGACATTTTCGGAAGGCGGCCAACTGCGTAAAGCTAAAGCGACGCTTCAGGGGGTAAAGCGCTAGATCTTTCACCAACTCTTCATGGGTATCAGAACGCGATGTCAGGAGTTCAACCACCTCTTGTTGGGCTAAGGCTTCTTTCGGTGGTGGCGTAAGGTCCATTTCTGCCAAGAAAGAAGAAGGTTTTTTGTCACGTGTTCCCCCATATTCGTACGATCCTGTCAAAAACAAACGCTCTTTGGCACGGGTAAGCGCGACATAGAACAAGCGGCGCTCTTCTTCGATATGCGCATTCCCTTCTGGTAACCGTTCTTGAACAAGTCCGTCTGGAAGTGGAATCGCTTCGCTGCGGGCTCGCGTCGGAAAGCGCTGATCGACCATCGACACGACGAAGACAAAACGGTACTCCAAACCTTTTGCCGCATGAACCGTGAGAATCTTCACCATGTCAGGCCCTTCCGCTTCTGGATCGCTCTCGAGCGCCCCCTCTTCCCCGCTCTCGATCTCCATTTTGTACTCCTCGAGAAAGCCGTGGAGGGTTGGAGCATGCGTAATCTGTTCGTAACGTCGCAGGCGATCGGCAAAGCCAGACACATGACGAAGCGCCTCTACACGATCTCGTTCGGTAAGACGTAGCACGCAGGCCAAGAAGCCCGTTTTCTCAAGGAGCGCCTGAAACACCTGGAACGGCAACGCACGACGAGCCAGTTCGGCCAGTCCTTCGATATCCTCATATATTCGCTGTAGCACCTTTCGGCCACTTGGGCTCAAGAACACCGTTTTTTCAGATGAAGCCGCTTCACGCACAACGCTCCAGAGCGGATACCCCTTCCGATTGGCATAGGCCAAAAGCTCAGCCACATCAGAAGCGCCCAGCCCGTAACACTCCATCGTCAGCACACGCCAGACAATCGCTGAATCAGTGCGCGTATCAAGCAAGGTAAGAAGCGACACGAGATCGATCACCGTTGGCTTAGCGTAGAGGCCGCGTAACGCCATAAATTGAAACGGCACGCGAGCTCGCTCCATCGCGCGCACAAAGGCTTCAGCTCCATCATTAGAACGCACGAGCACCGCAAAATCATTCCAGGTGGCCGATGGATCAGTGCGTTTAATACGCTCGATCTGCTCAACCACCCTGTCCGCTTCCTGTTCAACGGTGCGCGTCCAAAGAAGCTCAACTGTTCCGGAACCACCTTCCCCCATCTCAGCCTGCAGTCGCTTACTCAGCCCCGTATCTGCGAGCTTCACCTCCAAACGGTTTGGATTGTTCTTTTCAATTGAACGATACGCTAAATCCAGAATCTCTTTCTTGGAGCGATAGTTCTTGGTAAGCGCCACCGTCGTCGCTTCAGGAAAATCATCGCGGAACTGCAGGATGTTCGCCAAAGACGCCCCACGAAACTTATAAATAGCCTGGTCATCGTCTCCTACCACCGTGAGGTTCTTCTGGGTTCCAGCGAGGAGCTTCACAAGCTCATATTGCGCCCAGTTCGTATCCTGAAACTCATCGACCAAAATGTATTTGAACTGCGCACGGTACTTCTCAAGCAGCAGCGGACGTTCACGGAAGAGGCGGAGCGTTTCCAAAATCAAATCACCAAAATCCAAACACCCCTCGGCACGCATGATCTGGGTGTAAACAGCGTACAGCGCTGCGAGCTCTTCCAAACGCTCACGTTCCTCGACTTGCCCTTCTGCTTGGACTGGAAATTCTACCGTCTTCGCAAATTCGGCATAGCGATCGGCTGTAACACCCTCATCCTTGGCGCGTGAGATGTGCTGGACCAAGGCGCGCAGAAACTTCGTTGGATTTCCTAACGGTCGATAGGCCTTCAGCGGTAACTCCGACAAATGACGACGGAGCAACAACCAACAATCGGTCGGCGTGAGAAGTCGAAACGGCGTTGAAAGCCCAATCTCAAGCGCATGGTTTTCTAACATACGCTGACAGAAGCCGTGAAACGTGGAGATCCAAAAGTCGTACGCTCCTACCGGCATGAGCTTCAACACACGATCTTCCATCTCCCCTGCTGCTTTATCCGTAAATGTTAGAGCCAAAATCGAATCGGTCGTCACCTTCGCTTCTTGTAGTAGCGCCTGATAGCGACGCGTAAGCACCGTCGTTTTCCCTGTTCCTGCCCCTGCCACGATCAACAACGGCCCTGCACCATGCGTCACGGCTTGTTTCTGGGCTTCGTTGAGGCCTTGTAGGAGATGTTCAGGAACAGACATGGAGCCAAGTGTGCCGCTCAAACAACGAAATAGCAATCACGAGCGTGGTGTGGGTTATAGGTCTTTTTTCGCATTCTAAGAATATGCCTTTTAAGGTATATTCTTGAAGTTTCGTTTTGAGAGCAGGTCAGCAGCCACCCCTTCGATTGCTAGAATCTTCCCTCTTCAATCTGCTGACGAATCTTTTTCATGAGTTCAAGGTAGAAGCGCAAGTTCATCAAGGTTGCTAAGCGCTGGCCAAGCATTTCTTCGACACGGAACAAGTGGCAGACATAGCCATACGTGTAGCGTGAAAGCTCCTGGTCGATCGGTGTGGAATCTGGACGAAGTTCAACCAGCTTCTCATCTGAACGCTGCCATTTTTCGTTCGTGATGTGCACGACTTCGTAAAAATCTTCGCGGCTGAAATCGTCATGGACAAAGCGATAGATGACTCCGTGACGAGCATTACGGGTCGGGAGCACGCAATCGAACATATCAACGCCACGCTTTACATAGCCGACAATCTCGTGAGGCTTAGCGCCTCCCATGAAGTAACGCGGCTTATCGAGTGGTAATTCCTGGTGCAACGCATCGAGAACCGTACAAGCTTCGGCAAATGGTTCTCCAACCGAAAGTCCTCCAATCGCATAGCCATCAAAACCGATCTCAACCAGTGTTTTGGCGCTTTCCTTACGAAGCGTGACATCCGTCCCCCCTTGGACGATTCCAAATTGTTTAGCGCCGGGGTTAATTGACCCATCTTTTAGCGCTAGAAACGCTTCTTTCGAACGTTTTGCCCACGCTCCTGTCAGATCCAGCGCACGTCGAATCTCTTTGTCGGTTGCCGGCAATTTCGTACAGACATCCAGCACCATACAAATATCACTCCCGATGGTTCGCTGGATCTCCATACAGGTCTCTGGCGTAAGACGAAGTTTTGCCCCATCGATGTGAGACTGGAACCACACTCCATCGTCGTCGAGCTTACGAAGGCCTTCCAAGCTAAACACCTGAAAGCCTCCCGAATCTGTGAGAATCGCTCCATTCCAATCCATGAATGTATGAAGACCGCCCATCTGCTTCATGACTTCCATCCCAGGACGGAGCCACAAGTGGTAGGTATTTGAAAGCAAAATCGGCGAAGCCAGCCGTTCAATATCAAGCGAAGAAAGCGTCTTTACCGCTCCCCGCGTCGCGATCGGCATGAAAAATGGTGTCTCGAGCGTGCCGTGAGCCGTCTGCAATCGACCGCGGCGAGCCAGCGATTTTTCTGAAGAAAATAAAAGTTCAAACATAGTGTTCATTATTCAATTTCTTCACGACGGTCACGCATAAAGGCGAGCCAGTGTTCTAAGGCAGACAGAAACAGCTTGAAGGGCGCTTCAATCAGGACATCGAAGAACAGGATGAGCACATTCACCTTTGACACGGCCGTGGAGAGGTAGTGCCCTGCTCGCAGAATGGGGTAGGAGAAGAAGTCCACGACCGCCGTCGTAAAGCGTTCTGGACGACGCAAGACAACGGTTTCACGTGCGTTTGTCCGCAGACGGAAGGCGAAGAAGCTCACCACACACAGGAAAAACAAGAAAATGAGTGCACTAACAAGGGTAAAGTTGAACCGATGGAGAATATACGAAACCGCCCCAAAGGTAATCAAGAACATCAGCAGATAGGCGAGCGTAATCATCAAACCCCCAAAGAAGCTTCTCGTTTTTGCAATCGCCATTCGAAGCACTGGAACCGGCTGATCACCAAGAAGCTCTTTCACCATTCCAATGATTCGTTCCGTATTCTGACGACCCGGTAACCGAATCAACGAACCTAAAATCAACATCAGCACTGGCGGTAAAGCCACGTTGACGGCTAACGTCTTCGGATCAACGTGGTTGTAGATGAGCGCTTCAAAGGGAATTTCCAGGGCAAGCGCAAATAAAATCTTTGTCAGGAACAGATAGATAATCGCTCGAACCATTCCCTTTCGTAGACGAGATTTTGCGCTGGTCATCTGTTTCTCCGCCACTTCTCCGACCTCTTTCTCAAGCTTGTCTGTTTTCTCCAAGCGCTCGAGGTCGTATCCCCCATCCTTACTCAACGCTTCAACCAGCATACGCAATGCCACAGCATACGGCCGAACCGTTTGGACAAACTTGGCAGAGAGCGAGTGACGAAGCTGACGTCGAATATGCGATTCGACCCCCACTAACCGATACGCCACATCCTGAGGTGAATCCACCCATGTCTCCGACGTCGTCCATTCAGGCAAATAGCCACGAAGCAAGGTTAACGAAAGCGTATCATCATCTGCCTTCTGGAAGGCACGAATACAGGCAATATAGATTTGAAGCCGACGCTCGTTCGCGTCCATCTCGCCTTTACTTGGAATAACCGACTCCGCCAAGCGTTCGTAGAGAAAAAACGACAATGAACGACGCTCAACGGCCGAATCAAACAGTTCATCCAATTCAGCTACCGTCACCCCGTATAACCAAGCGTAGTGCGCATCTGTTCCCGTCTTACACTGACGAACCGCTTGGTACCGACGAAGGATGGTCGTCACTTTTTGCGCCAACGACTCTGGAAGCGCAGCATTTGGGAGGTACCCAGCCGCCACAAGCTCACGAAGCAACGTAATTGATGTGTCTTCGATTTTTCGATCCAATGTGAGACGACGACGCAAAATACGTGCAATCGCCCCCTTACGGAGCAAATGCTCATCACGATAATCGATCGCATTGCGCAGCTTTTCGTAGAGCGTAGAAGCCTTGCTGACCGCTGCATGCACCGCAATCGGCTCCCCTTCTCCCGCCCGGAGGTCTTTCCGCTCTAATAGGCGACTTTTCACCTTCTGTATCTGCTCGGGCGAATACGCCATAGTTAGCGGTGACTTTAGCGAATTAAGCAGCTTTTGTCGATCTAGATCCTCTATAGAGAACATTCTGCCCACATCGAGGCCGAATGTTATACTACCGGCATGCTGTTTTCCTTTTCAACAAAAGATCAGGTGGCGCCCCTAAAGTCTTCTATTGCCGCGTTCGTGTGTTTAGCAATTGCGGCCACCTTCGTTTTCATCGCAGCAACCGACCACACGCCAGGCCAGCTCTTTCCTTTTGTCCCAAGCGCGGTTGCTCTTGCAGGGATCCTTTGGGGAATCATGTGTATCGTTCAACCGAGTGCCGAGGGACCACGCGCTTCAGAATCTCAATCGGCGATCGTCGGTTTAGTAGTAGCGATTCCGACCTGCCTTATTCTGACGGGAGTGATTCTTGAAGCAAATACACAAGGGATAGGCTGGCACCAAACACCCGCTCTTGTCAGCGCGGTAACCTCTCGAGATTTAGGTGGTCGCCATGCAAGACTGCAATACACCGTGCACTATCAATACACCTGGCAAAATACAACTTTCAACGGAGCGACGATCACAAGAGGTCAGCCATCCCTTACCACGTGGACGAGTCGCTCTCTGCAGAGTCGGCCACTAGCCGCTCATGACAAGATTAGGGTCAGCGTAAATCCTGAACAGCCAAACGAATCATTTTATCCTCAAGATCCTCCCCTCATTATTTATCCGGTCTTTCTTCTCTTCGCCTGGCTCGGCTGGAGTTCTTATCGGCGTTTACGGAAACCTCCAAAGCAAGGGGTTTTTAATCCTTGAAGGAGACTCGTACACAACAAAGCCACCTATTAAGGTGGCTTTGTGTCTGGTGGGCGCTGAAGGATTCGAACCCTCGACCCCCTCGGTGTAAACGAGGTGCTCTAACCAACTGAGCTAAGCGCCCTCACAATAAATTGTGAACGTATGCTGCCGGTTTTTCCGAGAGACGTCAATGCGCTACGCCAAGGAAAACAAAAACTCGTGAACGGACTTCTGTTTTGAGCGTGGTAAGAGTGTCGTTAGTTGATCAACGGCTGTCGCTACCTCTTGCAGCACCGACCGTGGCGCACTGAGTGCTAAGACCGATTTGAGCGGCTCACGTAAGAGGAAGCGAATGGTTTGAAGAACCGGATACGAAATCCAATCCCCCATACTTGGCGATTGCGGCGTACGGGTCACGCAACTTCGACAGATCACGCCACCCTGCTCCAATGAAAGCCAGACCGCTTCTTTCTCAAGACCGTCGCCACATAAACGGCAACGATCGAACTCCATACCATAGCCTTCGGCTTGAAGCGTATGCAAAGCAAACGAGGAAAAGATCAGCGCTGAACGATCGGTCGAGATACGCGAAGCTTCTGGACCAGAAAGCAGCTCTTGCAACTCATTTAAAAGCGCGAAGATCTCTTCGTTCGGAACAGCGGCTTCTGTTGAACGCGCGACCAACGCCACCGCACTCCCAAAAATCGCCATACCCGGAAGCGAAGACCTGAGGCCGTGACTCGATGCGCACGTCTGTGCAACCGCAATTTTGTCGTAGGCACTCCCCTTCGCCACCATCACTTCGATTTTTGAATACGGCTCAATATGCCCACGCTGTTTCGAGTGCGCACTTCGCACGCCACGAGCGATTCCAACCAGCTTGCCATACCGCTCACCATATAACGTGAGCCACACGTCCTGTTCTTTAAATGGTTCTGCTAAGAGCACGAAGGCCGTATCACGCAGATAACTGCTCATACCAACAGCCTAGCGTGTTTGCGCGGTTCGATCGAGATAGCCCTGCAAGATAGCTGCTGCCGCCAAGTCATCCGCTGGTCCGCGACGCTCACCCTCTCTCGCTTGGCGCTCAGCTAAGCGTGTCGACCAGGTTTCGTTTTCTTCATGTACAACAAGCCCTGCTGCTCTGCAGGCCTCGATCACTTGTCTAATCTCCTTCGTTTGGGCGGTCTCGTGCGTCTGATCATGCAACGGAAACGGAACGCCCATTACGATGTTCGTGATCCCTTCTTGTTTCGCGAGCGCAACTAACCGTTCTGTTAATACTAAAAGCGACCCACCCGAAGCTTTGAGGACTTCGAGCGGGGTCGCTACTCGACTATCTGTATCGCCTAACGCAATGCCAATCCGACCGCGTCCGTAATCTACCCCAAGAAGCCGCATGGTCGTTCTGGGCTATTTCTGCTTTTTGACTGCGTCTAGGAACGCCGCTCGTGCACGCACAACCGTCTTTTGATACGACTTGAAGGCAGCGGAATAGCCCATACTTCCAAAACCACAGTAGGGCTCTTCCATAGCGCCCCAAGCGAACTCAAGGTCCTTCTTGTATTTATTGTACGATTTCGCTAACGGATGGGTTGCCTCTTCAATCCCTTCCACTTTCTTCCCGTCCTCCAACAACGTCTTCAAATCCTTCTGACGCGCGCTCTTTGAAGCAGCCGTTACACAGCGTGAAACCGGGTTCGCCAGAGCGGTCATACTAACTCCTCCGGATCTAACGGTTACCTTCTTCTTTTTCGCCGTGGCCGCTTCTGCCGAGACTGGCGAAAAAAGCGCTAAAGCAAGGGAAAATACTGCCAGCGAGCTCAAAACTCGTCGAATGGTATACTCCATAGGACCTTAAGCGTAGCATGCCTTGGGTGTTCAGACGAGTTTTGCGTCGTAAAATGTACCTATGCTCCTCCCCTCCTTTGCTCACGAAAAACGTCTCCGAAAAAGTGGCGTGATTGTGATTGCGGGCACGGATGAAGCTGGCTCTGGTGCGTGGGCTGGCCCGGTCTTTGCCGGGGCTGCCATTTTTCCCACAAAACTCCCTCGTCTCTCGCCACTTCTCAGAGACTCCAAGCTCCTCTCACCCACCCAACGTGAACAAGCACTCAACTGGATCACCTCTCATGTCGAAGCCTGGGCGGTTGGTGAAGCGAGCGCACAAGAAATCGATGCGCTCAATATTCGCCAAGCTGGATTTCTCGCCATGCGACGAGCGATCGAAGGACTCGGTGTCGTTCCAGAGCTAGTCCTATCCGACGGCTTCAAACTTCCCACCTCTTATCCCTGGCCAAGCCAGGGAATCGTCAAAGGTGACCGGCTTATCGCCTCTATCTCCGCCGCGTCGATCATCGCGAAAGTGTTGCGAGATGCTCGTCTTCGTGAACTTGATGCGCAGTTTCCGGGCTATGGGCTCGCCGTTCACAAAGGCTACGGAACGCTTTTCCACAGAGCCGCCCTCCAGCGCCTTGGACCATCTCCCATTCATCGGGTAAGCTACCGACCGATAGGCCAACTACAGTCGTCATAAAAACATGATTGCATTTCTCGGAGCCGGTAACATTGCCACGGCGTTATCCCTGATTCTTGGAAAACGGGCTCGGCATGTGGCTCTCTACTCGATCGAACCGGAGGTCACGCAAAACATCAATAAAAAACACCAAAACACCAAATACCTGCCCGGACACATCCTTCCGCCCAGCGTGTTTGCGACTGACCAAATTAGTGAAGCCCTCAAAGGGGCTCGCTTTGTTTTTGTTGCCTTGCCTTCCCATGCGGTAGCAGAAGTCTTGTCGCTCGCTCGACCTCACTTAGAACCAGATACGATCGTCGTAAGCATCACAAAGGGCATCGATCCAGAAACATTCCACCCACTCATCCTCAAACAGATCGAGCTTATGCCACGCGAGATCCAGAAGCATTTAGTGCTTTTGGGTGGACCAGCCATCGCAAACGAACTGGCGATGGGCCAGGTGACGGGCCTCGTTGCCGCCTCGCAACATCGGCCTTCATGTGAAGCGGTGCGACAGGCCCTCTCCCACTCGCAGGTGCGTATTTCTTTATCTGAAGACACAGTCGGCGTTGGCCTGTGTTCCGCCTTGAAGAATGCCTATGCGATTGCGCTTGGTCTCTGTGATGGCTTGGAAGTTTCGACAAACACAAAAGGCTTCGTTTTCACAACCGCTATTCAAGAGATGGCTGACTTGATTGAAGCCGCTGGCGGACTTCGTGACACAGCCTTTGGGATCGCGGGTATGGGTGATCTCTTCGTCTCGGGCAACTCATTTCATGCGCGAAATCGTCTCTACGGACAAAAACTCGTCACAAGCCTGACCAAAGATCCGGCCAGCATGAGCATTACAACCGTTGAAGGCATCACGACTACCAAAACCGCTATCCAGCTCGCGAAGCGGCGTCATATAAAAGCGCCGCTCCTCAGCGTCGTTCACGACTGCCTAGAACGCGCGCATCGCTTCTCTCTTCCGTTTGAGAGATATCTTCAAGGGCGCTAGGCTCGAAACACCCTAAGCGAGAAGGTACTCGCCATCTTTAAAGCGCAGATCCTCGTCAAACCAAACCTCATCTACATCGATAAACAGATCGATGTGATATTTCGTTTCCTTGGGCTTCATCCCCTCTTTTTTATAGATCGCGTGTTTTTCGCCGAGGGAAACATGGACGCCAACCTGCCGTTCAAACGTCGTGATGTCAGAAACAGGGCGCTCTTTAGAGAACGCACGATTGAGACCTAAGCCCAGCTCACGAATATAGGGATCTTCGTTCTCTTTCACCATTTGGAAGATCTCACGCATTTCGTCTGGCGCGTTATCGCCGAGCGCTGTCACAAGACCGCTTTCAACTTCAATCTGAAATGGTTCTACAATCCGCGTGCGAAAATCCATTCCGCCATAGCCAAAGATCGCCGCGCTGCCACTTGCTCCAGATAAGTCGACTAGCTCCGTGAACACTTCCCCGATCGGAAACGTACCTCCCACGTTTTCCATCCAACGATAGTCGCCGGTGTTTTTCTTAGCGAGCTCGAATGGGCCAGTATAGGTCAAGACAGATCCATCTTTTGAGACGACCCGAATTTGCTTCGCTTCGTGAATGTACTCCGTGAGCTTCTCACCATGAAACAAATAATACGCTGGATCATAGGCCAGCGAATCAACGTAGGCCTCAATTTCAGCTGGGACGGTCAGACGATTCAAGTGCGGATGCTCGATGGTACGTAAACCCCGACGAAACAATTCGATACGAATTCGAAACGCGTCCAAACGAAAACTAGACGACTGGACAAGAACCACGAGCGCCCCTTTTGAAAGACGCTCAATCGCTCGCTTTACGATTTCAGGCCCTTCTTCTGGAAAAGAGAGAAACATGGCCCAAGGGAGCGTCGCTCGATATGCTTCGAGCACCTGGCGTGTCAGCTCAACTTCTTCATCGTAGATCACTAATACCTCATCCCCTGCTTTGCAGGGCAGAGAGTGGGTTAGGATGGAGCGAACATTAGCGTTCAAGCGTTCTTGGAGAGACATAGGCGGAGGATACGCCATTTTTGAAAAAATGGCACCTGGTTAGCTGATTTTATTGACAAATAACGGAAATTAATTGATTATTCTCGTCCACTTGCATGTCGTAAGTGTGACCACAGACGGCCAGGAGGCCCTCATGCCGAAGCGCTCTTTCGTCACCGCCTTTCTCGCTCTCACCCTGGGCTGCGGCCCGGCCCCGACCGCGGCCCCCAGCCGCGACGCCGCACCGCCCATCGATTGCGGTCGGCCGGAGGTCACGAACAGCTTCACCATCAGCCCGCTGCAGGGCATCGGTCTGACGCCCGGCCGGATGGACACGCTGAACCTCTACATCTACGGCCAGATCGGCCCGATCGTTCGGGTGACAGCGCAGGTCTACTTCTCCCAGGACGGGATCGCCTGGCGGCGCTACTCGGCGCCGGTGCACCTCGACTGGAGGGACACGGCTCCGCTCCAGGCGCGGTTCCTCGGCTGCCTCGCGAGCCAGGAGGAGGAGATCTACGCCCTCAACGTGAACGTGGAGGTGCCGGCACTCACGACGGCGCGGTTCGCCATCGTGGGGATCGCGGAGTCGCTCTACAAGAACGACCTCCGCATTGGAGGACGCGGACAGGTCGGCGACACCATCCCCTGTGCCATCCGCCCGCGCATCGAGTGCGGCCGTGACCGGGCCTGCCAGCAGGGACCCGTGAGCTTCCAGCCCACGGACGAGCCTGGCACGCAGATCTGCGCCCAGCTCATCCGCTGAGCGCTCAACAATCCACCGCGTCATCCGACGAAGGACCCCGCCACTCGGGACCAACCTTCCGGGTGGCGCGGTACTTCGTTTCCTTGACCAAGGCCAAAGATTCCGAATACAGTCCTGCCACGGAGGACCGGAACGTGAGAACCATCGACGACTGGGTGACGCAGTTCCAGGCCCTCTATGGGACCCGGAACGAAAAACAATTTCGGCGAAGCCTGCTCAGACGAATCGCCTTCCTGCATCGCGGTTTTCGGAAGCTCAGCCAAGTGATCCGAAAGCGCGAAGAGGCGGAGAAGCGAGAGCTTCTGCCTACTGCTCTGGCTCGTGTCGTTGGCTACCTGATCGCGGTGGTCCAGCACTACACGAACCTGCCGTTCACCAAGACCCTGGTGCGGAAGTTCTGCCAAGGTAAGTGCGCCTACTGCGGGAAACCGAAGTGCGGCTGCCCCAAGATCGGACGGCACGAGGTCAAGCTCGGCCGAGGAGTGATCAAGGCGAACGAACTCACGATTGAGCAACTAGCACAGCTGCTCGATACGACCTACGGCAACACCAACCGCGAGCGCGGTCTCCTCTGGATCCTGCAGAAGCTGGTCGAAGAAATCGACGAACTGTGGGAGCTGGAAGAACAGATCGACTGTCGTGAGGTGGACTTGTATACGGCTCGTCGCGAACTCGCCCTGGAAGCAGCCGACGTCCTGGCCTGGATCATCGCTGTAGCGAACTACTTCCAGGTCGACCTCGAAGCGGCGCTTGAAGCGCGCTATGGCACGGGCTGCTGGAGTTGCCACACAACTCCCTGCTCATGCCAGATTCCACCTCGGAGAAGCACTCGTCGCAAACGGCGTTCCCGCTGAACACCGAACAACACCCCACCCCGCGGACGGAGGACCGCTCGGTGGGTTCTTCGTTTTTTTAGGCAACTCACCTATCATAGAGCCACTCCTTCCTCTATGTCCTTCTTAAAATATCATCAGGCGTACCTTGGGGCGTTTTTCTTGTTTATTAGTGTCCTATGTTTCGGGATCGGCGGATTCTATGCGAAAGAGAGTCACAGCTTCCTCACGCAAGGTGAACGAACAGAGGGAGTCGTCATACAAATGGATAGAAAGCGCGGCTCATCCAAATCTGGTACCGGTATACGGTATGTCTACGCTCCTATCTTCGAGTTCAAGGACAGAGCCAACAAGACACATGTCGTGCGGTCATCGAGCTGGAGCGATCCTCCCGCCTTCACAGAAGGAGAAAACGTAGAAGTTCTCTATCGCGCTCAAACGCCAGATGATGCGGTTATCAATTCATTCAGTCAGTTATGGCTTATTCCAACGATTACCGGGTCAGTTGGGCTCGTGATGGCCATCGTCGGCATCTTCTGCATCGTCTTATTCGTCAAAAAGCGCAAACTGGAAGAGTGGTTACGTCAAAATGGTCAACGCATTCCAACCGACATCCAAGGTTCGGAATTGAATCGTCAGATCAAGGTCAACGGTCGCTCGCCCTATCGGCTCATCACAACCTGGAAAGATCCCGCCACACAAACCATCTACACATTCAAAAGTGATAGCCTCTGGGAAGACCCGATGAACAAGCTCCAAGGACGAAAAACGGTAGATGTCTTGATCAAACCTGGTGATCCAACGAAATACTGGATGGACCTTAGTGTACTTGGATACAACGCTTAGGGAATCAGCTTACAATCCAATCCAAAGAGATAGGTTTTCACGCTTCCATGTTGTTTGAAGCGGTAGTCTCGGCCGTTATAGACAATCGTCGCTACGCCATCTTGCGGTACGCCCAATTGAATCGCTTGCTGCCAGAGATCACGTAGCGGACAGATCTGGCGATCCATCACATCCGGCACGTTCGTGAACGCGGGATCATTGACGGTCTTTTCCATCCCTTTGTTCACGTAATTATACGAAAGAGTTAGCCCGCCTTGGCGGCTATTCACAAAAAAGCGCTGACCAGGACGTGAAACTTTGACGGTGACACGTTGCTGCCAAGTGGAACTGGATTGCGTGGTGCCAAGGGGCGGTGCAGTATCAGGCGGTGGCACAGCTCGAGTAAAGACGTAGTCAACTTCCGGACTCGGCCGATAGATGGCCGTCAGATCCATCGTTCCGTCGGCACGGACATGTCGAGCGTCGAATGAGAGGAGCTGCGCTCCCTCTCCAACATAGGTTTTCACCTCAGGCAATGCGGCCACCGGATCGAATTGAGTAGCACTACCCGGTGGCGCAAAAGTTGGTCGAAGCTTCGTACTCACGTACCATCGAGGCACTAACACAGAGGCGACAACAATAGCGATAGACAAACCGATCAGTCCGAATACGAGAAATGAACTTCGATCTAACCGGCTCGAAGAAGGCTTGGTTGGAGGTAAAGGAGCAGCTGAGTGCATAGGGGTATGTTACCTCATTTCGTTGACGGAGAAAACGCAAAATGCTAGCGTTCCTCGTTCCTTTCACGCTCCTCAACGCCTCTCCTGCCAGGAGGTCTCCATGGATAAGAAAAAGCCACCAGCGCTTGCACAGGTGCTCAACCTAGCCACGACGTACGATCTCCGCACCGGCGTTCGGCTCCTCTTCGAGGGCAAGATGCCCGACGCCCAGCGGATCGCAACCGCGATTTCGCTCATGCCGCTCCTCGCGGCCAAGCATGCACCATTGGCGCGCGGCATCATCCGACTGTTCGCGAGCAGCGACCGCGCCTACCTCTGGTGGCGGCTGTACGTGAACACGAAGGCGAAAGCCGATCTCAACGAGGCAGAGGCGAACTACAAGCTCTACCTCCCCCACCAGGACCTCCGCAGCCGCATACCAGACAGAGACGCCCTGGCAAGTGCTCTGGCGACCTGCGCGATCAAGGAGATGACTCCAAGCGACATCAGTACGCTTCGTCGAGGCTTGAACGACATCAAGCGCGACGATCTCCGGCAGGAGACGGCCGTGCTCGTCGGACTGGCACGCGCGCCCAAGCCCGAGACGACGCCCATCTACGATGCGGCGACGCGCGAAGGGCTGCTCGCGGGCTACCGCACTAATATCGAGACGCTTCTCACGAAGACGTCTCCCGAACCGTGGCTCATCCTGAACGACCTGGGCGAGATCGCGCTTCTCGGCGCCACCGACGAAGCCACCGTCGCTCTCGAGTCGGGCTCGAAGATCGCGGCCAAGATCAGGCTCAAGGAAGTCCCGGACTTCGTCGACTACGTCTACACGTGCGCCATCCGCGGTGCCCTCAACCAGCGGAACGTCGCACAAGCGCGCACCTACGCGGACAAGATCCGCTCGCCCGGCACCAAGGCCATCGCCTACGTGAGAATCGGTCTGGCTGTCTCAATGCAACGGAGCGTGAACTGATTCAGAACAATCCACCCTTCTTTCTCCGCACCCGCGGCAGCGCACTCGCTTTCTTGCTTGCGAAGTCCGCCTCCCGGGTGCGTTGCTGTTTTAGACAAAAAAGGTCATGCTTAACGCATGATCCTCGACACCATCCAGTTCATCATCGCGTGGGGCATAATCGTCTTTATCGTTGGCTATTTTTTCTACAAAACCTACCAAGCCATCCGAAATGAACCCCTCTCAAAAAAACTTGAGTCATCCCCCTGGAAGCGCATCGATGCAAAGGTCGTCGCTTCTCGAGTGACAGATACGTTTAGCTACGGCAAACAAGGGCTGGATGTCGACCTCGAATACATCGTGAACGGAAAGACCTATACAGGAACCGGTCAGATCGTCCTCTATCGCGGAGAGAATCCTCCAACCATGGTTGAACTCGTCTATAAAGAAACCTCACCCGAGGCCTGGGAATGGCTAGAAGATCATTCGGAGCTGACAGAGACGGGCTCGAGCTCACGCTTTGTCGTCTTTTTTATTTGGCTCACGCTTATTTTGATTGGGGTTGGGGTGGTGATTGCAGTGTATTTCCCAGATAGTTTGTAAAACTACCATTTAGCTATGAACCCTCCCCTCTACTTGATCATGACTGTTGGGAAAACACACAGTGGGAAAACGACGCTTGCTCGAAAGCTTCACGAACAGCTGCCTGGTTTTTGCTTAATCGACACGGATGAAGTCATGCCCTTTCTTCGGAAACAGGTTCCAGAGATTCTGGCTTATGAAAAAAGCCTTGGACATACCTTAGATACGACAAAACTTCGTTCGAGTATTGGAAAGCTCATGATGGAAACCGCCTTCTCTTACGGACTTTCGCTGATCGTACCGAATGGACACATCACACGGAACGTCCGCGATCAAAAGCGAGAATTGGCGCAAAAATATCATGCCAAGGTCATCTATGTATCGTTCGAACTTCCAACAGAAGTGCTCGCAGAACGTATTCGCACGACCGTTAGATCGACCGATCCTCTAAATCTTTCAAATAGCTACGACGAGCTGCTCGAACGTCAGCAAAAGATCTTTGAAGAGCCCTCTGCTGAGGAGGCGGATTATTTCTTCACTATCAAACAGGCTTCGGATTGCGATCAGGTGATGGAGCAGATGTTAGCGATTGTTAAATAATCGTCTTTGCAACTCGAGATCAAGGACTCGATACTAAATTGCTTTT
>CAYQAL010000005.1:0-43431 GCA_964415465.1 uncultured Gammaproteobacteria bacterium
ACGGTCGACGAACGGTCGATCGTGAGCGTCACTGGCTTGCTGGTGTTGTAGTTGCCGGCTTTGTCAGTTGCTCCACCCATGAATTCGATCGAGCGCGTTGGCTGACCATTCGTGTAGTAAGTCTGCGTGTATTCACAGACGTTGGTATTACAGGTTTTGAGCTTGGCTCCGTTCACGATGATCGTCGTGTTGGCAACGCCATCGGTGTCGGTTGCGGTGACACGGAAGGTGTAGATCTTGCCATCGCCGACCACGTTGTTACGTGGAATAGCCGTGACTTTGATACTCGGACCACGCAAGCGAGACACGAGGTTCGCTGGAGTCGTCACAGGGACATTCATGTCTTCGCGAACTTCGACGAGCTTAGCCGTCAAAGGCTGGGTTGCAAACGACTGATCTGGGGTCGAAACGGCACCACCGAGCAAGTAGACACCCTGACCGTTCGAGCTTACGACTGTGAAGAAATCACGCGTCTTGTTCTCGCTCGTCATGTGCTCACCGTCGAAACGGATAAGATTCTTGCCGAGGGTAATCAACCAGGTCTCGCCAGCATGAGCCGCACGAACTTCACGTGCGTCGTTGGACAAGAGGCCAACGCCGAGCGCTTCTTCAGATACTTCACGGAGACTTGCTCCATCGAAAATCCAGTAGCGATCGGGAGAGAATGGCGTGCTCACAACGTCACTTGTTGCGACAAGAACTTGGTCCTTGCCTTGCCATACACCGCTTACGAAGCGGAAGGCTGGAAGGCCAGAGACAGGAAGCAAGCGGTTGTCATTTGCAATCGTCCAAATACCACCCTTCGCAAACTGTGTGGTCTTGCCTTGGTCGTTCACAACTTCGGCGTTTCCACCGATCATGAACCACTGACCACCAGCACGCACAATTTTACTTTCACCGAGACAGACGCGAACGCCAGTGACTTCTTTGAAACAGCCTGGAGCCATGTTGCTCAGGTCAGACGTAATTGGGAAGACGTTTTTTTCAAGTGTTTTTGGATTGAAACTGAAGGCCGTCCAGCGAGCTGGTTCATATTGGCCAGCGTTCGTGAACGTACGGCCGTACCAGGTGCCACGGACACCAACGGCATCCAAGCCGCCACGACCCTGCGCAAACAGGCTCGAGATGTCCATGAATTCGGTGCCATCGGTTACGAACGCGCGTGGGGTGCCAGCATCAAGCGTGCGGCCACCGACGAACCAACGCTGTTCGTCAGACGAAAGCGTGGAAATGGTGGTGAGACCACGTGAACGAGTGGCAGCCGTGAGATCTTTCAGGCTGTCACCGTTTACTTGGTACAAATGCTCGTGATCAGACGCGAGCCAGCTCCCGCCGTTTGCGGCGAGCAAGTCGAGGCTCGTTCCATCGCGATGTGGCAAGACACCGGAACGGTCAGTCCAGGTCCAACCAGAAGGGTTGGCGAAGAGCGGCGTCGCAAGGACGGCTCCGAGGACGAGGATCACAACAGCGGCGACGTGGGAACGGCGTGCGTTGCGAACACGGGTCAACAAACGGGTGAGGGGAGAGAAAGACATAGAAAAACCGCGTATCGAACAAGGATTCGAGGCTTTTCTGTGTCTTCACGGTTTCAAAAAACTGGTCCGATACGATCTGGGCCAGCGTAAAATGAACCCAGTAGTATACAATATTTGGTTATTTTGTCAAGAGACAAGCTTCATTTTTTGGCTCTATATAAATGAATATTGACAAAGAAAGGCGAAAAGAAGAGGCTGTGAGCGCTCAGGGCCATGGTTGGTCTTTGAAGCTACGCAAGGAGAGCGTCATGTCAGGTAATCGCAATGATCGAGTTGGTCGACGCAAGCCGACCGCAACGGAATCCCTTCCGCCGAAGGGTTGGAGGAAGCCCACGGGACGCACGATCGTGGGGGTGCGAACGCGTACCGAGATCATCCGCATGTTCATGAATCAGGACGGCGAGACGTCCTTCGAGGCGGACAACGGTCATCGGAAGCGTGATGAGACCAAGGTGGAGCTCAACGGTGCCTTCGGGTTCTACTTCGTAGACCGTGAAGTGCTCTTGATCGAGCGCAAGGGAGGACAGAAGCCGGCGATGCTACAGGGGGTGGACAACGTGAGTCGTACGTTCTTCCATCCTGACTGCGTCATCGCAACTGCGAAGAAGCATCTCGAGGATCGACCGAACACGGCGGCGAAGCTGACCAATTACCTCGTCGAGAACGAGGATGCATTCCTCGTCGGATTCGAGGTCGATGGGCATTGGCATTACCAGCCCTGCGAGGTGAGGGATGTCGTGCTTCCGCAGGCCGAAGAATAGACCGCAGAGGCTGTCGATGCCTCAGCTACTCCCCCGGATGGGTCGATGAACTGAGTGGGATGGTGATGGGCCAACTTTGGCGCCCGTTCCCGGCAATGCGTTCTCCCGCATTCCCTGCTGGGACGGGCGCGTTGCTGTTCTAGCGGGATTTGTATTTCAATAAAAACGTCCGAATTGGTTCGACGGCTGCATTCCAATCGGCTTGCTCGATGTTTACAGGAATGACGGGTTTTAATTGATCCTTTGTTTGATCAAGGAGAGTAGCAATCGCTGTTGCCCAGAGATGCGGTTTTGATGGCGGCGCAAAAAGCGTACCAGCTGGTGCCGTGTCGGGGAGCGCTGTTGTACAAGCGGAAACAGAAGGTGTTCCAAATAAATAGGCTTCATGGAGCGGAAGGCCGAGACCTTCGTACCAACTTGGATATAAAAAAGCTGCAGCACCTCGATACAGCGCATACAGTGTTTCATCATCGACGCGAGGCAGAATGATAAAACGTGGGTCGGGCAATGCCTCATCGTAGCCTCCAACGATAACGAGGTGGACGTTTGCGTAGTCGGATTTTGTGTGAAGCCGTTTTATGGCTTCAACGACACAGCGAGCATTTTTGCGCCGGTCACGTCGGCCAAGACAGAGTACATAGCGTTTATCGCGGACTTGTTCAGGTAGGGGTCCTGGTGTAACGAGGTCGTTTTGGCGAGGGATTGGGAGAACGTCGATTTTGTCGGCTGGAATCTCCAAGTGCAACATCAAAGCGAATTTCGTCCATTCGGAAACAGCGAATAAACGATCAGCGCCACGCATGAGGCGACGCGCATGCACGATCTTGTGCCAAATCTGACCCCGCCAATTGAACCATTTTGGTTCGACGATGAACGAGAGGTCGTGCACAACGAGTCCATACGGTTTTTTTGGACATCCGACGTGACCATTGTTTGGGAACAAAAGAACATCGGGCTTTTCCCTAGGAAAGAACTGTTCGAACGAGGCGAGGGTGAGCGAGGTGAGACTGCTGATGACTTTGTTAGGGATGCGTAAGTGCGCACGTTGGCTATTTGGGAGGAGCGGAATACCGAGCGAGAGTTCTTTCCAGCCAGTTGTTCCAAAGACACAGGTATCCTCTGGGAGCGATTCCGCGACGGCTTGGAGAATCGCTTTCATGAGGCGCGTGACGCCACCCGGAGAGGGGATAGTAAGCGGCCGCGCGTCGAACAAGACTTTCATACAGGTTGTTTTGTGATCTCGACGATGGTTTGTTTGAGTTCTTCCGCAAACCGCTGATGCGAGAATTGTTCCGCATGAGCGCGGATATCGGTATGCGAGAATTGACTTGGGTCAAAGCGAAGAATCAGGTTGGCAAGCGCCTCCCATGATTGAACATGGAAGAACTTTCCCGTCTTGCCATCCACAACAGTTTCAACAATCCCACCTTTGCCATAGGCGATCACCGGTTTTCCGGCGGCCATGGCTTCGATTGCGGTGATACCGAAGTCCTCTACATGCGGATAGAGAAAACCGATCGCATGTTGGTAGAGTTCAAACTTCGTTTTTTCGTCGACAGCCCCAACGAACTCGGTTTTTGGTCCGGCGAGTGCGCGAAGTTTCTTTTCTTCTGGACCGGTTCCAAAGACTTTGAGCGGTAGGTTCAGACGGGCGAATGCCGTGACCGCCAAATCAAAACGCTTGTACCCGACAAGACGTCCGCCAATCAGCCAATAGCCGTCATTCGTGCTAGATGGCTGGATGAGATGTGTATCGACGGGTGGAAAAATGACTTTCGCATCGCGACGATAGAAGCGGCGAATGCGCTCTTGGGAGGTTTTGCTGTTAGTGAGGAGGACATCCGGTCGATCAGCGGCAATGATGTCCCACTGGCGAAGATGATGAAGGTAAAACGGAAGCAGGCGCTTGATGATTCCTGGTTGCGGAAGATCGTTTACGTAGCCATGACGCTCTTGCCATAGGAAACGTGTTGGATTGTGGCAATAACAGATATGCGTTGCACCAGGAGGGGCGATAATGCCTTTGATGATGCTGGAAGACGACGACAAAATCAGGTCGTAGCCACTCAAATCGATTGACTCGGCTGCGTGTGGCATGAGCGGCAGATACCATTGGTATTTGCTCGGTGCGAATGGAAAGCTGTTGAGAAACGACGGAATGATCTTTGCTTTTGTGAAATCCGGATGAACCCGTTTTGGATCGTAAAAGAGCGTGAAGATCGGGGCGGTTGGAAATAACCGATGAAAGGCGAGCAGCGTTCGTTCTGCGCCACCATCCTGCATTAAATAGTCATGTACCAGGGCAATCCGCATGGCCAAAGCCTAGCAGGCGAGCAGGCGGGATGCATCCACAGGGCTATTCAACTTTGCGATGTCCGATAATGGCGAGCGGCGTTTTCAACAAAATATAGAGATCAAGCCAGATCGACCAGTTTTCGATGTACCAGGTATCAAGGCGGACTTCGTCCGCAAAGTCCAAGTCGCTGCGACCAGAAATCTGAGCCATGCCGGTAATGCCAGGCTTGATGGTGAGTACGCGCCGCTGACCCGGTTCGTATTTTTCAACTTCTTCTGGGTAGTGCGGACGTGGTCCAACCAAACTCATGCGACCAAGGAACACCAAGATCAACTCAGGCAGCTCATCAATCGACCACTTGCGAATAAAGGCGCCGACTTTGGTGATGCGTGGATCGTTTTGGGTTTTGACGAGCGGACCGCTGCGGACGTTTTGGCTGGCGAGCTCATTGTACCGTTCGAAGTGGCGATCTTTCTCCATCGAGCGGAATTTGAAGTAGTGAAAGGGGCGGCCACCTTCGCCGATACGCTGCACCGGCTTCTTATTCGGAAGATGGGAGAAGAAAACCCCGCCTTTTGTTTCAAGAACAATGGCGATGGCCGTCACGACCATGATGGGCGATAGAACCACTAAGAACAGGATGGATGCGACCAAATCGAAGACGCGTTTAGCGATGCGACCCCAACCATCAAGAGGGGTGCGTTTCACTTCGATCACCGGAATACCACCAGCGGTCGACATTTCGATGCGAGTGAAGCGGGCCGCGAAGAGGTCGGCAAGGTAATGAAATTGGAGATGCTGTTCTTCGCTAAAGGCGATCACGTTCAAGGCTTTTTCGCGAGGCAGAGCTGGATCAGCTAAGAGAATGCTATCGACCGCTGATTTTTTTATCAATTTCTGCATCTCTTGTTCGGTTGTGTCAGACCAGGAGCGGAACATGCGCACCACGCTGTAGCCAAGTGTTGGATTGGCGCGATAGAGCGTGGCGATATCCTCCGCTACCTTGTTTTGTCCGATAATCACAATTCGTTGATGTCCATAGCCAGCCGCGAGCAGACGTTTGCGGATTGCGCGCAAGATCAAGCGCCCAGCGGACAGGTAGAGGATGGTGAGCGGCCAGAGGGCGAACACGATAAAACGCGATGCGGTCCATTCGCGGCGGAAGAAAATGGTGACGATGACGATTGCGACACCGGCTGTACAGGCAAGCGCAACTCGTCCAAGTTCATTCCAAGCGCGTCGTAAACGAGTTGAATAAAGACCAGCGATCATGAAAAGCACCATCCAGATGATGGAAAAGGCAGCGATAGCGGCGAGGTAGGGGACGAGTGGAATCTCCTGTAAAATTGGGCGAATCTCGATGAAAAAGCGCGAAGTACGCAATGAGTAGGCGGTGATGCCTGCTGCGAAAAACGCGAGGAAATCGAGTGGAAGGAGGAGGGCGGTGAAGGTGAGATCGAGCCGACGCATAGACTTTTGGTCAGTATACTCTAAAAAAGGACGCCTCGTCTTTTAGATGGAAGACGATGGTGCGCTGTGTAGGTTTTGCGACACTTGAACGGATGTGAGAAACTGCTCTACATGTCTGCACTCTCCGATCATTTGCGCACATTTCTCGAGAACCTTGAGTTGAGTAAAGGACGCTCGGCTCTGACCGTTCGAAACTACGAATTCTATCTTCGTCGCTTTATTGAATGGGCGGATGATCCAGATCCGAAAAACATTACGCAAGATACAATTCACAAGTACCGCCTCCATTTGAATCGTCTTGAAGATCCGCACCGCGGCGCTTTGAAGAAGAATACACAGAATTACCACTTAATTGCTCTCCGTTCTTTTCTGAAGTACTTGGCACGAAACGATATAAAAACGCTTTCGTCTGAAAAAATTGAACTTGCCAAACAGGGAGCGCGCGAAGTCTCCTTCTTGAACCAAGGGGATTTGGAGCGCCTGATGAAAGCGCCTGACCTAGCTGATACAGCACCGATGGTGAAGCTTCGTGACCGAGCGATTTTAAAGATGCTTTTCTCTACAGGTTTACGCGTATCGGAACTCGCGAATTTAAAACGTGATCAGGTGAGCGTAGAACGTGACGAGCTGACTGTGCGTGGAAAGGGGGAAAAATTACGTATCGTGTTCGTGTCCG
The DNA here is from genome assembly GCA_964415465.1 of uncultured Gammaproteobacteria bacterium. GTDB lineage: Bacteria > Patescibacteriota > Patescibacteriia > 2-12-FULL-60-25 > 2-12-FULL-60-25 > JAGOTP01. Next base: position 6,739 of record CAYQAL010000005.1, read on the forward strand.
GAGAAGCGCGTGCGGCCTTACGTGAATACTTGGATGCCCGTCAGGATACCTGTCCGTTTTTATTTATTCGTCACGATCGCGGACGTGGTCGGAAGAATCCAGAAGATGTGGGTGCACTGACACCACGTTCGATCGAACGCTTGGTTCACCAGTACTCGATTGTCGCTGGGATTACCAAAAAGATTTCGCCTCACACGCTCCGCCATTCGTTTGCGACTGACCTCCTGATGAACGGTGCCGATCTGCGAAGTGTACAATCGTTACTCGGGCATTCTTCCATTACAACAACGCAGATTTACACGCACATTACGAACCAACAGCTCAAAGAAGTGTTCAATGCGTTTCATGGAAAAACCATGGACGAAGAAGGGACAGAGACCGGCAAAAAATCAAAAGAGGATGACGCGAGCGAGTGACAAAGGCAGTTCCTTAAGTTCTCTTTCGTAAGAGGAATTGAGGGACGGGGGAAAGGGAGCGCCCTTTCCCGAGGGACTCGCTCTGGTGAGCGAGGTACGAGTGCCGTCGGCGGATGGAGACTGATTAATCAGCCGGGGTGGTCGGAACCACCACACAGTCAGGACACTGTCTCCAGGCGAGATACTCCGGGAGGAGCTTCATCGCGAGGGCCAGCGCAGCGATCACGAGCAGCCAGACGAGGCCGCTCGTTTCCTCCGAGGGGACGGGACGGTGCATGGGGTGACGTGATCGCGTGGACAAGGCTCCCTCCAGTGCCGAAAAACGGCCGAACCACACTAGCAGTTTCGGCTGTTTTTGTACAGAAAACGTGGGTTTTATTGCTGAAACATCGTTCGAATCACATCTTCGATCGGGAGCTGTTCAATGGAGAGATCTTCTACTTCACATCGGTCGAGAAGCTCCTTGGTTGCACGAGGAATATCGTTGCGTTTCACGCGGAGACGCAGCTCCTGATTCGTTTGTTGCAAGATGGTCCCTAGTCCTTGAATAAAGCTTGTCTCTGGGGGTGATTTGAACTGGACGTGTACAATCCGGTCGTCGTTCATTTGGTTGGCGAGCGTTCGCAGTTCGCCGTTGTAGCGAAGCTGCCCATCTTGAATCACGATCACGCGTGAACAGAGATGTTCGACGTCGGCCATGGCGTGAGAAGTGAGCAGAATGGTCGTTTGTTCTTCACGATTCCAGGTTCGCAAGAATTCACGAACTGTTTGTTGGGCGACGACGTCCAAGCCAATCGTTGGTTCGTCGAGAAGTAACACCTTTGGACGATGGAGGAGCGCGTTGATGAGCTCGCATTTCATACGTTCTCCAAGCGAAAGTTTGCGAACCGGTGTGTCGAGCTTAGTATCGACCTGCAAAAGCTTGGAGAGCGTCGCGACTCGTTGTGTGAATGCAGTATCAGGCAGGCGATAGATTTCTTTGTTCAGCGCAAACGTGTCGCGCGCTGGCAGGTCCCACCAGAGTTGATTTTTGGAGCCAAGCACAATCCCAAATTGTTCTTGAAAGGCACGTTCGCGTTTCCAAGGGGTGTGACCGAGTACCGTCGCTTCACCGCTGGTTGGCCACAGAATCCCACTTAGCATTTTCAGTGTTGTTGTTTTTCCCGCGCCGTTTGGTCCGATGAATCCAACGCACGAACCTGCTTCAATCGAAAACGAAATACCATCAACGGCAACCCGCTCTTGGTACACCGGACGCATGAGCGAACGAAGCGCGCCGCTAAGTCCTGGCTGTTTTTGTTCAACTTCGTAGACTTTACGAAGTTGCTTTACGACGATAGCAAAAGACATAGAGGTATTATGCGCTGGCCGACGCGTAGCGTCGAAGGGCTTTCTTCCAAATGAATGAACTGAGGAAGAGTAGTGCAACTGTCATCATAAGCATGACGACGATTGTAGATACATCAGCTTTTCCGGTGAGGGCTTTAGTCGGAGTGGCGACAATCAACAAAATCGGAATCGCAAATGTGAAGATGTTTCGAATCGTGTGAGGGAAGACCTCTGGTGGAAAGCGACCGACGTATACAAGATCACGATAGATCCAGACCCCATTTTCGATTTCGGTCACCCAAAAAGCGAGTGAAGAGATCAATACGTTTAATGATACGGCCATGATGAGGCTACACATCCAAGCGATAGCAGCTAATCCAATATTGAATCCACTAATGACATACGGAAGTTGCTGAACGGATAAGAACACGAAGTAGATCGTTGGGAAGAGAGTGATCAAATCCATGATGTCGAACATTTTGAAGCAGGAGAGGAAAAACGGTGACACGGGTTTTGTGAGCAGAATGTCATACTCGCCTTTACGAACCATCGTTGGAACTGTCGTAATCCCTCGGCAAAATAACTGGAAGGCGACATCGATGGTCGTCATGAACGAGCAGAACAGTAAAACTTCTCCTCGGTTGTAACCAACAAGCGATTCGGTGTTCCGGAAGAGGGCAAATACAAAAAAGACAAAGAAACAGAGGCGAAGGATTTTAGCCACGACGTAACTCACAAACTCCAGCTTGGAGCTCGTGTTCACGCGAAAATTCATCACATTTGATTGGAGCCAAATGTGCCAGTAGTGTTTCAGGGCGGAGGAGTTATCGGCCATAGGCTCCGTAGGTTCGTAATCCGCGCTTCCAGAGAACGCGAATAATCAGAGTGAGGACGGCAATCCAAAACCACTGAACGAGCAGTGTTTGAAGCCATTCAGTTGTGTTCAAATGACCGAGATAGGCTTTGAGAGGTGCGAATAGTAAAGAAGGGAATGGGGTCCAGATGAGTACGCGTTGAATAGACTCAGGAAACGTATCGAGCGGAATGTAGCTGCCAGATAAGAACTGAATGAAGATGGTGATCAACCAACGAGGACCGTGGCCTCTGTTTGTCCAAAAAGAGAAGAGCCCACCCATGAAATCGAAACTTTGAATGAGAGCGAGCGAGCCGAGTGCGAGAATAGTAAATTGAACGAGCGGTACCAGTTGTGTTTGAAACGCGAAGGCGTCGAAGGAAAAGAGCCACACCAGCACGCCAAGTTGAAGCAAGCTTCCCAGAAAGAGCAACGAGCGCTGCGCAAGAATGCTGCTAATGCAGTACCCAAAATAATTGATCGGGCGAAGCAAGTAATTTGTCAGATCTCCGCTCGCGATTTCTTCCGCCATCGTGTGCATTCCATACACAAAGGGGAACAAGCTACCCACAAGTGCGTAGGTTAAAAGCTCAGCCTGTGTATAGACGCCGCTGCCTTGTGGAAGAGCTGAGTATAAAAGGAGCATCGCCCCGTACACGACGAATTCACGCAGGCGACCGATGACAAAGTTCACTCGGTAACTCAATTGCGTGCTCCACGCGAGAACAAAGCTTTTTCGATACGGTCCGAGGAACGACATGGTTGCTCCAGAGTATGCCAAATCGCTCTTCATCGGTACAATGGGCGCGTGTATGCCATCAAAAGGTTCTATTGCACCTTCCTCTGAGGCAAGAACTACGTCGTTTATTCTTCCTCCGTCGTTATTCGTGCTTCAGGATACGGTTGAACGACATGCGGAAGCCAAGCAGCCAATCCTGGAAGCGGAAATCGCACGTCGTGAATGCGAGATTGTGCTCCTTAAGTCGCATCGTATGTTGTTACGACTTCAGTTGTGGAGCGCACTGCAGACAGCGATCATTGCCGGGTTAATTATCTTTTCGTTCGGAGTGGCGTTGATTGGAATCGTGCAGGTCGCCAAATTCTTTGATCGAGTTGGTACCTGGAACGCGACGCTTACCAATAACGTCCTGACCCGTGGAGTGCAACGAGAAGTACAGAACCTCATTCCAACATCAACGGTTCTCCAGGTGGCAGACTACATTCCATTTTGGGACTTGCGTGACGCGACACTTTTGTCTGCCTTGGTTGCATTGGTAATTCTCACCCTTCGCGTGATCCAAAGCGTTTCAAACTGGCGCGATAGCCACCGCTTGAAAACCGGCGCTCGCGTCTTGGAAGAAGAAGTCAAGATTCTCCGAAGTTGGCTCGCTTTAAAATAGCATTCAGAAAACAAATTACTCTGCCGTTTGAGCAGAGTAATTTGGTGGTGCCCCCACCAGGAATCGAACCTGGATCAAAAGCTTAGAAGGCTTCTGCACTATCCGTTGTGCTATGAGGACCGGTGGCGCAAGCAGGGTAACGGTTGTGCTATGCTTTAGGCAATATGACACCCTCTTCTCGTCGTAAACTCGGTCTTGCATTCATTATTGTGCCGCCGGTGTGTATTGTTGCTGCTCCCATTTTGTTCACGATTGTGAACTTTGTGTTGTCTTCGCTGGCGTCAGCAGATGGAGGTGGAAGTGCTCTGATGATTGCGCGTCTTGTGAACGTCCTGCTCGGATTTGTGGGCATCATCGGTTTGGTGGGTCTTTTTACACTGCTTCCAATTGGTCTTTACCTTTTCTTCTCAACCCCAAAAGGAACGGTGCCGCCTCAAGCGCCACCTCAGGTTTAAGGTTGGTTGACAGTTGGCCTATTCCTTCCTAGCCTTCTCTTATATGCCTCTTCTTATTACGATTCTGTTTTGGGTCTTTGTCTTCATCATCTTTGTTTCGTTGCGTCAGGTGAACCAGTACGAACGTGGAGTAAAGTTCACGATGGGAAAATTTTCTGGTTTGGTCGAACCGGGTTGGAAAGTGGTTTTGCCAGTCTTCCAGGGAATGACAAAGGTCGACATTCGTACCAAAGCCGTTGAAGTTCCCTATCAGGACGCCATTACGAAAGATAACGTTTCCTGTAAGATCAACGCCGTTATTTACTACCACGTCACAGACGCTGTTCGTTCGGTGATCGAGGTCGAGAACGTGTGGTATGCCATTTCACAGCTTGCTCAAACCACGATGCGTAACGTCGTTGGTGAATTGACGCTTGATGAATTGCTGTCAGAACGTGATCAAGCTTCGATGCGCATTAAAGAGCTTATTGCCCAGCACGCTGGTAACTGGGGAATCGAGGTTCAGGGAGTTGAGCTCAAGGATATTTCTTTGCCAGAAGAAATGCAGCGTACGATTGCGAAGCAGGCGGAAGCCGAACGTGAACGCCGCGCTGTCATTATCAACTCCGAAGGTGAAATCGCTGCCGCTGAGAACCTTCGCAAGGCTGCTGAAATTCTCTCAAGCAATGCCGGTGCACTTCACCTCCGCACCTTGAATTCGATCAACGACATCTCAAGCGATCAGTCAAACACCGTTGTCTTCGCAATCCCGCTCGAAGTGCTCCGTGCCTTTGAAGGACTTGGAAAGCTCACGGGAAAGATGTCGGATAAGAGCTAAGATCCGAACATCAATAAAGAAAAACACCTCGCATATGTAGCGAGGTGTTTTTCTATTCATCCTATTTCCACCGCAACGATGACTCCACTGACCACTGAGCCGAACGGATCAGGCGATCACTTGGGAAGGCGAGATCAAGATCGCTTGTACCTTGAATATTATTATTTACGAGATAGACGTAGGTTGGACGAGCGAGGAAGATCGCTGGTGTTTCGGCCAAGAGCGTTTTGGCGAACTTGAGACGAGCGGTTTGAAGGCTGGCGGTTGTACTAGCGGCTTGGATTTCGTCGATGGTTTGATCAACAGTCTTGCTGTTCAGGTTGGAGAAGTTGAGACCCTGTCCTGTGCCAGCCTGACTGCTCCAGAAGGCGCTTGGGTCTTGTGTTGCAGGAAGCAGGATGTTCCAGACAAGAATTTGGTAGCTTGAGCGATCGCTGATAACGCTTCTGAGCAAGAGCTCTGGTGGATGTGTTTCGATCTCAACCTTTACTCCGAGTAGGGACCAACGTTGTTGAAGATACTGAGCGATGCGAATAAGGTCCGGCTGATCGGGAACATCGATTTCAAACGAGAGAAGAGTACCGGTTGAGCTTGTAGCAGGAGTCGAGCTCGCAGAGTTTGGTCGGGCCGTCGCGACGTTGGCGGCTTTTGAGAAGCGAAGGCCAGTCGCCGCATCGAGTTTCCAGCCAGCTGTTTCGAGGCTCTGACGAAGATCATCGAGCGATGGATTGGTTGAGGTGTTTGCTTCAGTACTTGTTGAAACGGGAAGTTCCAGGAAAGGAAGGGGTGAGCCACCGGCGAGGGCGGATGGTTTTACGGCATCGGCGAGCCCTTCTTTGTCGACTGCCTGGCTGAGGATTGTGCGAAGTTTTGCGTCTTTTAGTAACCCATCTTTTAAGTTGAAGAAGGCGACGGTTTGTTGTGGGAGACGAAGCGCAACAGGATGAACGGCGTCGTGAGAAAACTGGGAAACGTTATTCCAGGGGAGAAAAGGAAGCGTGTCCGCTTGGTGAGCTTTCACGGCTTGAATCGCTTGTTCTGTATCACCAAAGAAGCGGAACACGCGTGAAGTGATATACGGTTTTACCCCGTAGTACTGCTCATTTCGTTCCAAACGGTAGCTTAAGATGGTACCTTTTTGATCGCGACGAAGTGAGGCGATTTTATAGGGGCCAGATCCAATCGGACGAAGGTTTAAGTCGGCGAGCATTGGATTTGGTGCATCTGCCCACAAGCGACTAGGCAGAATTCCAATGGTGAGCTGGCTCAAAAACGATGGTTCTGGTTTTTCTAGAATGAACTGAACGGTTTGATCGTCGACACGGACAACGTTCAGCTGCTTGAAGACGCCAGACAAGGGGCTTCGCCACACTGGTGATTTGATCGCCTGGTATGTAAAGACAATATCATCGGCCGTAACTTGGGCGTTGTCGTGGAAGCGAGCGTCTTTACGCAAAACGAGCTCGAGAACTTTTCCATTTTCACGCCATTCGTAGCGTTCAACCAGATCTGGTTGTGGTTCAAGCTTTTCGTCTAAGCGGAAAAGGCCGGAGTACACGAGCGAGGAAAGGTCGCGGTCCACGTCATTGAGTGGAGCGTAGAGTGGATTGATGAGTCTTGGCGAGCCAATCAATGCTTCGGTGAGTGTTCCACCATCCGTTGGCACGCGAACTAAGTTTGGAGCCGCTAACAGCCAGCCACCGGTTACAAGCAGGACGAGTGCTGCCACGAGTGAGCTCCAAAACAAGCGCTTTTCTCCTGTTGTAAGAACGTGATTTAAAAAGGAGAGTTTTTTAAATCCGCTCACGCGGGTTGATTCGTGAACGGATAAAACTAGCGCATGGTCATGCGACACCTCAGAACGTACTTCTTCAGAAGCCGCCGCGGGGGTATGCCAAAAAAACAACCGGTTCCACAAGGCTTTTGCTCGCTGGAGCCAAGAGGCCATGGGAGTAGGGGATTAGCTAAACAATACGCCCAAGAATGCGGTGCCGAAGAACAAGCAGGAAAGCGCAATTGTGACGTAGAACAAGACTTTTTCTAAGCCGCGCTTGGTGCGGAAGATGGTTGTATCTCCGCCGAACGCAAGACCGAGGCCTGTACCGCGCTGTTGAAGCAAAATGGCAGCCGATAACAAAATCGAGATGATGATAAGGGCTACGGAAAGAATGGTTTGTCGCATACCGATAGGGGAAACCTTACCGGATCGAGGGGTTTGGGTCAATTTAATGGCGAGCTTTTTCTCTTGGTTACGCGTCTAAAGCGTGAATCTGGCTCGATTGACGACTTGGACGCGTGGGGTAGGGCAGGTCAATCTTGAGTCTGCGTGTTACACTGGTCGTGTTCTATGCGTATCTTTGGAAAAGATCTTCACATTTCCTTTGGAAAACTGTTCCTTTGGCTGCTCGGTCTGCTCTTTCTTGTCTTGATTGTCTGGTTTATCTCACGTATTGGCGTTTATTACTGGGCCATTCGTAACGGAGAATCGAATCCAATTCTCAACCAGAAGCTTCAAATGAGCGTGGGAAAGGCTATTGCGAATAGCAAGATCGATCCGGATTACGCGAAATCATTGGTCGTAGCAGATGCGCCTTCCATTGGGTCAGTAAATGCACCGCTTACGATCGTTGAGTTTTTAGACTTCGATTGTCCGTATTGTAAGGCCGCCTTTACGTCTGTACGTGAACTTCAGTCGCGTTTTGGTTCTCAGCAGGTCCGACTGATCATCCGTCATTTTCCGTTGGAAGACATCCACCCAACAGCAACCCTAGCCGCGCAAGCAGCCGTCTGTGCACAGAAGGCAGGAAAGTTCTGGATCTACCACGACAAGCTCTTCACGAACCAAGAATTGCGTACAGAAGATGATCTCACGCGCTTCGCTGTTGAGAGTGGGATGGATGGAAATCAGTTTAAAACCTGTTTACGAGCCAAAGAAACGAAGGATATTGTTCGGCGTGATTTTGATGCCGGGATTCGTGCCGGAGCCGTGGGAACGCCCACCTTCTTTTTCAATGGAACCCGCATTCCTGGCTGGGGAGAGGGCGAAGTCATGTCCTATCTCATCCAGACCTGGTTAGACCAGTTGACGAGTGAAACAGCGACCACGACGCCCGCAACCCGCTAATCTCTTGACGCTACAGGGTTTTTGGCCTATTCTTGCCGCCATCTATGGCCGACCAAATTACCCTTCCAGCCGTTATCCAGGCCTCCCAGGTCCGCACCGGGATGACGATTCGTATCCACCAGAAGATCAAGGAAATCGCTCCAAATGGCGAAGAAAAAGAGCGTGTTCAGGTCTACGAAGGCATCGTCATGAAGATGAGCGGCGCAAAAGCTCGCCAGACCATGACCGTCCGCAAAGTGTCTGATGGCGTCGGTGTTGAGCGTATTTTTCCAGTCGGCTTGCCTTCGATTCAGAAGATTGAGCTCACGAAGGTCTCCCGCGTTCGCCACAAGGACATCTCCTTCATCCGCAAGAGCAAGAAGCGTTTGCGTGATGTGAAGAACATCAAGTTGGCCGCTGCCAAATAAGTACAACGTTAAAAACAGGAACCCTGCACCGTATGGTGCAGGGTTTTTTGGCTCAACTGAGCAAAAACATTGACTTCATCGGTAAAAAGCGCTAGAATAGTGAGTTCTTTAAAGAAGATGGTCCGTTCCTCTTAGGGATTCTTATAATGAGGATCTTAAAGAGGAGCGGGATCCATCAACCATACCCGCGCCATCCGAAAGGGGCCCAAGCATGCTGCGTAACGCACTCCGACGTTTCTGGAACTTCCTCGTGAGGGCGATCGAGGTGATCTCGATCCTCGTCGTCCTGTTCTACGGCTACAGGGAGTTCCTGATGCGCGGCCGTCGGACGGGGGAGATCGTCTTCTCGATCCCGCAGGCGGCCCGCGTCAACCAGATGTCGTCAGCGCTCCACCTCTACGTCGCCGTCAACAGCGGCGACTGCCGCGGGGTGAGCGACCACGGCCGCACCCGCTACACCTGTCCGACGGTCGAGGACACCTTCGTGTGGCCTTGGCAGTACAACCAGCCGGAGGCCACGATGAGCGTCCGCCTGAGCGACCCCAGCCGCTGCCTCGAGCAGCGCTGGGACATCCGCCCCGGCACCGTCTCGGACGGCGACATCACCGTGACCCCCAAGGAGGGGAACGGCTGCATGTACGGCTGGACCGTGCGGCGCACCTGGCGCTAAGCGCCAACAAGATCTGCCCGCGGCTACCGGGCTTCAACTCGTAGCCACGCGACGCCCAGCGTCGACGGAATGGACCCCCTCGTCCAACTGTCGGTGCGGGCGTCCATTTCGTTTCAGTGCTGTTTGATGTTTTGTATCGTCTGAAGAATCACCTTTTTCACTGTTTCAATCGTCTGTGGGAGATCGCCTTCCGGATTTTGAATAACAATGTCCGCTGACTCAGGATACGAAGCGAGTTCGCGATCAATGCGTTCGATTCGTTTCATGATATCGGCTGCATCAGTATGGCGAGCGTGGAGGCGATGAAGAAGCGTTTCACGTGACGCTTCGATGAGAATGACGGTTACTTGCTCGGGCATCGCCTGTTTAATTTTGCGCGCACCTTCTAACTCAAGGACGCACACGATCGGTCGCGTGCCTTGGAAGAGCGACTCAAGCGTCGCACGATTTGTCCCGTAGAGGTGCCCGTAAATCTCTGTCCATTCGAAAAATTGCTGGTCTGTTATTTGTGCGCGAAACCCAGCTTCTGAAAGGAATTGGTAGTGCACGCCGTGTACTTCGCCAGGTCGAGGATCACGAGTCGTGGTAGTCGGAAAGCGGACAAGGTTCAAATCTGGATCGGTCAGAAGGGCTTCCATGACCGTTGTTTTTCCAGCGGCGGAAGGGCCAATGAAAATGAACAAATGCACAGATGTTTTCGTTAGGTTTTGGTGCGGAGAGCGGTGCTCATGCTGGCGAACGCTGGATCGGCTGGAAGGTCAAACGTTTCACGTCCTCCGGTGGCTGGATCGGTGAATGCAAGATGGACGCTTTGGAGCAAGATACGGGTTGGTTGTTTAATGTTACGGTCTGTTTGTTTGCGGATATACAGCGTGTCACCAATGATCGGGTGACCAATTCCGTGAAAGTGGGCGCGGATTTGGTGAGTGCGTCCGGACAAAATTTCGACATCAAGCAAGGTTGCTCCGACAAAACGCTCACGGACTTTGTAATGTGTCCAGGCAGCTTTGCCCTCTTGTTCTTTCGGTCGCGCAGCCATGCGTGCCTTGGAGGTTGAGCGAGCGATGGCGAGTTTAATGTCACCTTCCTCGACGAGAATCTCGCCATGAACGAAAGCAAGGTAATGCTTTTCAACGGTTCGGCTCGCGAAAGCTTTTTTTAAGGTATCAAAGGTTGCTTGATTTTTCGCCAAGACAAGCAAGCCGCTGACTTCGCGGTCCAAGCGGTGAACGATGCCTGGACGAATCGGATCTTCGCCGACCTTGCTCGCGCTTGGCACGTGTTTCAGAAACCATTCAACGAGCGTTGGTTCGTGGCTCGAGGCGGATGGATGGGTCAACACGCCGCATGGTTTATCAATAACAATCCAGTCGTCAGTTTCTTTTATGATGCGTGGTTCTAGATTGGCTGGAAGAGGGTCGGTGGTATGCGTTGTATGCACCGGCTCTGACCAGGCGATCACGTCGCCCGCTTTGAGGAAGCGATGAACGGTCGTAGCTTCTCCATTTACGGTGACGAATCCTTGCTTGAGCGCCTTTTGAACGGCGGAGCGGGTGCGTTCCCGTTGGGCTTCGGTGAGAAACACATCCAAGCGTACCCCTGCGTGGGTGGCATCGATAGTCCAAGTGCGTGGGGTAGCGGTCATAGATTGCTCAATACTAAGCCAAAAATAGGCATTTGGCAACCAAAGGACAGGCATTGAATAAAATAATAAAATAAGCTACCCTAGAAGCGATTTATGAGCCAAGCCCACCTTGCTCACGACGTAGACGCTCTCAGTAAGGGCTATACCCGTGGTCGCCGTGCGATGGATACCATCATCATCGCGCTGTTTTTCCTGTTGGAAGCATTTATCGTCTACCGCGCTTGGAGCTTTATTACGGAGAATCCGGTGATCAGCTTGCTCATTTCGTTCGTTGGCTATGTGGCGGCTGATTTTATGTCTGGCTTGGTCCATTGGATTGGAGATACCTGGGGCGACCCATCGCTCCCGATTGTTGGCCAGTACTTCATTCGTCCGTTCCGTGAACACCATGTCGACCAGACGGCGATTACGCGTCATAACTTTACCGAAACGAATGGCGCAAACTGTCTCGCGACGATGGTCGTGCTTTTGCCAACGATTTTGTTGCTTTTTGGATCAGCTTCACCAGCGGTGCTGGGGTTCCATGTATTCGCCTTTGCGATGACCATGGGCGTCTTTGGAACAAACCAGTTCCATAAGTGGTCGCACTTGCCTTCAGAGCGTCGCCCAAAAGCGATTCAGCTACTGCAATCATCGGGTCTTATTTTGGGGCCGAATCATCATGCTAAGCACCACGCGGCTCCACATGATACCTACTACTGCATTACGGTTGGTTGGCTGAACCCCATTCTCAGCAAGATCAAGTTCTTCACGGGCGTTGAGAAGCTTATTACAAAACTCACCGGTGCTCTTCCTCGCAAAAACGACATTGTCCTCACGGCTACGAAGGCAGCGGCCACGGTGGGAGGAGTGATTGAGGGGGTAAAAGAAGGGGTGACGGAAGTCGTTCAAGAAATGGGGGAATCAATCCAGGCAAAGCGACCGCATTCCTCGAATTCGTAAACGAGACAAGATCGAAAAACGCTCCACGATAGGAGCGTTTTTCTGATGGTAGGCCCGACAGGGATCGAACCTGTGACCAAGCGTGTATAAGACGCCTGCTCTACCGCTGAGCTACGGGCCCGAGGAAGGAGTGATGCGTGCCCGCATAGGATTGTGTATTCGAGGAAAGATGTAAAGGAGGGTGTAGAGCTATGAGTAGCGGACGTTACCAACGCAATCAAAAGCAAATTTCATCCAACGGTCTTCGTATGCCGCGAAATCAGCATACCAAGCTGTCCAGGCGGGTTCATTTTCTGAGGTGATGGGTGTTCGGGGATTGAGTGTATTTAAACGCTCATGAAGAGCGGTCGCGGACTCCTGAAGCCCTTTGAAACGTTCTTCAAGTTCAGAGAATACTTGAGGAGAGCATCCTTCCGTTGGTGCAAAGTCTTCCTCCCACTCTGAAGAAATACAACTAAGGTCGTTGACTTCTGGGGAGAGGTACGATGCGTCTGTCGAGGAAAGTGTTTTTAGCTTGCCTTGTTCGCCAAGAATGGCCAGGAGACGGACTTTTAAAACACGGTTTGGGAGGAGTTCATGAAGGTAGAGTTGTTCCTTGGAAATTTTTTGTTTTGCTCGAACAACGGCTTCGATGGACGCCTGTGTAACGGGCCGAGTAATACGTTCCGCGAGCTCTGGATGCTCAAGTGAGAGCTGCTGTGCAAATTCAAGACAGTTGGCCGCTTGCTTTGCGGTTTGTAGATCGGAACCGAGTTTGTACACGACAGGTATTCTTTTCTTTGCTTCGTCGAATTTGGTAAAGAGGGGAGTACAGACGCCGGACAGGGAGAGTGCGTCGGCGTGGCCAGTGAGAAGGAGTGCACCTAGTGTATAGGGAATGTTCTCTACGAGAGGTCGTAGTGCGTCAAGCTCCTTTTCTGTGGAGACTGTGTGTAGACGATCGAGTAAACCAGGTGTTTGTTCAGTTCCTTGTAAGAGGTTTTCTAGATACGTTCGGGTTTTTTCTGGTGCCTGCGAATGAGTTTCTGCGCTAGGTACGATGGGAAGACGTTCGGTCATATTTATGGGTAGAATAGCATACAAACGCTTGGTAAAAGAGCTTGCGACGGAGTATTGCCAAACTCTCTTAAAACCGCTATGCTCGCGGAGCAAAAATTGCCATGGTGACCATGGTGTAGTGGTAACACAGCGGGTTGTGGTCCCGTTATCGAGAGTTCAATCCTCTCTGGTCACCCCATCAAAAATCGAGCCCTTCCGAGCTCGATTTTTGTTTAGAGTTGAGCGATGTTCAACGTTATGTGTGTGATGAATCGATTAAGTTGCTAGACACGCTTCTCGTTCGGAGGGGTAACCCAGAAGAAGAGAAGCACGACCTGTAGCAAAAACATTAGGAGATTCAGCCCTCCTGTGCTCGGACTCGTCCAACCAGCAGCGTAGTAGAAGTTTGCGTTCATGAATGTGCCTCCAAGTAAGGAGAGAAGAGTCAGGATACGCGCTGTATTTTTTAGGGTCGTTTGTTTTCCAAGTCCGTACACGACAAGAGCGACGCCTAGTCCAATACCCGCTAATAATTCGCCCCATTGAACGAGCTGTCCAAACAGTTCCGGGGCATTTTTCGCTGTGTGTAATATCGAGCCGACGTACCACTCGTGAGGATTACCCGTCTCAAAGCGACTCAGTGTTTTTCCGATATTCGACACGAACTGTCCTCCGTGGATTTTTTCTATGCCTCCAGAGAGCCATTCATAGGCGAGAATGGCTTGAAGGGAGAATGCGACGAAAAAAGGATGGCGAATGAGCGAGGAAGGCTTCATAAGATGTGTGTATGGTAACTCATTCTAAGACCGTACTTCCACTTGTAGCGATGGGTACTTGCTTCGGATGCTGTGAGCGACGGATTCAAGATCAAGCGGTTCGGTGTGTGGCAATGATGGATTGAGCGTTTTTCCGTAACGAATAGCTTGGAGAGCGTAGCGTTCTCCTTCCCGCAGTTGTCCGGCAATCTCTTCTAGGTCCTCTTTCTTGTGGAAACCTGAATAGACTGTGGTGCGGAACTCGTGAGGAATGGAGGAGTGTTGGAGTAGGTGGAAGGTTTCCCGACAATTGTCGATCACTACCTGCTGGTTGATGCCAATGACTTCCGAATAGCGCTCCCATGTGTGCTTGAGATCCATCGCAAAGAAGTCGACAGATCCTTCTTTGATGAGTTTTTCAACCATTCGCGGAGTAAGTCCGTTTGTGTCGAGCTTTACGAGCAGGCCTAACCGTTTCAGTTTTTTGATGAAGTCTGGAAGATCTGGGTGGACGGTTGGCTCTCCTCCTGTGATGCAGACGCCTTCTACGATGTTCTTTCGCCGGTTGAGATGTTCGAGGATATCTTCTTCTTTGAGTACGTTATTCGCATTGGGTGCTTGGGCGGGAATGAGCTCCGGGTTATGGCAATACACGCAGCGGAACGGACAGCCTTGCGTAAAGACGATCGAGCAAATAATCCCTGGATAATCGAGCAAACTAAGGGGTTGAAAGCCTGAGATAATCATACGACGTATTCTTTCCGTTCCTTGTATTCACTCTTCTTTCCTTTGTTCCACTGATCGACGGGGCGGAAATATCCCACGATGCGTGACCATACTTCGCAACTCGAATCACAGGTTGGACAGGTCTGGATCTCGCCCGTCAGATACCCATGTTTCGGACAGATGCTAAAGGTGGGCGTGATGGTGAAATAGGGAAGATGGTACGACTCAGCTACTTTTTTGACGAAGCTTGCACAGGTTTTCCAATCACGCACCCGTTCGCCTAAGAAAAGGTGCAGCACGGTGCCGCCAGTATATTTTGTTTGCAAGGCATCCTGATGGTCGAGCGCGGAGAGCGGATCGTCCGTGTAGCCAACAGGGAGATGAGTCGAGTTCGTGTAATACGGAGCATCAGGTGTTCCTGCTTGGATAATGCCGGGATAGCGAGCTTGGTCCTCTTTCGCAAAGCGATACGTCACGCCTTCGGCAGGAGTTGCTTCGAGGTTGTAGAGCGTGCCTGTTTCGTCTTGGTACGCGATGAGGCGATCACGCATGAAGTCGAGGATTTCGTGGGCAAATGCCTTGCCTTCTTCGGAGGCGAGGTTTGCGCCAAGCAAATTCAGACACGTTTCATTCATTCCGTTCAATCCAATGGTAGAGAAGTGATTACGGAGAGAGGGGAGATAGCGTTTTGTATAGGGGAGGAGACCACGATCGATATTATCTTGAACGACCTTTCGTTTAATCTCAAGCGATGTTTTGGCTGTATCCATGAGCTTGCCGAGTCGCTCGAAGAAGTTGGCCTTTGTTTTCGCAAGATAGGCGATGCGCGGCAGGTTGATCGTGACAACACCCACACTGCCTGTCATTTCTGCCGAGCCAAACAAGCCTCCGCCACGCGCACGCAAGACGCGTAGATCAAGTTGTAACCGGCAACACATGCTGCGTACGTCGCTTGGATTCAGCGAAGAGTTCATGAAGTTCTGGAAATACGGAATGCCATACTTTGAAGTCATTTCGAATAAAAGCTTGGCGTTTTCCGTGTCCCACTTGAAATCTTTCGTGATGTTGTAGGTTGGAATCGGGAAGGTAAACACGCGTCCCTTGCGGTCGCCCTTGGTCATGATCTCAATAAACGCTTTATTAATGAGATCCATTTCCGGCTGACATTCGGCGTAGGTGAATGGCTCTTCTTGTCCGCCAATGATCGGATGTTTCTCCTTGAGGTCGTCTGGCGCAACCCAGTCGAGGGTAATGTTGGTAAATGGTGTCTGCATGCCCCAACGTGAGGGAACGTTCAAATTGAACACGAATTGTTGGACGCCTTGGTAGATCTGTTCGTAGGTGAGTTTGTCCCGTTTGGCATAGGGGGCGAGCATCGTGTCGAACGAAGAAAATGCCTGTGCTCCCGCCCATTCGTTTTGGAGCGTCCCAAGGAAGTTCACCATCTGACCGAGAGCGGTTTCAAAGTGCTTGGGAGGGTCGGATTCAACCTTGCCCGCAACACCGTTAAAGCCTTCTTCGAGAAGCTGCCGCAAGCTCCATCCGGCGCAGTACCCAGAGAACATGCCAAGATCATGCAGATGAAAATCACCCTCTGTGTGCGCTTCACGCACCTCCTTTGGGTAGATATAGTTAAGCCAGTAGTTCGCAGTGATCTTGCCGGAGGTGTTCAGAATCATTCCGCCTAGCGAGTACCCTTGGTTGGCGTTTTCGTTTACGCGCCAGTCCGATTGAGTCAGGTATTCGCTGATGGTTTTTTCGACGTCAACGACGACCTTGGCTGTTTCCCGAGCCTGCATGCGCTTTTCGCGGTAGACGATATAGCTCTTGGCGGTTTTAAAATAGCCGGATGCCATGAGCGTGAATTCAACAATGTCTTGAATTTCCTCAACAGAGAGTTCTTGGCGTGTCTTCGCCTGCTTCGTGATGAACAGGAGAATTGTTTCCGTCAGACGGCGAACTTCCGGAAGTCCAAGTTCTTCCGTTGTCTCTGCGGCTAAACGGATAGCGTTATAAATCCGTTCTTTATCAAAAGGCGTCTTTTGTCCGTCGCGCTTCAAAACCTCAGGAAGAGTCATGGTTGATGTGGTCATAGGAGAAAATGAACAAAATAAAAACTCACGGTCTGTGAGCTTCGGGAGCTTCTGTGGGGGGGTACTAGGTTGGTCTCTTTTGCGAATCCCAGCTAATACGATTAGGGCACTTTTTAATTAAGCAGAGAAGTTCATTGAATTGAGATGCGTGAATGGTATTGATCTCGTGACAGTGTTTGCATTTGACCTCGATCGAGCCTTCAACGAGCAGTCCTTTGAAAAACAGTTTATGACACGAAGTGCATCGATACTCGGTGAGGCAATTCGGCATAGCACTGTTCCTAAACAATAACCCGTTTGAGGGGGTTCGGTAAAGCCGTGATAACCAAGCCCCGTTTTCCTCTTATACACAACATGTAGTGGATAAAATGTGAACAGAGCACAAGATGTAGTGTTTGAAAGGTAGGAGAAAGAGAGGTTGACGTTGTTCCGTATAACCACTAACCTAGGTAGTAGGTTAACCCTATTCCCTCCCTATGCCCATGCATCAGCTCACAACGAATAAAGCGAAAGCGCAGAAGTTGAGTCGTCAGGCGGCTGGCATTCTCACCAAGGTCGGTCAGCTTATTGAGGAAGATGCATATTGTCCGGACGTGATCCAGCAAGTTGATGCCGTGATGGGTCTTCTTCATGGGGTACGTCGAGAGCTTTTATCCGGTCACCTCGACCATTGCTTAGAACACAGGTTGAAGGAAAATAAAGAAAAAACCATCAAAGAACTGCTCAAACTCTATAATCTTTCACGCTAACTCTCTTTGTATGTCCAAGAATCTGTTGGCGGTCTCATTGCTGGTGGTTGGTCTGATTGTGGGAGCGGGAATCGGGTATTACTTGACCCCTGAATATCAGGAGACGATGTACACGAAATCGATGGATCTTGGGACGGCTGATCGGCTCGTGGATTTACGCTATCTGAACGCGATGACAGCGCATCATCGTGGCGCACTGTTGCTCGCAAAACAGGCCGAGCAAAGCCAACGAGCGGAAATTCGGGATTTAGCAGCCGCTATTCAGCGTGACGAGCCAAGGCTGATTGATGAGCTCTACGCGTGGAAAAAACAATGGTATCGCGACACGCGTCGAGTTCGTGACCCGCTCCCGGCGCAACTTGGAACCTATGACGAGAAGCTCGACCTTCGTTTCTTGAATGCGCTTATTGCTCATCACGAAGAGGGGATTCGTATGACGCAAGAGGTTCGCGCGAAGTCGAGCCGAACAGAGGTTTTAGACAATGCTGATGCGGTAGAAACCTTCTTAAAAACCACGCTTGTGACGCTCAAGGATTGGCGTCGGACGTGGTATAGCGTGAACTAATATGTCGACACAGACATTCCGTGTTCACGGCATGCACTGCGCGAGCTGTGAAGCGATTATCACGAAAAAGATCAAGGCGTTCCCAGAGGTGAAGAAGGCGGAAGTGAATTTCGCGACAGAGCAAGCACGCGTTGACATGGCTTCGGGAGACGTTCCGCTTGAACGCATCAATGCCGAGCTTTCTCCTCTTGGTTATCGGCTTATATCGGAAGATGTCACTCACGCTGCTCAAGCGGAGGTAAGTCACGCACCTGAACAAAAACAGCAAGAGCTGGAAGAGCAAAAAGCCAAGGTTCAGTTTGTCTTGCCGATCGCCCTGCTCATGTTTGTGCTCATGATGTGGGATATCGCAGCACGTTTGTTCCAATCCGTTCCAAATCTACCGTTGCCCATGAAGCTGTTTAATTTGATCTCCTTTGTGGTGGCGACGATCGTTGTCTTTTGGATTGGAAAGCCGTTTGTGCGAGCCGTTGGTTCGTTCATTCGGTATCGGGTTGCGAATATGGATACGCTGATCGGTGTGGGAACACTCACAGCCTATCTGTATAGCTCGATTATCACGTTGCTTCCGAATGTTCGTTCTTTGTTACGTGTCCCGGAATATACCTACTTTGATGTCACGATTGTCGTGATTGGGTTTGTGCTCTTGGGTAAATATTTAGAAGCTCGCTCCAAGCAGCAGACGGGCGAAGCAATTGAGGCGTTGCTCGGTCTTCAAGCGAAAACAGCGCTTGTGGTGCGGGGAGGAGAAGAGATTGAGATCCCAATTGATCAAGTTCGCATTGGCGATCTGCTCCGCATCAAGCCGGGGGCGAAAATTCCCGTCGATGGAGAGATTATCGAGGGCATTACATCCATTGATGAATCGATGGTCACGGGTGAATCAGTCCCGGTGGATAAAAAGATCGGGGATCGAGTGATTGGAGCTACCCTGAACAAACAGGGAAGTGTTTTGATGCGCGCGATGAAGGTCGGATCGGAAACGATGCTTGCCCAGATCATCGAACTGGTGCAGCACGCCCAGGGATCAAAGGCGCCTATTCAAGCAATCGCTGATCGAATTTCCGGCGTTTTTGTTCCGATCGTTCTCGCTATCGCAACGCTCTCCTTCTTCGTCTGGGTCACGATCGGGGCTCAGTTCTTAGGATTTTCCACCGCCTTCTCGTTTGGTCTTCTTTCGTTTGTGGGAGTGCTTGTGATTGCTTGTCCGTGCGCGCTCGGTCTTGCAACTCCGACGGCGATGATTGTCGGAGTTGGGAAAGGGGCGGAATATGGAATTCTCATCAAAGACGCCGAGAGTTTGGAAAAGCTCAGCCACGTGTCGACGGTTGTCTTTGATAAAACGGGAACCATTACGCGCGGCGTGCCCGAAGTCACGGACGTGGTTGTTTGGGAGAAGGGATGGACAGAGCAGGACATTGTGCATTTGGCGGCAAGCGTCGAAGCGCATTCAGAGCACCCACTTGCACAAGCAATTGTGCGAAAAGCGGGTTCACGTGCGACCAAGCATGTCACAGACTTCAGAGCCTTAGAGGGGGTTGGAGTAGAGGCAATTGTCCAAGGAGAGC
The DNA here is from genome assembly GCA_964415465.1 of uncultured Gammaproteobacteria bacterium. GTDB lineage: Bacteria > Patescibacteriota > Patescibacteriia > 2-12-FULL-60-25 > 2-12-FULL-60-25 > JAGOTP01. The sequence goes on from CAYQAL010000005.1 coordinate 26,291, forward strand.
GCATACTCGTTCGAAAACCCACCCGTGCCAATACGGAGCAGGGAGTGGTGGCGACGTTGCAGGCAGAGGGAAAGACCGTGGTTGTGGTCTGTGTGAATGAGCAAGAAGTCGGTTTGATCGCGATCAGTGATACGCTCAAAGAAGGGGCGAAAGAGGTGATGAAGCGTTTACATGCCCTGAAGATCAAGACCGTGATGCTCACAGGGGATAATCAGCGAGCAGGTGAGTATATTGGCAGATCTGTCGGCATTGATCAGGTGTTTGCCGATGTCTTACCAGATCAAAAAGCTGCCAAGATTATTGCCCTTCAAAAGAAGGGGGAACGTGTCGCGATGGTGGGGGACGGAATCAACGATGCGCCCGCCCTCATGCAATCAGATGTCGGAATTGCGATGGCAACAGGAACGGATGTGGCGATTGAATCGGCAGGTATCACGCTCCTTGGAGGGGATATCCAAAAAATTCCTCAAGCACTTTTTCTCGCTCGAAGAACGATGCGTACGGTTCGTCAGAATCTCTTTTGGGCGTTCATCTATAACCTGGTTGGCATTCCACTTGCTTCCGGATTGTTGTATCCCTTCTTGGGACTTCTCTTGAATCCGGTGTTTGCTGGTCTCGCCATGGCCTTCTCTAGCGTCTCTGTTGTGCTTAATTCGCTTCGTTTGAAAACCAAGCGCCTCTAATGTATGAGCTCTTCTCCTCAAACCTACACGTTCTTTATCCAAGGCATGCACTGTAAGGCTTGCGAATTACTCACAAAAAGCGAATTAGAAGAGCATCCAGGCGTCTCTTCGGCGACGGCGAGTCTCGCGCAAAAGACGATTCAGGTCACAGGATCCTTTGGAGACAAGACGCCGGAGCAAGTTGCGGAGGAGCTCTCAGCGATCCTCGCGCCGCGTGGGTACACGCTCTCTACTCACGCCAGAGTAGAGTCTGTGAACTGGAATGAATTTGTCTGGGCGGTTCCGATCGCTTTTGGTTTCATTGGACTCTTTCTTCTTCTTCAGAAGCTCGGCATCGTGAATTTCGTGAATACGGGCGAGATGACCTATCTTACAGCGTTTCTCATTGGAATCATCGCTTCCCTTTCGAGCTGTATGGCGGTTGTGGGCGGCTTGCTGCTTTCCTTGTCAGCGACCTTTGCTAAGGAGGGGGATCGGGTAAAACCGCAACTCCTGTTTCATGGGGCGCGGCTCGTTACCTTTTTTGTCTTGGGTGGACTGATTGGTGTCTTGGGTTCGGTCTTTCAGTTAGGGGCAGTAGGAACGTTTGTCTTAGGGGTGTTCGTGGGACTCGTTATGTTGATTCTCGGAATCAATCTGTTAGATCTTTTTCCTGGGGCGAAACGGTTCCAGGTTGTATTGCCAAACAGTGTCTCAAGTCGAGCAACCCAGCTCACAAAACTGAATCACATGCTCACGCCTCTCCTGGTGGGCGTTGCGAGCTTCTTTTTGCCTTGTGGCTTCACTCAATCAATGCAGATCTATACCTTAACCACGGGTCGTTTCTGGACGGGAGCGTTAACCATGCTCGTATTCGCTCTGGGAACGTTGCCGGTTCTGGCGCTCTTAAGTTTCAGTTCCTATCGCATCAAACAGCGCGCCGCCTCCGGAATCTTCTTTAAAACGGCCGGAATCATTGTTATGCTCTTTGCGGTGTTCAATCTCTTGAATAGCTTCGCTGCGATCGGCTGGATTGATCCGCTCTTTTCGATCTAACTTTAGTCTATGCATAAAGCCATTGTCGGTGCCTTGATCGTGATCGCTCTCTCTGTAGGAGGGATGAGCTTCTTACTGCAGAAAGGAGGAGCGGGGAATGGAGCTACAGCAACGCAAGGAATCTCTTCGAACGTTTCCACGTTGAATGGAACCCAAGTAGTACAGATTACCGCCAAAGGCGGCTATGCTCCTCGTGTGACAACGGCGAGCGCCAATACGCCAACAACGATCAACGTGATGACAAATGGAACCTACGATTGTTCGATCGCGCTCGTGGTTCCCAGCCTAGGTGTTCGAAAAACGCTTCCCGCCTCTGGTACGACACCGATCGACGTTCCTCCGCAGGCTCCAGGAACGACGTTAAAAGGCCTCTGTTCCATGGGGATGTATCATTTTTCTGTGACATTTATCTAACGTGGAGTATTAGTCCGCGTATTGGCGAAGCGATTGCTTGAAAGACGCGTAGGCGGCTTTGTGGGTTTCGTACGCGGCAGCATCACGGTACTTAATACCAAAGACATGGTGCAGTTCACCCTGGTCCTTCGTGAGAATCCGCTTTTGAATGGAGACGAACGAACGATAATACGAACCGTCTTTGGCTTTGATGGTCACCCAGCGTGTGCGAGCGCTCTGAGAGGTGCTTGTTTCCGGAGTTTCCTTTATGTATTCGTCAACGAGTTCTTCGCTTGGTAACACGGTAAGGTATGTCTTTGGGTTTCCAGACCACTGAGGAGAGTACACAAAGAATTCAACCGAACCGTCAGGTGAAGTGAAGGTTGCTTCGTCGGTTTGCACGAAGGTTTGGCCGTTATAGGTGGTTGTTGGAACGTTGGGCGCTGCAGAGAATGTCTGAGGATATTTCACATCAAACCAAGACCCTGTGTAGAGTTTTGTGCTTACGCCGGCAGGCGTTGGAATGGCAGCAGGATCCCGCGTTTCTTGTTTTCTGCTCTCTGGGACAGGTTGTGTCTGTAGTTCTTGAACGACAGATGGAAGAAGGGAGGGGGTCTGCTCTGTCGATGGCTCTTGGCAGCCGGCTCCGAGGGAAATAAGCGTGAAAAAACAGGTAGCAAAAGCAAGGTGTTTCATAGAGTTTTGATAGAGGTACTCTATTTCAGAGTCGGTCTTTGTACAAATGTGCGTTGATTCGTCTTTCGAAGGGGATATGGCTATACTCTGTCTGAGTATGCCGAAACAGATTTCTGCTGGTGTGGTGCATGCGTTGCCAAGCGATCTTCGCACGGCTCTTTTGGCTACCCCGCGAGCCTTAGAGGCCTGGGAAGATATCACGCCCCTTGCTCGCAATGAATGGATTTGTTGGACCACTTCTGTGAAAAAAGCTGAGACACGAGAGGACCATGTACGGCAGGTCTGTTCCCGATTGATCGAAGGACAGCGTCGACCCTGTTGCTGGCCGGGGTGTCCGCATCGATAATTTTCTCTCTATGCTCAAGATCTATTTAGCTCGTCATGGTCAAGACGAAGATAATGCCGAAGGGCTCTTAAACGGGCATCGTGACCGTCCCTTAACCGAAAAGGGGATGGCGCAAGCCAAAGAAGTTGCCGAGAAGATTCGTCAAAGCGATATTCGATTTGACGTTATTTATGCTTCGCCCCTGCAGCGAGCATTCGTTACGGCGGAGATGATTGCAGGAGCGATTGGAGGACCGATTCCGCAGATGCTTCCAGATCTGATCGAACGTGATTTTGGAGTCATGTCTGGCCTTCCTCAGACAGAGATCGAGGCACGCTGTGCACCGGCTATTCTCAAGACGAATACGATTACCTATTTTCTTTCCCCAGAAGGAGCGGAGACTTTTCCTCAATTGCTTGAGCGCGCAACTCGGGTATTAAAAGAGATTACAAGTACGCATGCCGATGGATCGATTCTCCTTGTGACACATGGTGACCTTGGGAAGATGATCTACGCTTCGTATTATCAGTTGGAGTGGTTGGATGTGTTACAGAAGTTTCACTTTGGAAACTCAGAGCTGTTAGAGTTGTCGGCGACTTCGTCACCAGAAGAAACCCACGTATTTACGATTACGCAGCACAATCACTGAGCGCTACAAGAGCGTTTGAGAGAGATGGATTACCGTATTTGTAAGCTCGCTGCTCCGAAATTGCGCGAAAAGCGCTTGCACCAAATTGTCACGATAGATTGATCGTTTAGTTCGACATCGGCTGGAATTGTGTAGGTTTGGTTCCCTCGATTACCTTTGAGTGTTCCAAGATTCACGAAACGTTTTTCTCCGACGGCTTGCTTTACGGTTGGATTCTTAGCATCAGCGGCGGATACGATGTAAACAAAGAGATCTGGGCCATTTGTCACATCGAAATCGGTGAGTGAAACCGTTCGGATGCCGCTTTGTTCTGTGATGGTTGCTTTTCCTTTGATCGTGTAGGTGCTGTCACCTTGTTGGAAGTTGCCTTCTGCAATGAGGCGTGGAGAGGTAGGAGGTATCGCATCGCTGGACGTGGCACCGGTGGTTGGTGGGGCTAGTTGGGTCTGGGTATTTGAGACGTTTGGAGTAGGTTCATCCACGACCTTATTCATAAAGAGCGCCTGAACTCCAAAGAAGCTGAATAAAAGCCAGCCAAGAAACAGGAGTCCAACGAGACTAGCGATCCAATTCAGTGTTTTTGTCATAGTCAAAGTATAGCAATGAGAGCGTCTTTCCTTTAGCCTAGAGACTATGAAAACCTCCGAATCTCATCTGAAGACGTTCTTTGAACGCGTAAAGGATACATCTTCGTTCGGTGAGCCGACGAGTACGGTGCAGCGTGTACCGGATCTTCTGTCATCTGGAGCGGTACTTGATCTTGGTGCGGGCGATGGCCGTCATGCGTTGCATTTGGCGTCTCATGGGTTTCAGGTACGGGCAGTTGATGCCTCACCTTCCGCGTTAGGAAAACTTCAAGTCTTGGCAGCGGAGAAGGAGCTGTCCATCCAAACTGAACTAGCGGATGTGTCGAATTATTCGATTGATGCGAGATATGATGTTGTGATCGTTGTCCTGTTGTTTCAGTGCCTCACGGAAGAACATTCGCTACGCTTATTGAAACAGATCCAAGATCAAACGTGCCCAGGTGGGATCAATGTGATCCATGTGTTTACCAAAACAGGGGATCGTTATCGTTTGGATCAAGTTGAAGATCCAGGGGCTTTTTATCCAGACGATGGCTGGCTGGATCAGCAATATAAAAAGTGGATTATCCTTGAGTCTGATTCATCGGTTAGCCCGCTCATTGGGAAAAGTCATACGGATGGTTCGCCAATGACGAGTGTTGTAGAACGAATCATTGCACGCAAGCCGATCGCTTGATCCGATGTATACCCACACGTTCGTGTATGAGTTCATTGCATGTAGTAAGTTTATTGCTCGTTATCAGCTCTTTGTTGGTTATTCTCGAACTTGATCGAAGACAGCGAGAGATCTTTCTTGTCCCTGTTATTATTCTCGCAGTAGTCGGAGCGTTCCATGCCTGGTTTTTCCGTCACGAGAGTCTTCGATCACTTATGTTGGGATGCCTCATCGGGGGTGGTTTTTTTGGACTGCAGTATCTTTTGTCTAAGAAGCGATTAGTTGGGATAGGGGATATCTGGCTAGGAGCTGCATTAGGTCTCGTGTTCGGTTGGTTGACGCTCCTGTTTGTGCTCCTTCTAGCCTACGTAGGAGGAGCGATTATCTCACTTATCTTAGTAGCTATCGGTCGCATCCAGCGCCAAGATCCGCTTCCCTTAGGATCATTTTTGGCGGGGGCGAGTATCTGCGTATTGCTTATGCCCGTTTCTTGGATTTGGTTTGGGATCTGGTGGGCATGATTCTAGTGAATGTAGTATCTTTATCTCACTATGTCTGAAGAAATACTCGATCTCGTCAACGAAAAAGATGAGGTGATCGGACGTCTGTCTCGACGCGAAATCTATGAGCAAGGGCTCAAGAATTTTCGTGTTGTTCATGGATTTCTAGTGAATTCTGAAGGGAAGCTTTGGATTCCTCGTCGTACGGCGAAAAAGAAAATCGCTCCTAATGGGTTGGATTACAGCATGGCTGGCCACGTAGAATCAGGCGAAACCTATGAACAATCCTTCATTCGCGAAACACGTGAAGAGCTTGGAATCGATGTAGCTACCCGCCCATGGCGGCAGCTTACAAAGTTTACTCCAGCTGATGGCGCCCAGTTCTTTGAAATGGTGTACGAAATTCAATCTGATGAAGAACCGAACTATAATCGTGAAGATTTTGTAGAAGCGAATTGGTATACCCCAGCAGAAGCCTTAGAGCAGCTCAAGGTCGGTGGTCCACATAAAATGGATCTCGCGTTTACGATTGAGCGTTTGTATCTTTAAGGATCCGCCGTACGTCTTCTTTGTCCCTACAGAGCTGTGCTTTGAGTGCTTCAATATTCTCAAAGCGCTGTTCATCTCGTAAGCGTTCGATGCATTGAACTCGGAGTGTTTTCCCGTATAAATCTTGGTTAATATCGAGCAAATGAACTTCAATGGCTTGGGTTGGATGAACCTGCGCAATGGTTGGACGTGTTCCAATGTTCATCATGCCGTTGGCACGCAGCGTCGCTTCTCCTTCTTTCCAGGTAACACGAACCGCATACGCCCCACGTTTTGGGAGCGCTTCGGTTTGTGTTTCGAGATTCGCCGTAGGAAAGCCAATAGTCCGTCCGCGTTGTTCGCCTGTGACGACGAGTCCGTCAAAATCAAATGGGCGGCCCAAGGCATTTGTTGCGTATTTTAGGTCACCTTCCATCAGCGCTTGTCGTATGCGCGAGGAGGAAATAATCTCTTCATCCAATGCATGCAGCGGAATGGCCTGAACTCTGAACCCACATTCTTTTCCGAGTTCAATCAATGTTTCGACTGTTCCTTCGCGTTTATTGCCAAAGCGAAAATCAGCTCCAACGATGAGTACTCGTGCCTGTAAAGGAACGATGACCTCTTGCACAAACTCACGAGATGTTTTTTGAGAAAAAGCGCTATCAAATGAGTGTACCACGACTCGATCGGCCCCGTAGTAATGAAGGAGTTCTTGTTTACGCTCTAAGGTGAGTAGCCGTGGTACCGCTCGATCTGGCGATAAGACGTGGGTTGGATGTGGATCGAACGTGAGCACGGCTGTCTCGCCATGTATTGTATGAGCCTCTGAACGAGCTACGCCAAGTAATGTCTGATGTCCTCTATGGACACCATCAAAATTTCCGATCAGGACACACGTTGGTGTTAGCATGAATGTGGCCAACGGTAATAAACGGATGAAAAACCGTCAAAATTAAGTAAGCGTGTCTTTTTTACGTTTTGTCGTTAGGATGGGTGTTGAAAATCCTCTCTTCTATGGACGGTACGATTCGTAAAGATATTGAACCTGGACTGATGGTGGCGATCGTTCAGAAGCACGATCAGCCAACGGGTAAGCTCACTCAAGGCTTTGTAAAAGACATCCTGACAAGCGCACCCGTTCATCCGCGGGGGATTAAGGTTCGATTAGAGACGGGGGAGGTAGGGCGAGTCCAATATATTTTGGGATGAACAGCCGGGTCTTGAGTGGCCGACTTTTTCTGACGCTCAAGACCCGACATGGTTTCAAAAATGAAAATCAAGAATATATCTTACAAGATATATTCTTCAAATTGGTTTTTGAGAGGCAGAGACCCTGGCCTTGAGATGTGGCGATACGTAACTCAATTTGTATTCCACGGAATTGGTAGTCGTCCCGTGATAGGTGAGCGACCAAACAACCCGTCTGCTACCCCTTGCCCTTCGCTTCCCGGAAGCCAAGCAACTACGATCGCATCCCAGCTCGCTGCCTCTGGTGGAAGCGATAATGCACGTCCAGAGACGATTACAACCACAATGCGCTTACTTTTTGCTTGTAACTGTGTAATTGCTCGCAGATCTTCGGCGCTGAGTTCTGGATTCGCTTTGTCACCAACGCCTTCGGCATATGGCGTTTCTCCCACGATCGCAATGCCTACATCTGCCCGTTCGCCTTCTATAGTGAAGGCCCCACTTTGATCGTATACAACCTGGCTTGTTGGCGAAACGGCGGCTCGTATTCCAGCGAGGAGCGTTGTTCCAGAAAGGGCGTTTCCATCGATCCCTTGCCATTCAATTGTCCAGCCACCCGATTGGTACCCAAGATTATCGGCTGCTGAACCGGCTATGAGGATTCGTTTGGAGGTCGCAACAAGAGGGAGCGTGTTTTGTTTGTTTTGGAGGAGAGTCAGTGATTTTTGAACCGCTTCACGTGCAAGTTCGTGATGAGCGCTTGCTCCGACGATGGACAGGTCTTCTCTGGTTGGTGCTGGGCGATCAAACAACCCAGCTTTGAATTTTACCGTTAAAATTCGCCCAACGGCATCGTTTAATCGTTCTTCGGAGATGTCGCCCCGAGTAAGTGCCTGTTCCATGTCGGCGGTAAAGAGCTTGTAATCAAAGGGCAGCATAACCAAATCAATCCCAGCATTGATCCCTGTCACGGTAGCCGTGTATCGATCTTTAGAAAGCGCATACACACCGTACCAATCAGAAACGACCAAGCCTTGAAAGCCTAGCTCTTGCTTCAGTACCTGTGTGATCAAGTAACGATTAGCGGAAACTTTTGTTCCGTTCCACTCATTCAGTCCGGCCATCACGACGAGCGCTCCTTCTTTAATTGCTTGTGTAAACGGAGGGAGGTGGCGTTCACGTAGCTCAGCTTCGCTGAGTCGCGTATCACCTTGATCGATCCGATAGTCGGCATTGCCTGACGTTCCCCACGTCATTTCTCCGTTCCCGACGAAGTGTTTGAGCGTCGCAAGAGCGGGCGGTTGATTGGTCTGAGCCGTCTGCACTCCGTGAAGATACGCTCTGCCAAGATCAGAAACGGTTTGTGTATCTGAACCAAACGTTTCGTAGACACGACCCCAACGCTGGTCTTGTGTTACATCGAGATTTGGCGCGAAATTCCAGTAGATCCCCAATGCAGACAATTCTTTTGTGGTTGCTTCTGCCACTCGTCGGACAAGATCTGAATCTCGGCTAGCGGCAAGTCCAATCGCATGTGGGAAAACCGTTGCTCCCTCTACACCACCGACGCCATGAACGGCGTCTACTCCATAGAGAAGTGGAATTTCGAGACAGGTCTCTTTAGCTTTAGCTTGGTACTCTTCAACCATCCGAAGCCATGCTTCTGGCGTATTCGTGGCGGGTCTGGAACCGGCTCCACTTAGAAGAGCCCCAAGGTGATAGTCACGAATATCATCAGGTGTAGCCAAGCCGTTTTTTTCAACCAGCGCGAGCTGACCAATTTTTTCTTGGCGCGTCATGCGAGAGAGAAGATCATTTACTCTTTGACCGACCTCAAGATCCGCCTGCTTGTAGGGTGCATTCGTGAGATGACAGCGCTCTTCACGGGTAGGCGGGGGAGTCAGTGCTTGCGTGAGGTAGAGTCCGGTAATTGTTCCAGTGATGACGAGAAAGAGAACAAGAGAAATAATCGTTGTTTTTTGCATACTCAGTTTTTGGTCACACAGATGAGCCTCAGATTGATCTTAAGAAAAATAGGCAAAATCGTCCACTTATACGAGAGTAATTCGCTTTCTCTCTCTAGGTTTTATTGCTAGCCTGGGAGGGTCGTTATGAAAATTCTGATCATTCAAGACCGGTTTCAGTTCCGTGGTGGGGGAGAGCGTTTGATTTTGGATCTGGCACAGGCTCTAAAAGCCGATATTCTGACCGAATACTGGACGGATGTGACGTTTCCGCGGTCGGAAGCTCCAGGAAAGATTTTTACGCTTGATACCGGTGAAGCACCGATGATCGTCTGGCGCTATTTCCGCGCCCAATGGAACTTCTGGTGGAAGACGCGCAAGATTATTAAAGACTACGACGTCGTCATTTTTTCGGGAAATAACTGTCTGTCGGCCTCTCTTCGCCCGCTTCCAAAAGGGCAAAAGCGTTTGTACTACTGCCATCATCCAGTGCGCTACGTGTACGACCTATTAAAACATCGTCGGAGCGAAGAATCATCGCGCATCAAGCGCTTCTTTTATTACGACCTTGGAAAATGGCTGATCCGAACAATCTATCGAACAGGGCTGTCTCGCATGCCAGTTGTGATTACGAACTCACAGTCTGTGCATGACCGTCTGCTGAACTTTTGTCAGCGTGAGTCCACGATTGTGTATCCGCCAGTCCGTACCAATGTATTTACATGGATTGCTCAGGAGCCGTTCTATTTGTCTTTTGCGCGCCTCGATCCCTTGAAACGTATCGATCGTATCGTGAAGGCATTTCAGCAAATGTCGGATAAGCGGGTCGTGATTGTCTCAACGGGCCCTGCTGAAGCGGAGCTACGCGAGATGGCGAAGAACTATCCAAACATTGAGATCCTTGGCCGAGTCGAAGACGACGTTCTCAAAGATCTAGTCGGTCGCTGCACTGCGACGATCTATATTCCGATTAACGAAGACTTTGGGATGTCGCCGCTAGAGGGAATGTCGGCTGGGAAACCGTGCATTGGTGTAGACGAGGGAGGACTACGCGAAACCGTTATTCCTGGAAAAACAGGTGTATTGATTCCACAAGAGTGTCGCGTTGAAGATTTGGTCGCGGCGGTACAGGAGCTTACTCCAGAAAAGGCCTTACCAATGCGTGCTGAGTGCGAAGCGCAAGCCAAGAAGTTCGATGTAAACGTCTTTGCCGAAAAAATGAAAGCCTTTGTCTATGAAGCTCGCGATTGACGCTTCACGGAGTGTTGATCGGATTCAGAAGACAGGCGTTGAGGTTGTGAGCGACGCCTTATTGAAAGCGCTCGAAGCTACGAAGCCAGCAGAGGTCGAGGTTACGTACTACACGCCAGAACCTATTTCTTGGTTACCGCGTTCTGCTCAGCGTATTCTTCCGTTTAAACGCTTTTGGACCTTAGTTCATCTTTCGCGAGCCCTTTGGAAAGATTGCCCGGATGCCTTGTTTGTGCCGGTTCACAATATTCCATTATGGGTTCCAAAACAGGTTGTACGTATCATTCACGACATTTCTTCTTATCGAACGCCTGAAGCGTATGCTTGGAAGGAGCGTGTGTTGATCAAGCGTGATGCGGAGCGGGCGAAACAGTTGTGCAAGACGGTCTTTGTTCCAACGGAAGCAGTGAGACAAGATTTAATTCAATTGGTTGGGTATTCGCCTGACCAAATCGTAGTCACGGGATGGGCGCTCGATGAATCTTCCATTCCTCTGGTCAATTCTCCGCAAACAGAAGAGCGAAAACCGTATCTTCTCTTTATCGGCCGCATCGAAGAAAAAAAGAACATTCGTTTACTCATTGAGGCGTTCCGCGTGTTCAAAGTAGCGCACCCTGACTGGGAGCTTGTCCTTGTTGGTAAGCCGGGTCATGGGTTCGAGGAAATTCAACCTCTCTTACAAGAATCTGGCGTGAAGCATCTAGGATATGTAGAGACGAATGAAAAGTGGAATCTGCTACGAGGAGCGAAGGCCGTCGTCATTCCTTCCAAAGAAGAAGGCTTCTCTTTTCCCATGCTTGAAGCATTTTATGCGGGTGCACCGGTAGTTGCTTCAGATATCCCACCTCTCCACGACGTGGGTGGGGCTGCCTGCGTATATGTCTCTCCTATGGATGCAGAAGCGGTGGCGGCTGGAGTAGAGCGTTGCGTATCTGATGAGATACTTCGTGCTCAGTTAGTGGCAGCAGGAAAAGAGCGTTTGAATCTGTTCTCTTGGGAGCGAATTGCGCGACAAGTCTGGAAAGCATTTGGTATTTAATGATCTATTCAATAACAAGTATGTCTTCATCAGAAACCCAAGTTGAAACGCATCCTCGTATTGGAGTTGGAGTGATGATTTTGAAAGACGGACAAATCCTTTGGATGCGCTGCCCTCGCCGGTTTTTCCAACCTGCTCGTTAGCGATCGAGAGCTACAAGACGGGAAGAGTCTATTGGGATAATGTAATCGCTCTATAGCTTCTTCAGCGAGACGTGGTAGTAGGGTGTAAAATATTGGAATTCTAATGGAGAATGGTAAGCAAGTTGCGTTTTGACGTATGATGGCGTTCGTATGACGCCAGCCGTACCATCAGAGTCAACGCCTCGTCCAACCAGTTCTTTGGGCTGTGTAGGAACGCTTATTCTCACCCTGATTCCATTCGTCATCGTGATTGTCGGATTGAGTCAGTTTTGGTGGCCAAACTACCAACGGAAGCAGCTCATCGAAACGGGAATTCAGGCTCCAGCTCAGATCGCGAGCATCCAGCTAACTGGGTCGACCTACAATGACCAGCCACAAGTGATTCTCACGGTGAACGTTCAGCCAATGCAAGGAGCGGCCTTTACGTCCAAGGCGAAAATGGTGATTCATCCTATGAACATCCTACACTTTCAGCCAGGAGCTCGTGTCACGGTCTACTACGACCCAAACGATAAGACGAATGTAGCGATAGAATAAAAGAAGATGACTAAGAAGACGGGGCGCATCGAAGAGATGCGCCCCGTAAGCGTTGAAGCGAAGAGACGGGCGTTAGAAGAGAGGCAGATGACCGAGCGCGATCACGTCCGACCGGGGCGTGCCTTCCGTGATCAGGTTCTGTATGGCGAGGAGCGTGAGTCGACGTATGGAAACGGCCTAGCGAAACGAGTAGAGTGAGGAGGTCTATGGTTTCACTCTATCAATCCAAAATCCGTTTGTTCGTCTTTTTAGGGTTGGCTTTCATCTGTCTTCAACTCACGGCGCTCCTTATTCTTTCTCTTTGGTCAGAAAAACCACGGCCATTGAGTCAGTCTACGGCTCAATCGATTACGGCCACGGCAACAAGTGCACAGCTCGCTACTGAGCCAGATATGAAAGAAACAAATGGGGAATGGCTTACTCTCAAAGAGATGACGCTCGATGGATTGATGTTGAAGGAGCAATGCCGTGGCAAATACCTGATCGAGACAGGTTTGGATGGAGAGTATCCCTACTGTGTAAATGAGTTTAAACTCTTGGCTACTCGAACAGGCGAAACGAAAGAACATGAGTTGCTTACGCTGAAAGAGTCCATTCCTGGTTTTGGGTTTTCTGTTTTTGAAGTACGTCAGCTAGGGGCTGCGACGAATACGAATGCCCGTCTTCTTTTACAGATTGGAGGCTTACAGGATTGCGATAACGAGATGAGCGGCTGTGGGTACAATTACACGGTTCGGTTGGCGGACATCGGAAAGCCAAGTGCGGCTGTTCATTTCAAAAATAGTGGCATCTACTCAGCCGATCCAGCACAATGGAACTCAACTTTCACAAAAGGCTATGGATTTATGGGGATCTGCGAAGGCGGGTGTATTCCAGAGCCGATCTATGGTTGGACGATTCAAGACGCTATTTTGAAGCCGCTTACGACAGAAGAGGCGTACATGAATAAAGACCACTACGACGCTCGTATTACAGACTGGGCATCAGATTCTTATAGACACTGGGGGACGGTAAAATGGATCGACACAAATCGTATCGAAGCAGAACTGATCGATGAAAACGGAAAAATCACTCGCCTACGCAAGGAGGTGAAGTAGGGTTTGCGTTTCGCGTAAAAAGCGCGCGTCGCGTTCCTTTATGAATGTTCCTTCAAGATTGGTTGGTGTCGCTTGAGAGACGAGATCAATTGCTTCGGAGAGAGGCTTCCAAAGATATTCAAACTCTTCTGCTAACTCTTCTTCTGTGTAGTGAGGGGCATTTTGCATTCCGACGAGGGTAGCTAGATAGCAGTAGGAGGTCTGATGTAAATCGCGTCGATACTCAATAATTTTTCCAACTTCACCTCTGACGTCAATCGAGCAGCCGAGTTCTTCCATGCACTCTCGTACAAGAGCTTGTTTCGGGTCTTCACCGGGTTCAATGCCTCCTCCTGGAAGTTTGTAATACCCATTCTTTCCAGCATGAAGTAAGGCTACGTGGTTATTGGTATCGAAGACGACGGCACGAGCAGCGGTCCGCTGCTTCAGTGTCGCGGCTTCAGAAGGGGAGAGCTGATTCAGGTTAATCAGTCCGAGGTCTTTCATACTAGTTTGTGGTAAGTGCTTCTTTAAATGAATGTAAATCGAAAAAAGGGAGAATGAGATCGTAGCCGTAAGTTGGGAGAAGGCCGTACGATTGATTCATCGGGAAAAAGAAATACCCTTGTTCTGGATAGAGTTTTTGAAAAAGCGCACCAATTTGTAGACGTAGTTGAGCGAATTCAGAGGAGAAAACAACCGAGGAGTAGAGTTCGACCGCTTCTTGATAGTCGCTTGAAGAGCGATCTGCTTCAATGCCCGCTTTGATGATTTGAGGTGGAACAAGACTAGCAAAAGCGAGTTTTACTGGCACATTGTTAATATACGTGCCTGTCACAAAGGTCGTCATTCGCACCTGCCATGGTTCGTTTTGGATGGTGAACGGTTGATCGAGAGTAACCCACTGATCTGGGTTCTGGTAGCTCAGTGGAAGTGCGTTGGACGACAGGATAAAATCGCTTTTTACAGCTTCATCCAGCTGTTTGTACTCGGTGGTCTGAATCCAGGATTCCAACTGTTCAAAGGCGCTTGGCATATCCACCGTTGTACTTGCTTGGGTCGCAGAGTGTCAAAAAAGTGTGCTTAAATAGAACTGACTTATTCTTTAAGATTCTTATGAATAAACAAAACGTCCTCATGATCGTTGGAATACTGATCGTTCTCACAATCGGTGGAGTCTTTCTTTTTCGTCAGCCGAAGCAGGAGAATCCGGTTCTCACGCCGCCTGTTTCGACATCGACGCCTTCCATTCCACCGATCGCCACATCTACGCCTCCGACAATATCTCCCACCTCTACGCCAGATCTCAGTGATCGCATTCGTGTTACAGAGCCAGTAGCGAACCAGCTTGTGCGAAGTCCGCTCGTCGTACGAGGAGAGGCGCGTGGGTTCTGGTACTTTGAAGCTTCATTCCCAGTACGTTTGTTGGATGCGAATGGTCGCGAGCTCGCCCTAGCTCCAGCACAGGCGCAAAGTGATTGGATGACAGAATCGTTTGTTCCGTTTGAGGTGCGCTTGTCTTTCGCCACGCCAACAACAGAAACAGGGACGCTTGTGTTGCAGAATGATAACCCTTCCGGATTACCAGAAAACGCTTTCGAACAGCGCATCCCAGTTCGCTTTGATCTACGTCAGCCTGTTACGGCGACGAACACACGCACAATTCAGGTATTCGCCTACAACGCGGAAAAAGACAAAGATGCATCAGGAAATATCCTCTGCTCTTCTCAAGGCTTAGTTGCCGTTTCGCGTACGATTCCATTCACGAATTCACCGATTCGCGACGCCCTCACGACTTTGCTTAAGGAGGGACTAAGTGCGCAAGAGCGCGCTCAAGGACTCGCGTCAGAATTTCCACTCCCAGGCTTCCAGCTGAAGCTCGCCTCCGTGAAGGGGAGTGAGCTTACACTTACCTTCGCCGACCCCGAACATCGGACGACTGGTGGTTCGTGTCGAGTCGCGATTCTGCGGGCGCAAATCGAGGCGACTGCCAAGCAGTTTGGAGGAGTGAGCGTTGTACGCGTTTTGCCAGAATCGATCATGCAACCATAAAAACGTATAAATATTGTTGTCACAAAAGAGAGAAGGGATACGTAGTCTAGGTGAGAACGGCGTTCTTCCTCTATGACTCTACGTGAGAAACGTGAGCTGTTTGCTCGGGACTATCCCGATCTGTTCGATTTTCTCTATCGATTTATTGCAAGTCGGTTGTTTGATCGAGACGAGGTCGATGATGTGGTCTCGGAGACCTTTACCAAAGCGTTTGCCCAGCTCGAGCGGTTTGACCCTGAGCGAGGCATGTTGCGGCAATGGCTCACGGGAATTGCGAAGTACGAACTCTTAACTCATTGGCGAAAGAAAAAGCCATTGATCAATCTTGAAGCGGAGGAGTGGATCCCTGATCCAGCGACAGGCGCTGCCTTCACGGACTCACTAGATCAAGAGTTGTTTGCAGAAAAAATCTACGCGACCCTTTCGAAAGAGAGCAGAGTGTTAGTCGCGTTGCGTTACGTTGATGGTATGACCTACGAAGAACTGGCAGACATCATGGGGAAAGAGCCATCAGCCGTACGACAATTTTTCTCTCGCTTACATCGATCGCTCCGTATGGAGTTTAAGGAAGCGCATGACTCATCTCTCTTATGAATAACGAATTTTTTCAACGTATGCATGAGCGTGATCGGGCCGAAATGCCTGTAAATGAGGCGTTGAAAGCGAAAATCGCCTCAGAGTTACGCCTTGGTCGATCACTGTCTTGGTTCAATCGCGTAGGAGTCTGGCTTCGTTCGCAGGCAAAGCCGGTCGGAGGATTCGCGTTGGCGTCGACGCTTGTGTTCGCGTTAGCGATTGGATTGAAACAGACGAGTTCTTCTTTACCGGGTTTCGGGCCAACGACAGACGATTGGCAGTATAACGGGACATTTACCGATGCTGAACAGGGGGCGAATACAGTTGCTTCGATCCAGCAATCAGTAGGCTTGTCTTCAGCGGGGAAGCCGGCTGGGCTAGGATCAGTGTTCCAGCGAGCAGCGCCGGCACCTCAGATGGCTGCATCAGCTCCTTCCTCAATCTCGACACATTCGTATGAAGCTGCTGCCGATGCAATGCTTGGATTTTCTGTGGGTGGTGCGAAAGACATCGTAAATTTCAGAGAAAACATCAAAAATGGCTTCTTGCCGATTGAGAGTGATCTTACGTATGAAGGTCTCTTTTATGACTATTCGTTTGATACGGGTCAGCGAGAGCCATGTGTAGAGCTGTTCTGTCCGTCGTATGCTCGCGCGCTTGTGCGAAATCCTGTCACGGGCCAAGAAGAGACGTATCTCTCTGTTGGGTTGAACTCGAATATCAAAGAGTCGGACTTCAAACGTCAGAAAACGAGCTTTGTGGTTGTGCTCGATATCTCCGGCTCAATGGGATCGCCGTTTGATCAGTATTATTACGATCGTACAACCGGCAAACAGGTAGAAGTTCCTAGAGCTGAAGCGAAGAAGACAAAGATGGAATTGGCGAACGAAGCCTTGTCGGCCTTGGTTGATCAGTTGAATCCGGATGATCGATTAGGAATTGTGTTGTTTAGTGATGCGGCTACGGTCGCCAAGCCTCTCCGCTTGGTTGGAGAAACCGATCGATCTGCGCTCAAGCGTCACATCATGCAGCTGAAGCCAACCAACGGCACAAATATGTCAGCCGGCCTTGAGGCTGGGTCTAAACTCTTGCGCTGTAATGATGCCTTGGAAGCGTCTGCACAGTGTGTTGCAGACGGCTATGCCAAACGAATCATCTTTATTACGGATGCGATGCCAAACCAGGGTGAGTTTGGCGCAAAAGGACTGCATGGACTTATTGAGCAGTACGCGAATGAACGTATTGAAACGACACTGCTTGG
>CAYQAL010000006.1:0-5409 GCA_964415465.1 uncultured Gammaproteobacteria bacterium
GGCGTTCCGACCATGGCTTCTACCACCGTAAATGGCTATGGCTCGTTCACCTCTCTCGCCGTCATCAACGCGTTTGTTCGCGAAGCGCTCACCGCTGATTACATAAATAATAAAATACCATTCGTGTTCGACGGGAACTTCGCCGGCATTCTCGGCGGCACCTTCCGTGGAACCGTCTGCCCTGAGTCCTCGCGCTACGACAGCACGAACAAGAGCTGCACCTGCAACAACGGCTTCTTTGCCGTTGGGAATGCGTGTATTTTAGGCAAAACCTACTGCCAGGTGATGTATCCGAAACAAAAGAGCGATTACGATATCTACTTGAAAGCGTGCACCTGCGTTCTCAATGGCGAAACCCGCGTCTGTCCTGACAGCTTGAAAAAAGTGGTCGTTCCGCCAAAGCCAGCCCCGAAACCAGCCGCCCCAAAACCAGCCACGAGCACGAAGTCGGCAGTCGCGACATCAACGAAACCGGTTACGCCAAAAGCCACTTCCACACCTGCGGTAAAACCCGCCACAACTACTCAAACGACGGTCGAGATCGCTTGCAAGAAAAAGACCGGCTGGAGCTACCTCAAGAAAAACAACACCTGCGTGCCCGTTGGCACCCTTGTGAAACAAGCTGACCTCGCCTTATGCGAAGTCGTCGCTGTCCCGGCAACCAAGTTGTACTTTTTGAAAGGCAATCGCTACATCAAGCTCATGACCTATCGGAACAAACAGTGTTTCGTCGATGAAGCGTCAGCTCAAAAGGCAAAATACAAGAAATCGTTGGCTAAATAGATCTACAGGCCTAATTATAGGAGCTTCTTAAAGCGCTCGACCAACGGAGCGCCACCCATTTTATATAGCTCCTCCAGTATTTCCGTTTGGCACTCCAGCTCATTGTGTCGAGGGACCATGATGAACGGAGGCTGAGGCGGTTTTATCTCTGCCAGGAGCTCATTTGGTACTCGATATTTATCATGACTACCACGTCGCTTATTTGTTAGATAAAAACCAAGCTTGGACAATGCTCGCAGACATTGCCTTCGATTAAAGTTCGTTTCACCCATACTAAGAGGCTGCTTTTGTTTCCAACTGACCGCTGTATTGAATTACCTGGTCGCCAAGACTGAGTTGATTGTACACAATATCCGCTTCCTTTTTTGGAACGTCGAAATACGTTAACACTGCATCGTTTACGAGCTGCACAAGTTCTTCCTGACTTTTTGCCTGCGTGACTAATCCAGGTAGCTCTTTAGAGGTAGCAACAAACCATCCATTAGCCGTGACACGCACTGTTAGTGTAACAGTGTCTGGAATGCCGTATTTACGTTTAATAGTGCTTGGATCCTGATGTGGAAACAAGCTTCGAAACAACTTATACAACTTGCTATTCGGAGATAGCATATCTACTGAGAACGTTATCATTGTTAGGGTTATTAGACTAGTTAGTCTTCTACCCCGTTCCATGAATTGAAACCGCCGTCAAGGCTAGATTGGCTCGCCAACGGTGTAATTCGTAAAGTACGCATCCGACAAATCATCGACGTTCTTGTTCCACGTTTTGCCATAGAGCGCTGCTGCTTCGGCCGACGTCTTAATCCAGCGTAACACGCCACCTTTATCAACTGCATAGACATTCGGCACTGATTCAAGCTTCACCATTTTCACCCCAGGGCGATAGGTCACGTTTCCACCCAGTGGAATCGCCGCCAGTCCTTCATTCGTCAGCGTCTGCACACCGTTAAAGTTGCTATACCACGAAAAGTAGACGCGTTCATTGGGAAAGGCGTAACGCCTGCCATCTGCACCACAGAAATAGACGGCTGATGAAGAAGCGGATTTTACAAGCGTTCCTGACACACAATTCGCTGTCGCCCCCGTGGCAACCAACCCTTTATCCGTGTTGATATCCGGACTTGCCGCTTTCACCATGGCAAGGACATATTTCCTCTCGTTCAATGCCGCCGACAAACTCGCATACGGATCAATCGCTGTACCGTCTGGGCGGCGAATCTCGAAGTGCAAGTGCGCACTGATCGATTCCGCATTTCCGCTATCCCCCATCCAGCCGACGAGCTGACCCTTGGTGACTTGCGCCCCACGCACAATGCCTGGCGCATAGGCATGTTCCGGCCCACCCGCTCCGTCGTCCGTGCCTGGTGTGTCGTTATTCACGTGAATGTAATGATACGTGTAGCCCTCTTCGTCTTCTAACACGATAGCGTAGCCCCAACTTGGTTCAGGAATTTCGACGGATTTCACGCGTCCGGTCACCGCGGCATAGAGAGACATCATTTTTGCACCAACCAGATCATTCCCTTCATGTTTGCGCGATCCACTGCGCGCGTCGCCGAAGTCATTAGAGAGTGGAACCGTTTTTTCGGTTGGATACACAATAGAACGTACCTCTGCAGACGATGTCGCGGTCGAAGTCTGTGCGTGCGCACTGAGAGCGCTGCAGAAAAAAACAGCCAGGAGAGCCAAAAGGAACTGAGCGGCTTTATGCATAGAACCTCTAGGGTAGCAGGCTTTCAGCAGAATACAACCGGCTTTTACTCTGTTTCGTGGTCAGCCATTGCCAGCTACTTTGCATTACAAAGTACCTTGTGATAGATTGCTCGCATGACTAAACCGATCCCGATCGACGTCAGCAATACCAAGGCTCAGATGCGCAAAGGTATCTTAGAGTTTTGTATTCTGCTTATCGTCTCTCAAGAAGAGATTTATGCGAGCGACATTCTGACCGAACTTCGGAACGCCGACCTGATCGTCGTTGAAGGCACGGTCTATCCAATTCTGAACCGTCTCAAGGACGCCGGTCTTCTCACCTACAACTGGTCTGAGAGCAATAGCGGTCCTCCACGCAAATATTATTCTATTACGGTACTTGGCCGGTCGTTCCTCCGTCAGCTCATCGATACGTGGCAGTCGCTCGACTCGTCGATTAACGCGCTCATGAAGAAATTCAACTAGCTTTTATGAAGAAAACACTTTCCATTACCCTTGGTGGACGCATCTTTGCCATCGAAGAAGACGGCTACAACGTCCTCGATCGCTACCTGAAGAGCTTACGCACACACTTCGCCGCCGATCCATCGGTCGACGAACTCATTCAAGACATTGAATACAGCTTCGGCGAAAAGTTCAGTGAGAAGCTCGTCAAAGGGAAACAGGTCGTCACGCTCGAAGATGTTGAGGCGGTGATTGCCGTTGTTGGTCGCGTCGAAGAAATCGCCGATGAAGACATAGAGCCTCAGGCCACTCCCCGCAAACGCCTCTATCGAAACACCGATGAGCGCATTATTGCTGGTGTCGCTTCCGGGATCGCCGCTTATTTCGGCATTGATCCTCTCGTCATCCGCCTCCTTTTCGTCGCCCTCCTCTTCGCGAATGGCTTAGGTCTCTTGATCTACATTGTTTTATGGATCGCGGTTCCAGCGGCGGAAACCAGTTTGCAAAAGCTTGAGATGCAGGGAAAAGTGCCGAACTTAAACGAATTTCAAGAGCTCACCAAAGACAAACCAGCCGAGACGAACCAACAAAGTACACTCTACCGGATTGTAAACGCTCCATTGCGCTTGATCGGCTTTGTCTTTGATGGCGTGAGACGGTTCTTCGGGATGTTTGGATCCGTCATTCGTGTCGTGGCTGGGGCAGCCTTCCTAGTGTTCGCATTTATCTTCGCGACCCTTGGAACGATGGCGCTCGTCGTGTTTGGCACAAACGTGAACTCGCGTTACATCGTGTCAGATCTACCGCTCGCAGAACTCGCACATAATCCTCTCTATTTTGTTGGGATTGGGTCGGTGTATCTACTTGGACTGATTCCGCTCATCTTCTTCGCCATTCTTGGTATGAGCTTGATTCGTCGAAAGAATCAATTCCATACGGCCGCAACCGCCACACTGATTGGAATCTGGATTTTGGCAGCTGGCGGCGCAGCCGCGGCCGGAAGTCAGCTTGGGCCATGGATGTATACGCACATTCGAACGGCCGAAGAGAAATCCGTCGCCACACGTACCCTTCCCGTAGCCGCCTTTGATCGGATCGTCGTCTCAGATAACTTGCAAATCACGGTTCGCCAAGGGACGACATCAACGGTCAGCTTCAGCGGTCCCGAAGAAGGGTTGGCCCGTCTTCAAGCAACAACCACAAATGGTGTTCTCACCCTTTCTCAATCATCTAAGCAGCTCGATGACTTCCGCCTCTGCTTTGCATGCGCAGAACGACGCGTGACGGGCGTGATCACCCTTCCAACGCTTACGACCCTTACGAGCTTAGACAACGCCAACGTGCGTATTGAAGACTTCTCGAACGACCTACAACTTCAAGCGCAGCGTAACTCTAGCCTCACGGTTCAAGGTCTTGGTCGCACCACCACTTCCACGAACCAACACATCACCTTACTCGTAGAAGATAATGCCAGGGCTCGGCTCACCGGAAACGTCGCTGCACTTCTCGCAACTGTTCGCGACAATGCACGGCTGAATGCAGAAGACCTCGATGCGGCTCGCGTTGAGATTAGTGCGGAAGACAACACGTTCTCACAAGTTTCACCGACCCAGTTCTTCGCTGCTACGACGACCCAAAACAGTTTTGTGCGCTCAGCAAATTCGGTCGCGAGCAGCACGATCGTCGAACAGCAAAACAGTCGCGTCTACTTCGAGGTACGATAGATAAAGCAGGTGGTACTGGATCCACAACTCGTCGCCCCCTCAGCCACCAAGGATTTCTTGGTGGCTGTTCGTTTAGCAAACAATTGCCAAACTAACCAAAAACACGCATACTGGAGTCCTTTATGGAGCCAAAAAAACGGAAAGAGGGACCGAACTTGTTCGGCCTGTTAACGCCATACAAATGGCTTATTTTGGGCCTTTTAGCCCTATCGGTTGCCAGTAACAGCCTGAACCTCACCCTGCCTAAGCGCATTGCTGCAGGAATTGATGCCTTTTCCAGAGGGAATACCGAGCTTCAACCCTTCATCGTCGGGTTTCTCGTAACCGCCCTTCTCATTCTCATGGCGAGCTATGCACAAAGCCTCGTGCAAACGTACGCATCAGAAACCGTTGCGCGTGATTTGCGTCGCAAGCTGGCTGACAAAATCTCTAAACAAAGCACCTCCTACATTCAGAACGTGAGCTCTTCAACCCTCCTCACGAACCTCACATCAGATATCGACGCAGTAAAAACCTTTGTCTCGCAAGCCATTGTCTCGATTGCGTCTTCTATTTTCATCATCATCGGTGCAAGTGCGCTCTTACTCTCCATCAATTGGAAGCTAGCCCTGGCCACGCTCGTCATTCTTCCGTTGATCGCTCTTACCTTCTTCAAGATCTTCTCTCAAGTCGGAGTCCTGTTTAAAGAATCACAACAAGTCATCGACCGTTTGAACAAAGTTATTAACGAAAGCATTCTCGGCTC
>CAYQAL010000006.1:5509-7219 GCA_964415465.1 uncultured Gammaproteobacteria bacterium
TCCGAACAATTCGAGAAGGCTCTGCGTACCGCTGAGTTAAAAGACTTCATCGATACGCTTCCAGAAGGACTTGAAACACGCGTCTCAGAACGCGGCATGAGCTTGTCTGGGGGTCAAAAACAGCGAGTCATGTTAGCCCGCGCCCTCGCGCTTGATCCAAAAATTTTACTGCTAGACGACTTCACCGCCCGCATCGACGCGAACACAGAACAGCGCATTCTCAAGAACGTCGAACAGCACTACCCTCGCCTCACCCTTATTTCGATTACCCAAAAGATTGCTCCGATCGAAGACTATGATCAGATCATTCTCTTGATGGAAGGTGAGATTCTCGCGAGTGGAACGCACGCGGAACTTATGGAACGCTGCCCAGAGTACGTGCAAATCGCTCACTCTCAACGCTCAACCGAAACGTATGAATCCAGCCCCAACCGCTAAGCCTATAAAGATCACGAGCTTACTCAAGCTCATGGCGACAAATAAACGTGATCTCACGATCGCGGTTCTTGGACTCGTCTTCAACTCAAGCATCATGCTTGCCACGCCATTTCTCTTCGGTCGCGTGGTCGATAGATATATCGCTGCTGGAAACTACACAGGTATCTGGTTTTACGTTGGAATTCTGTTCGTCGCCTTCGTCATTACCTACTTCGTAGGCTATTTCCAAATGACGCTCATGGGAACGATTGGGCAGAATGTGCTGTTTGGATTGCGTAATAACGTCTTTACCAAACTTCAATCGCTTCCTATTGCCTTCTTTCATCAAACCAAGGCAGGTGACCTTATCTCGCGCATCAACAATGATACAGATAAGTTAAACCAATTCTTCTCGGAAACATTGATGCGGTTCTTCGGGAGCATCTTCTTAATTGGTGGTGCGGGCGTATTCTTGATCATACTCAAACCAACGCTTGGACTTCTCGCGCTCTTGCCTGCCTTCGTCATGTTCCTAATTACGCGTCTCACTGCGAACTGGGTGAAAACGCGAAACGCTGCGAGCTTACAAAGCGCTGGAGGCTTAAGCGCCGAGGTACAAGAAAGCTTAGACAACTTCAAAGTGATCGTCGCCTTCAACCGTCGTGACTATTTCCGTGCACGCTTTGAAGAAGCGAACCAGACCAACTTTACAGCAGCCGTACGAGCCGGAGCGAGCAACATGTTGTTCACTCCTCTCTATGATGTGAGTTCAAACATGGGACAGTTGATTGTTGTGAGTATGGGGTTGCTCCTGGTGGCACGTGGAGAGTTCACCATCGGTCTTCTCTTGAGCTTCCTTATCTATCTCAACCATTTCTACTCTCCCCTTCGTCAAATTGCGACTCTGTGGACGAACTTACAGCTCGCCGTCGCAGGTTGGGATCGTGTTTCGGCGATTTTGAATAATCCCCTAACACTCGCCACCGTTGCTTCTACGAACGACGCAAAGGTTGAATCCGTCCTCGAGTTCAAGAACGTTTCTTTCAACTACCCAGATGGAAAAAGCGTATTAAAGCACATCAGCTTCGATCTTGAACCGGGCAAAACCTATGCGCTCGTCGGACCAACCGGCGGAGGAAAAACGACCACCGCTTCGCTTATGGCCCGCCTCTACGATCCATCTGAAGGCGTCGTTCTGTTGCATGGCAAAGACGTTCGTTCCTACAGCCCTGAAGAACGCGCCGCTCACATCGGCTTCATTCTGCAAGAGCCCTTCTTATTTACTGGAACCAT
>CAYQAL010000006.1:7319-33683 GCA_964415465.1 uncultured Gammaproteobacteria bacterium
GAAATCTTCTTCGTAAACAATGGAACGGTCACAGCTGCTGGATCATTCGATCATGCACTTGAACTCCTCATGCACGGCGAACGAAAGAGCTAACTGTTTTTTTGTACGCAGCTCTTTGATCCTCGAAGAGCATCCCAGGGCTGCGTCGGTGGCCAGATCACCGCGAGAGAAGGCTCGCCGCACGAGAAACCGTGCGTGAATCACATCTGGCGTGAGTGGAAAGAGCGTGAGCATGCTCACGAGAGAGCGGACAGAAGCTTCGCCGCGGCATGCAGCAGAAGCGACTCAGCTGGCGCAAGTGCCGGAAGGGACGAAGCCCTCATGCAGCACCGACGGAACCCTTCCACCGTTGGAAAACGGTGGGATGGTTCGAGAGAGACCGCACGCTCGATGGCTTCAGCGAATTCGCTGGGCACTGTTGCCGCACGGAGAAACGAGTGGATCGGCGGGATCCGAACGGCACGCTGCTTCAACAGGCTTCTGACCTGAATCTGCGGATGCACGGGAACCCGTCGATGTACGTATCCTCGCAACGGGTTCTCCCCCGTAACGAGTTCGTACGCGAGCATACCCAGCGAGAACTCGTCGTGCACCGGATGCGCTTCTTGCTGGTCAGCTTGTTCTGGAGACAGGTAGTAGGCGTTCCCAAAGGCTTCGTCCTTCAGAACCACCTCCCCTTTTCTACAGGCAAGACCGAAGTCGATGAGTACGATCTCGCCGCTAGACCGTCGCATGATATTGCAGGGTGCCAGGTCGCGATGGACGTATCCATGGCGATGAACGCGGCCGAGCACCTTTGCGAGTGGATCGATGATCTTCATGACCGCGTGAGGCGTACGGCCATAGCTCCCCCGTGTCAGATAGGAGTCGATCGTCTCGCCCTCAATCCATTCTTGGACGAAGAACGGGACATCGTTTACACACCCCTCCTCGTAGACCACGGGCACGCCCGGACCCGCAACCGCCCGCAAGACGGCGACTTCTCGTGCGAACATGGCGAGAATCGCCTCGTTCGTCGGCTTGTCGGTCCGCAAGATCTTGAGCGCACGAACGGCGCCAGTGACGCGGTGACGCGCCTTGTAGACCCTCCCAAAACTCCCTGACTCGACCGCGCTATGCGGCGAGGCCAGGATTTCGTACTCGCCGAACGATTGACCAGCGAACAAACGCTCCTTCGTCATTCCTTGAACCCTCCTTACTCTCGTGGAGCAACTGGTCTTTAGCAGAAAAGTGGGCGCTTGTCGATGAACTGATGGCATTACAAAAGACCCGCCATAAGGCGGGTCTTTGCGTACCTTTTCTTCCTTGAGCTTAGCGAGACGCACCAGCTGCCGTGAGCTCAGCCTTGAGCGTGGCGTATGGGACCGCACCGCTCACCAACTTACCGTTGATGAAGGTGGCTGGAGTTCCGTTGACGCCCGCATCGTTGCCGGAAGCCATGTCGGAGTTCACCTTGGCTGCCATCTCACCGCTGTCCAAACAGGTCTTGAAGTTCCCTTCGTTCAAACCAATTTCCTTGGCCAAACGGGAGTAGGTTTCAGCTCCAAGCGTCTGCTGGTTCTGGAAGAGCTTATCGTGCATTTTCCAGAAGGCGTCATTCCCACCAAGTTTCGCCGCACATTCAGAGGCTTCTGCCGCTTTCTGAGCTTGTGGGTGGAAGGACAATGGGAAGTGGCGGTAGATCAAACGAACATCATTTGGGAATTCCGTCATCATCTGCTTCAACGTTGGTTCGATCTGACCACAGAATGGACATTCAAAGTCAGAGTATTCGATCACCGTGACCTTGGCATCCTTTTTGCCAAGAATGTGATCGGTATCACTTACTTCCTTGACTGGGCCACCGACTGGAGCTGGAGGCGTGTTGTCAGCTGGCAAGGTGGTTCCTTGGCTTGGGCTTGGAGCCTGAGCCACGGCAGCGCCTGTCGCAACAGAACGGCCACTCATCATCATGCCAAAAACGAGTACTAAGGCTAGCACCGACGAAATAGCGATTCCAACGAACAATCCAAGATAAAACGTGGTCTTAGGACTTGAGTCCCACAGCCCCTGATTTTTCGATTGATCCATAGAAAGATCTCAAAGTTCAGATCGTAAAGAGTGAGTAAGCACGAGAAGTATACGAGAGCGTCAATTGGTTGTCGAGGCAGAAGTAAGGGCCGCGTCCAAGGTCGTCTTCCAATCTGGGTAGGCCATCGCAAACTGACGGCGCTGATTTACAAAGAACGTTGGGGTTGCGTTTACTTGGTTCGAGAACCCTTCTCGAATGTTGGCGGCAACCAAGCCATCCTGCGCCTTCTGTTCAACACACGTCTTGAATTGATCCTGGTTCAACCCGGCGATATTCTTGGCCAAATTCACGAAGGCTTCTGTCTTGTTCGACGCACTCACCCAGCCACGTGTCTGGAAGAGCTGGTCCTGATATTCCCAGAATTTACCTTGAACCTGCGCACAACGGGCCGCATTCGCCGAAGGACGAGCCACTGGATGAATCGTTTCTAAGGGGAAGTCTTTCCAGACAAAGCGCACACGGTCTTTATAGGCTGCCATTACCTGCTTCATGATTGGGTGCGAAGCGGCACAGGCTGGACACTCGAAGTCCTCGTACATATGAACGGTCACTGCCGCATCCGTTGGACCAACGGCTGGGTCTGCACTATCTGAGAACACAACATTCTCATTTCCGGAACCTGGGGCATCAGAAGGGACACGTGTAAGCAAAAACACCAAACCAGCAAACAAGGCGATTGTGACAGCGATTATGCCGACGACAATTCCTGTGTTGTTATTGGAAGAAGATGAGTTCATGACTTGGAGGATATCATGGGTGAAGAGCGAGAGACACACCAAATGCCTATCGCAAGGAGCGGAAGTGCCAGATACTGCGTCGGGGTAAACCCAAGGTACCGAACATCCTCCACACGGAGGAAATCTAAGCAAATGCGCGTGATCCCTTCAATGAGAAGATAGACGCCAAACCAAAAGCCGGGCTTACGTGGCTTTCGGTTGAGCCAGAGAAAGAGTAAACCCGTCGCGAACCCAATCAACGAAAGATAGAGCCCGAGATCATGTCGAACTTGGCCATCTGGATAACGAACTCCGAGGATGAAATGCGTAAGCGTCCCGGGATGATCGTGAATCAAAAAACAACCGATTCGCCCGACGCCACAGCCCCACGGCAACCCCCAGATCAAAACATCGGCGTATTCAAAGAAGTTGAGCTTCTGTCGATAGACCGTCCAGGCGAACACGACCGCCGCCCCAATAAACCCTCCAAAGATAGCGTACCCAGGCGTGCGAGGATCCAGTGCTTCTAACGGATGCGCCAGATAATAGCCCGGATTATACGCCAGCACATGAAAGAGGCGTGACCCGACAAACGCCGCGATAAAAATCCAAAACGCGAGATCGAGCACAATTTTTGCGTCGAGCCCTCTTTGCTTCGCTCGTCGCCAAGCGACATACGTTCCAAGTCCGTAGCCAAGCGCCACGAGTGTCCCCCACACTTGAAACGACAGACCAAACAACGGAAAGGTGGTCGCGCCTACGTAGAGCAACATAGTTAGAGCACGTGTAATTCACGGAGCGCTTGTTTAAAATCCCCCAGCGTTTCTCGGACGTCTCGATCGCGCAATTCATAGTCCGTCTCATGCACGAGGCGGTTGCGGACCCGATGCGCCGTCCAGACCTCACGAATCGCTGGATACTTGTAACCAGCCGCCTTGAGCCGCTCCCCCATCGTGTCCCCCGGGAAACGCATCGACTTCAAGACGGTATCGAGAAGCTTATCCGCCTCAATCACGGCCATCTTGCCGCCAAGCCGCCCCTGTTTGGCTGAATGCTCGATCTGTTCCCACAAGGCTTTCACCTTTTGAGTTGAGATCCCTTCGAGCTCTGGTTTTTTAAACGTGCGCAAGAACCAAAAGAGCAGCGCCACCCCCACCAACATGCCTACGATAATCCCTACCATCGTCAGAACCGAATCAGCCGAGGCAGAGCTCGTTGGAACAGGCGCTTGTGCTAGATTTGTCGGTTGAAGAACGATTTGCAGGATCATGAGAGTTGTTCAAAAGCGTGTGCGGCCGTAAGAACAAGATCATCCCCCATCTGCGGACCAGTGAGCTGCATCCCCACGGGCAATCCATCGCTCATGCCGCACGGAATCGAAATCGCCGGGAGCCCCGCTACACTCACCGACACCGTAAAGACATCTTGCAGGTACATTGCCAGTGGGTCAGCCGTTTTTTCGCCAATCTTGTAGGCAACGCTGGGCGAGGTGGGTGTGAGAAGCAAATCCACCTGCTCAAACGCTTTGGCGTAGGCATGGCGAATTTCGGCCTGCACCTGACGCGCTTTCACATAATAGGCATCATAGTACCCTTTCGAGAGCGCATACGTTCCAATCAAGATACGACGACGAACCTCGTCTCCTAAGCCCTTCGTACGCGAATCTAAGTAGACGTCCAAGAGCTGGTCTTGCTTTGAGCGATTCCCATAACGGATCCCGTCAAACCGACCCATATTCGAAGACACCTCACACGGCATCAAAACGTAATACACCGAGAGCGCTTCATCCATGTACGGAATATCCACTTCGACAAACTCAACTCCACGCGCTGCATAGCGCTTCATCGCCGCCTCAAGTGCCGTTTTCACACCCGGCTCGATCCCTCCCAGCTTCCAGGCTTGTTTTGGTAACCCGATCTTGATCGTGTCTAAGCCCTCTGCCGGATCAAACGTCAGCGGCTGCGTTGGACGCGTGGTTTGATCATGCGTGTCATGCCCTTGAATAATCTCAAACATGAGCGCCGCATCTTCCACCGTCTTGGTCATCGGACCAACTTGATCAAGCGAAGATGCCATCGCGATCGCTCCGTAGCGGGAGACGCGACCATAGGTCGGTTTGAATCCAACGATGCCACAGAACGAGGCAGGCAAACGCACCGAGCCTCCCGTATCCGTCCCGAGCGAGCCAATACAGAGGTCTGCAGCCACCGCTGCCCCACTTCCTCCGGATGATCCACCAGCCACACGCTCCCAATCCAACGGATTCTTGGTTGGACCATAGGCGGAATTCTCCGTTGATCCCCCCATCCCAAATTCATCGAGGTTGGTTTTTCCAATGATAACCGCCCCCGCCTCACGTAGTTTCGTGATCACTGTCGCGTCGTACGGCGCGATGTACTTAGACAAAATCGCCGACCCACCCGTTGTACGCGTGCCCTTGGTCAACAAGTTATCCTTCACCGCGACCGGAATCCCATCCAAGACGCTCAATCGTTCTCCACGTGAACGGCGCTCATCTGATGCCTTCGCCGCCGCCTCGGCTTCTTCTGGCATGAACGTGAGATACGCGTTCAAGTCTTCGTTCTTCGCCTCAGCTCGTTCCAGATACTCTTTTACAAGCTCTTGAGACGAGAACGTTCGCGCGTCGAGCGCTTCGGCGGCTGTTTTGATGGTGAGATTCTCTAGACGTGACATAACAAATTAATCCTTTGGTTTTTCAAAGACACCCGGCACACGCAGGAGAACATCCGCGCGATCAGGGAAAGCCGACTGAAGCGCCTGGAGCAGATCTTGAGAAGAGGGCGCCGGGACGTCGGCCCGAACAACAGCTGTCTTCTCCGCCTCTTCTTCATGAGCCGACCCCAACTTCACCGCCTGGAGCCGTCCAACATAATTCAAAATTTCATCGAGCTGACCTTGGAAGAGCTCCAGTTTTTCCTCCTCAATCGAAATTCTGGCTAACTTTGCCAGGTGCAGCAATTCATCCCGAGTCAATGACATATGGAACTACGGTATCGTATTGCCCATCGAAAGGCCAGTCTGTAGCTGTAATCTTTGGCTGAGTGCGACGTTACAAGGCCTAGTCTTTATATTTCTTATGCCACGCCGCACACTCTCGAGCGTTCACCCAGTTTTTTATACGCTCGCTGTCACCCGAAAACAATTAGCTCGTCGTCTGGTGTGGCAGCTCGCCAAACGTCGTTTTGCAACCGAACGCCGCGGTCAATCGCTTGAGTATCGCGTCACTTCCCACCAGTCACTTCTGATCCGTAAGCTCGGCACGGTCGACCTGCGTCTTCAATATAATAAAGTCCACAATCTTGGATTGGCGATTCGCGAAATCGATGGCGTCGTCATCAAACCCGGCCAAACCTTGTCGCTCTGGCGCCTCATCGGACCAGCCACCAAAGAACGTGGCTATCTCGAAGGACTGATCCTTTCCAATGGCGAATCAAAGGTCGGCGTTGGGGGCGGTCTTTGCCAGCTCGCAAACCTTGTTTACTGGATGGCGCTTCATTCACCTCTTGAAGTTACCGAACGCCATCATCACAGTTTTGACCTTTTCCCCGACTCTGGTCGAACCGTTCCGTTTGGAACGGGTGCTGCGCTGTTCTACAACTACATGGATCTCCAGATCCACAATCCAACACAGACAACCTTTCAACTCCACCTCTGGCTCACAGAGGATCATCTAAAAGGAGAAATCCGCGCTGACCAAAAACCAACGCACTCTTTTTCGATTCTCGAAAAAGATCATCACTATCTCACGGATGGCACGTACAACTACCGTGCCAACGAAATCTGGCGTCAGACCCGAAGCCGCGAGACAGGTGTCGTCCTTGATGAATCGCTTCTCTACAAGAATCGATCACTAATGAAATATCAGCCACCCGTAGATGCCATCATTCAATCACTGAAGACTTCATAGAGGAGTTATACCTGCAGTTTTTTCAAAAACGCGTCCTCATCAAGAATCGTCACTCCAAGCTTCTGCGCTTTTTCATATTTCGAACCTGGTTCCGCTCCAACGACAACAAATGACGTCTTTTTAGAGACACTCTCACTCACCTCTCCGCCTAAGGCGCGAATTCGCTCCTTTGCTTCTTCACGTCCGATTGATTCAAGCGAACCCGTCAGCACCCAAGTCGTTCCGGAGAGCGGAAGATTCGCACGATCTTGTACAACCGCCTTTTGCGGCGTTACGTGTTCCAACAAATGATCCAAACGCGCTTTTTCCTGAGGATCACGAAGGAATTCCACAATCGCTTCGGCTACCACTTCCCCAATCCCATCGATCTGCATCAGCGCTTCGTGATCAGCCGCTCGGAACGCTTCGATCGAGCCAAACGCACGTGCCAGATCATTCGCCGTTTCCGCGCCAACGTGGCGGATCCCAAGTCCCATCAAGAAACGCTCGAGGGGCGGCTCACGGTGCGCTTGAATTTCGGCCACTAACTTCTTCGCAGACAACTCGGCGAAGCCTTCTAATGGCTCAAGATCACCCGGCGTAAGCTCATAGAGATCGGCCGGTTCACGCGCGAGGCCCTCCTGCAGCAACTGTTCAACGATCTTGTCGCCCAAGCCGCGAATATCAAGGGCGGTGCGACTCGCAAAGTGAAGAAGGCGTGCCGTCTCTTGCGCGAAGCAGTTTTTATTAGGACACACCACGGCCACCTCGCCTTCACGTCGCACAACTTCCGTGCCACACATCGGACAGGTTTTTGGCATGCGGAAGGCTTTTTCTTTTCCCGTACGGAGCTTTGGCAATACCTCGATCACTTTTGGAATGATATCGCCGGCTTTTTCTACGATCACCGTATCGCCGATCTTGAGTCCAAGACGTTCAATTTCATCTTCGTTATGGAGACTGGCGTGAGTAACGGTTGTTCCAGCGAGCGTCACCGGGTCCATAACCGCAACAGGCGTGAGCGCTCCCGTTCGTCCCACCGAAACGCGGATTTCACGCACGATCGTTGTCCCCTGTTCAGCTGCGTACTTCCAGGCCATCGCGCCACGCGGTGTTTTTCCTACGACACCCAAACGTTCAAACAACAGATCATTATTGATATTCACGACGATGCCATCGATTTGGAAGGGCAACGTGTCGCGCTTTTTTCCGATCTCTTCCATGAAGCACTCAACGTCGTCGATCGTGGCACAGGCTCGCGTTAACGGATTCCCTGGAATACCGAATAAGCCCATCAGCGCATGTGCCTGTTCATGGGTTGCGAGACCAAACGCTCCAAATAAATGCCAGCCGCTGAACGAGAGACCGCGCTCGGCAGCGAGCTTGGGATCAAGCTGGCGAACTCCTCCAGCCGCCGCATTTCGCGGATTCGCAAATGGCTCTTCGCCACGAGCCAGCTGGAGCTTATTGAGCTTTTCCAACTGTTTACGCAATAAATAGATCTCCCCACGCAGCTCAACTCGGCCACGGAACTGCTGTTTGATAAGCGTCTTTAAGGCAGCCGGATCCTGTACATGATAGGTTTTTGCAAAGTGATCGACTTCTTTGTCTGTTGGGAGACGCAAACAGAGCGGAAGCGACTCAATCGTTCGAATATTGTGCGTCACATCTTCGCCAACTCGCCCATCCCCACGAGTTGCCGCATAGCGCAGCTTGCCATCTTCGTAGACGATTGAAACGGCGAGACCATCCAGCTTTACTTCGGCAAAAAAATCAAAGCTCGCCCCTGGCTCAAGGCGCTTCAGACGTTCCAACCATTCATCCGCCTCTTGTCGGTTAAAGACGTCTTCGAGCGAACGCATTGGCACCTGATGCGCAACCTTCACGAAGCCTTCAAGTGGTTTACCCGCTACACGTTGCGTAGGAGAATCAGGCGTCACCAAATCCGGGTATTCTTGCTCTAACTTGAAAAGCTCATGCTTCAAGGAATCAAGCGCTGCTTCGCTAATCGAAAGTGCATCTAGCACATGGTACTCGTACCGGTACTTGTCGATCTCCTGACGGAGAACGACCACCCTCTTCGCAGCTTCAGCATGACTCAACATATTCGAAGAAAAGTGTAGCAGATGAGCCTATTTTCTAAAAAAGTGTAGCAGATGAGCCTATTTTCTAAAAAAGACAACACGGATGGGAGCTCCCGAAGGAGGAGACCATCCGTGTTGCGCAGCAACTTGTTGACGACTGAGGGAGCTCCCATCCGTGTTGTACCTTACTTCAACATCGGGTCGCGATCGATGCCGTTGGAATGCAAGTAGTAGATGTTCGCTTTGCCGAATTCTGTGTCACTTTCTGTCTGGAAGCGAATCGAGTAGCCGTTTGGGCCGCCCTTGTAGACGTAAAATTCATTCACCTTGGGCCCGGTTGGGACCTGCGGCAAGAAGACCGTTCCGGCAGCTTCCGCTTTGGCTTGGAACCCGTTACTTGTGAGAACCTCGCTCTTGGTGGCGGCTTGTCCAAGATTCGCGCCTTCGCTGGCGGGATAGGTGGCCTTCTCGAGCCAGTACAACTGGAGCGCCGCACGGATCGTGCTCATATTCGCCAAGCGTTGCGCATCACGGGTACGAGCACGGGCGCTATTTAATGAAACGGCTGCAAACGCTGCCAGAAGCCCGACCATGGCGAGCACGATCAGGCCTTCAAGCAAGCTAAACCCCGGACGAGAGGAACGAAAAAAGGTCATACAATTAGGCAGAATGAGCGGCTGAGAAACGCCACGGTTGAATTAAACGCTGCGCGATCCAATCGAGTGAATGATGTGGTTTAATGAAATACTCCTCAATCCCGTGCGTGCGACAACGTTCAACATCTTCTCGCGTACCGAGTCGAGTGAGCACATAGACAGGAAGGTTGGCGAGCGACGCTTCGGCCCGGACCGCCTCTAGGAGCTGATACCCGTCCA
Source organism: uncultured Gammaproteobacteria bacterium (assembly GCA_964415465.1). Taxonomy (GTDB): domain Bacteria; phylum Patescibacteriota; class Patescibacteriia; order 2-12-FULL-60-25; family 2-12-FULL-60-25; genus JAGOTP01. The sequence continues at coordinate 16,973 of CAYQAL010000006.1, forward strand.
TCCGAGGCAACACAAGTTCTGTAACAAGCAGATCAAATGGTTCACGGGATAATAACTCCCAGCCTTCTTTCCCATGAGCGGCGTGCACAACGTCGAATCCAGCTCGTCGCAAGTGGCGAGTCGCGAAGGAAGCGAAAAACGCATCCGGTTCTGTAAATAACAGACGTGGTGAACTCATACGCTATACAGAGACCAAGCTATTCCGTGGCGTGTCGGGCGACCAATGCAGCTCGCATAGTCGACCTGCGCCTTCTCTGCTGCTCGCTCCCATACTTGCAAATCTTGCATGGACGAAAAGCAGACGGTTCCAGGATACCCGGAGAGCGTAAGATGGAACAGCTCTTCTTGATTTGCCTCTTTTGCAGGCGTGAACCAACGTTTACCCCCACGCCATTCCTCTGTTTCATGTGCGACGTGTAGCTCAGACCAAGGATCAAGCAGATCTCCCCGTTCGTCTAAGACAAACACGATCTTTCCTTGATCGAGGAACGCTTGGAACGTATCGGTCCACTCACGCACTGGATGCTCTGCTTCCAGTGGCACTGGTTCGGGTGCGCGCGGTGCATGTAATTCAAGCTTGCTGTGACGGTGATGTCGATGATGACGCGTATGTAAACGACCTGAACGTGCGCGGCGAGCTAACCGAAGCTCAAGCGCAGGCAACCAGGCAGCGGGAACAGAAACGGCATTTTCACGTGGATGCAGCGATGCCCCGGCTTGGTGAACCGTGAGCCGTTCTTCACGCTCTACACGCTCAACAAGTGAACGTGCGTACTGACGAAGCGCGCGATGAGCGGAAGAGGACCGATCCAAGGAACGAAGCCACTGATCCGCTTCAGACGGGAGGACGTAGGCCAACGTCAACGCCCATCCATGCTCCACCGCCAACGTCTCAAGTGCCGAGCGAACATCGGCGTCCCATGGATGTGCCAACCCGACAGTCCACTGCTTCGCACCCGTCTTGCGAGGAACAACTCGCCACGCGAGAATTGTTTCTCTATCAAGCCCCGGCGGAAGCGCGTGTTCATCAAGCGAAGGCTTGAGAAGTGGTAATTGAGTCGCCGCTTGCATCCAACTCGCAAACGTCTCAGACGAAATCAACCCCGTTCCAACCAGCGCCTGCTCAAACGAGAGGCCGTGTTGCAACAAATCTTCAATCACGGGCACCGCTCGCGCCGAAAGCTCACGCTCGCGTACCGCCTCGGACAAGAGACGTTCACGAATCGTGGCAGGCGGAGCGGAATGCAGCATGAGCGTTGTTATCCATCGACTTCACGCATGGCACAGCCAATCGTCACGGCGTAACGTGGGCCGAGCTCATCCAAGACAGGGCGCAAATCAGCTGGGTAGACGACACGGGCCCATGGATCACCCAAATACGTATTAATATTAAGCTCTTGCGTCAAATACTCTGGCAAACGCGGCAAGAGCGACGAGCCTCCCGTTAAAATGATTTTTTCAATACGCTTGTTCGCCCCATCCGCTTCTTGCGATTGGTACAAGTTGATCGAATAGCGAATCTCTTCCAGAATCGGTTTGATCAACACACCTAAGATGGGACGCAAGTCCCCAGTTGGCGTAAAGCCTTGCATGGCTTTAATGTCACGCTTCATGGTTTCGGCTTGATCGAGTGGGATCCCAAGCGTACGCGCAATCGTCTGGCTAATCGCATTTCCTCCTGTCCCAATCGAACGGATCACAAACGGCACGCCTTTTTCGACCACCATCACATTCGTACGCAACGAACCAATATCGAGAAGTAAAATCGTCGACTTATCTTTTCCAATCAACGAGCGAATCTCAGCAAAGCCTTCGGTTTCGAGCGCGACCGCTTCCAACCCAACCGCTTTGAACAGCTCCGTGTACTTTGCAACCAACGACTTCTGAGCCGCAGACACGAGGACACGTGTCGACGCTTTTACCACTTCGGTTTTTTCCACCTTATCAATGACTTTCAAATCAACCGCCGCTTCTTCAATCGGCCAAGGCAACAATTTCTTGACCTGGGCAAAGGCCAAATCTTTCACTTCTTTCTCATCAACGCTCGGGACACTCAACACCGTTGAGAACACAGACGAGAGCGGAAGCGCCGCTGCAATTTTCTTGGTCGTCGCACGCGCCTTAGCCAGCATTTGCTTCAAAATTTCAGCTGATCCTGGAATATCATTCAACATCGACTTATCTAAACTATCCGACGGCATATTCACGTAGGCATACGTCACCAAGCGCGCACGCCCTTTTTCGTTGCGCAACTCAACCAACTTCATGCCACCATAGCCGATATCTAAGCCAAGATAGCTACTCTTCTCTGGAGAGGAAAAAAGACCCATAGACAGAGGTAGAATAGCACAAAGCGTTGTACACAGGAACGTGAACGAGAATCAAGCTATACACCCCTATCCATCGCCTCGTTCGCAAGCGCATCCGCAGCTTTATTGAATTCGCGACGAACATGACGATATGAAACGCGTGGGAGTTGGCGTTCGAAGGCTTTGAGTTCCGCGAAGCGGATTTGGAGGTCCGGATTTTTCACACGATACTCTCCTCTTGCCTGTTTAATGAGAAGCTCGCTGTCCGCCACTACCTCAACGTGTGTTGCCCCCAACACAACGGCACGCTCTAACCCAAGGATAACGGCTTTGTACTCAGCTTGGTTGTTGGTGGTTTTTCCTAAAAACTTGGCGTGCGTTTCAACAACTTCGTTGGTATCGGCATTTTCAATCACAACACCAATCCCAGCTGGGCCAGGATTTCCACGAGAGCCGCCATCAGTTCGGATAATAAGGTTCATACTAGGTTTTCGCTTCAAAATCTTTCAGAACGAGCTGGACTTCCTTGCGGCCGTTCCATTCGTTAATACCGACATGATACACGAGATCCACCCGCGAGCCGACATGGAGTTCATCCACACGGTTTCCAAGCTTGAAACCGATCACTTTGCGCATCAGACCGCCATCCGCCACAACCAGGCGTAAGTGGGCTTGCGTTGAACCAATGGTATCGACCTTGGTTACGAGCAGATCTTCAGAACGGAACAGCGGCTTCGGATTCCCCTCTCCAAACGGCTCCAGCTGTCTTACTTCATCAACGAAGACCTCAGTGACATGAGCGAGCGGGAGATCCGCATCAATAAGCAACGTGGGCGTTGGCAGCCCAGCCTGAAAGGCTTCTCCTGCATGCGAATGAAGGTCTTCCGCAATCTTTGGCAAGTGATCTGGATCAACCAAGGCAAAGCCACAGGCTTGTACGTGACCACCAATACGCGTAAGTCGACCCTCGCCCGCCTGTCGCATCGCAGCTGTAATGTCATAGGCACTCACCGAACGACCGGACCCAATCCAGGTTCCTTCATGCGAGCCAACCACCACCGTTGGACGAGCAAAGCGCTCTAAGAATCGCCCGGCAACCAGCCCAACCAAAGCCGGTGACCACTGTTCATCCCACAAAAAGAGTGCGGACTTTTCCGGCGTATCTAATTCTTTCATGGTGTACCGTTCCATCAATTGCTTCTCCGCTTGATCCATCATTTTCCGTGTCGCGTCTTGGCGTTCACGATTGCAGCGCTCCAGCTCTTTCGCCAGCGCCTGTGCTTCGTCTTGCGATTCAGCTAACAGCAAACGCAGGGCCAAACTCGCGTGGTCCATACGCCCGGCCGCATTAATCCGTGGACCAATCGCAAAACCAATCGACTCTGTATCAATTTGGCCAGGCGTCAGACTCGCAGCATCGATGAGTGCGAGCAATCCTGGACGACGCGTCTTGTTCAAGACACGGAGCCCATAGGTTTCGAGCACGCGATTCTCGCCGATCAATGGCACAACATCCGTGATCGTGGCGATAGCGACCAAATCCAAAAGCCACTTCTCCCACCCAAGCGGAATATCGATTCCTCGTCGTCGCGCCTCATTCAACAACGCCGTTGCAAATTTAAACGCCACACCAACTGCCGCCAGTTTTTTAAAGGGATACGTCTCTTCAGGAAGCCCTGGATGAATCAACCAACCATCAGGTAACACTTCACCAAATTGATGGTGATCAACCACAATCACATCCATGTCCGCTTTACGTGCAAGCGCAATCTCTTCGACGCACGCAATTCCGCAATCAACCGTCACCAAGACTTTTGTTCCACGGTCTTTCAATGTCCCGATCGTTGCTTTATGAATCCCGTAGCCTTCTTTGTCACGGTGCGGGATGTAGTAGTCAACCACACTATCTTTTCGTTCACGCCCCGTGAGGCGTCGCTCAATTTCTTGCAGCGTTGAAATCAAAACGGTCGAGCCAGTAATGCCATCGGCGTCATAGTCGCCATGCACGGTCAGTCGATCGCCTTTTTCCAACGCGGTAAAAACACGCTCCAGCGCTTGAGGCAAATGACGAAACTGCGCCGGATCGTGCGTATGCGCCTCCCAAGACGGCGAAAGAAACATCTCCGCCTCCTCAAATGAACGCACCCCGCGCTGCCACAACAATGTCGCCACAAAGGGCGAAACTCGTGGCTGCCACGCCTCAATCTCAGACGGGGTCGGCGAAGGACGAAGGGACCAAGTATACGAAGCCATGGCAGACAGTGTGACGGGAGGGGAAGCACTGGGCAAGAAAAGCGCTCAAAATGGCTTATTTAAGCCAAATACTTGACAAAAGTCACATTTTGTATTTTAATATTGGCGCTAGTTCGCTTTTTTTAGACGTTCGACACAAGAAGGGACCTATCCTTCATGGAACCTAGAGATGGATCTCCTAGACGCGTCGTCATCAACCTGGGCGACTACAGAGAGGCGGTAGTTCCGCCAACTTATGTCGTCACGCTCGTCGGAACCACGGCCGGAGGAACCGTCCAACATCACCGCCCAGGGGTCGTCATCTTCGTCATCCCTGGCGGACACATCATCGAGCAGAGCGTCCGAGTGATCCGGCACTCGAATGCCGAGGTCGCCGCGCTCTACGCGCGCTTCGGCCACAAGCCGCCCGCGCGGCTCCTCAAGAAGAACGAACCCTGATCGCCTCCGCATCGAGCGGCGCCCCACCTGCTGGGAGCGCCGCTCGAACTAATTTTAGGGACTATGCGCTTTCTCTTAGTTTGCGTATACGCTCCAAGACTTCCGGAGTTGGTTCTTCAAACTCAGCTTTTGTCAGAAACGCTTTCTTAAAGAGCTTCGGATCCTCAAAGAACGGTGCGGCCGCGCGCTTTGCTTCAAAGATCGGCTGTGTGTTTGCCATATCACGCGCCTGTTCAGCTGTGAGGAACCCTAGACGCACCAATACAGGAAGTTTTCCTAACCCTTTGATATCAGACGGTGTCGGTGGCCAACGATTCGTATCCAATTTGTTCGCCGCACGCGTCTGCGCTGCTTTCAGAGCAATCGCGCTTCTCGCTTCTGCTGCTGCTTGTTCTTCTTGCGCTTTTCGTTGTGCCTCTAGTCGCGCCTCCACTTCGGCGAGCTTGGCCTTTTGGCGCGCATTCTCAGCCTCAACTCTTTTTCGAGCTTCTTCCTGAGCATCACGCTCTATTTCTAATGCTCGCTCAAGACGCTCTTTTTTCGCCTGATCTTCCGCCTCTCGTCTTGCACGCTCCGCCGCCATCAATGCATCGAAGTCACTCTGCAAGACTCTTTTCACCTCCATCTCTTGAAGTTCTCTCGCTCGCTCTTCTGCCAGCTGTCTCTTTCGTTCTGCACGTGCACGTTCACGATCCTCAAACGCCTTTTGTTGTTTCGCTAAACGTTCAGGAGACAGTCCAAGAACGTTCGCCAGAAGAACGGATTGCTCCGAATCCATCTGCTCAAAGAATGGCTCAAACGCAGCGCGCTTTTCATGAAGCGTCGTTTCGCCTACTCGCGTAGACTCTTCTTGAGTTACAAGAAACGCTTTTTTTACCGCTTCCGTTGAGAGAACTCCTAAATGAGTATCGCTCCCCTCCAAGTTTCTCCGCGCCTTCGCGATACTCTTCTCCTGCACTTCACGCACGCTGTCCGCCGGATCCGGATCAAACGTCTTCACCTGAAGCTGAATCAATTGTCCGGCGGCCGTGATCGACAAATCAATCGCCCGCTCACGCTTCAAATCTTCCCGTGGCGTTCCATGACGAACGGACGCAATGTGCCCTGTATTGGCTGCTTGGATCAAACGACGCAGCATATAGAGCTCCATCACCTCAAAGCGCTTTCCTGGATTGGGCTTAAGCGCATCAATAATCCGAAGGAGTTTTTCATTTAGACCCGCTAACGCAGCCTGTCTAACCTTTGGATCAAGAATACGCTCCGCCTTACGCACCTCCAAATCAATAACTAACATTTCAACATCCATTGGTTCGAGCTTAATCGCCGAGTCCAGTGACACACTTCGCCCCTTATTCATGACCAAGAACTGCCGATACGCTGCCAACGCCTTATCTTCTTCTGCAATCAATTCGTCCGCCAACGGAAAGGCTTTGAATTCAGTCGCGACTTCAGCCCTCGTGAGTTGTTCGGGACGCTTCTGCCCTTTCGGATCGGTCGTCGGACGGCTGCGCAATACCTCTTGCCACAGTACTTCGTGAATTTCGTTTGCCAGATCTTGTGCTTCTATTCCTTCAAACAAATGCTCATACGCTTTGAGACACTTCTCTTGACCCTCAAGCGTCTTCATCGCCGGGTCGGCTTTGATCTTGGCGATCTCTTCACGAACCATGCCTGCCGTCATCCGAGGGTTATAGATAAACGCACTTGTCACTCTCGCTAAATGACCTGCGTACCGTGAACCCACTTCGGATGTCGTTTCAACCGAATGAACAGGTGATGCCACCTCTTCTTCCTGAACGTAGTGTTTTGCCAAACCACCTTCAAGGTTCATAAAAAATACCTGCGGCCAGTATACCGCATCTCCCCTTCTCACACGAACTACCGCTTAAAAAGATGAGTAGGCAGCAAGGAGTGGCAGGATCAACAAGACGATCATCGCAATGGCGACAACCTTCATCCAAAATTGCAAACGTTCGCGTTTCATAGTGAGGTCAAGAATAAACGATTAATTCCCCCGACGTAACACCTTAATGAACGTATCTGGTGGAATCTCAACTCCCCCTACACCCATCGACAACATACGTTCCTTTCCCTTCTTTTGCTTCTGGAGAAGCTTCGATTTACGCGAATAGTCACCACCGGACATCTTGGCAAGCACGTCCTTGCGGAAGGGATTGATGCGGTCAGAGGCAAGGATCTTTGCTCCAATCACGGCCTGTAATTTAATCGCAAACTGCGCACGTGGCAGCTCTTCCTTCAGAGTCGCGATAATTTCTCGTCCACGGCGATCAGCTTCCGTTACGTGAAGCAAGGTGGCCAGCGCCTCAACCGGCTCTTCAGCCACATGAATGTCTAAACGCACAATCTCGGAGGAACGGAAGTCCGAGAAATCATAGTTTAACGAGGCATACCCCGCCGTTGCACTCTTCAGTTTATCGTAAAAATCAACGATCACCGAAGCGAGCGGCATGGAGTAGTGTAGAATCGCTCGCTGTAAATCGAGATATTCTGTATTTTTGTACTCGCCACGACGATCTTGAACTAACGCCATCACGTTTCCGATATATTCCTTTGGACAGACAATATCAACCGTCGCCCACGGCTCACGGGTTTCTTCAATACGCGACACTTCTGGAAAATCACCCGGCGATTTCACGAACAGTTCATCACCATTTGTTAATTTCACCTCGTATCCTACAGATGGCGTCGTGATGACGATATCCATGTCAAACTCACGAATGAGACGTTGTTGCAAAATCTCTAAGTGCAGCATGCCGAGGAGTCCACAACGGAAACCGAAGCCAAGCGCGCTGGAATGCTCTGGATCAAAGGTCAATGCCGCATCGCTTAATTTGAGTTTCAAAATCGCATCACGGAGCTTTTCATATTCAGAGCCATCAGATGGAAAAACGCCAGCGTAGACCATCGGACGAACTTCACGATATCCAGGAAGCTGCTCGACGCTCGAATCGCCTGTGAGCGATACTGTGTCGCCCACACGAACCGCTTGAATATCCTTCAGACCCGTTACGAGATACCCAATCTCTCCTGTTTCGAGACGGCCAGATTTCGTGTGTTCCGGTTTTAGGTATCCTACTTCAAGTGCTTCGCCATTGGTCGCGGTCGCCAAGAAGCGAACTTTGCTCCGCTCTTGCAAGAAGCCATCCATACACCGAATGTACGCGATCACACCCTGGTAGTCATCGTACTTCGAATCAAAAATAATCGCGCGGCCTTGCGCGGCTGGATCGCCTTTTGGTGGTGGTACATCACGGACAATTCGTTCGAGAATTTCTGGCACACCTTCGCCTGTTTTTCCTGAAGCACACAAAATTTCTTCACGCGTGCAACCAATCAGCTGCATCAGTTCATTTCCACGACGTTCAACATCCGAGTTCGGCAAATCGACTTTGTTCAAGACAGGAATGATCGTGAGATTTTGGTCGATGGCCAAGTAGAGGTTGGCGATCGTTTGCGCCTGCACCCCTTGCGTCGAGTCAACTAAGAGAATCGCCCCTTCAACAGCCGCGAGCGAACGAGATACTTCGTAGGTGAAGTCTACGTGACCAGGCGTATCGATCAAGTTGAGTTCATATTCAACCCCGTCTTTCGCCGTGTACTTCATGCGGGCTGGCTGCAGCTTGATCGTAATTCCACGCTCACGTTCGAGCTCCATGGTATCGAGCAGCTGCTCCTTCATGCGGCGTTTTTCCACCGTGCCGGTCAATTCCAACAACCGATCGGCCAGGGTCGATTTCCCGTGGTCGATGTGGGCAATGATACAGAAATTCCGGATGCGCGATTGGTCCATGTAATTGGCAAGATAGTGCCGGATTTTCGCTAAAGAGACAAGCAGAAGCACGCTGGGCAGTCTTGACAGACTAGTACTCCAATTGAAACGATTTCCGAATGTGCCGATGTTTCTCAACCGGAAGAGAACATTTTGGCACACCACACCCCTGAAAGAGCTGGAGGAACCCATGAACCGGTTGGTACTGCCCGATGTTCGGTTCTACCCGTTGGAACCGAGAGAATTCTGCCGGCTGCCCGGCAATGCCCGAAACATCCGCCTTCCGCTTGGCCCGCTCGGAGTCGTCGATACCCGTGAGGCCCGGGTCGTCGCAGAGATGTTCCTCGACCTGACGCGACACTGCGGTCTCTGGACCGCGATCCTGGAGGACGCGCTGACGACGCGTGTCATGTCGGGCAGAGGTGTACGAGGCGTACTCGTGGGAATCGAACAGCTCGTCGAACACGGCTACCTCGTGAAGCGACAGCCGGTCGATGCTCCTCAGGAGAACAACACCTACTGCTTCCCGACCGTCATCCTGGCTCAAACCGCCATGAGCGTACGGGTCGGCTCGTAGCTACACCCATCCCGCACCCGTCGGAGAGACGCCGTTCTGGCGACCTAGCGGCACTTGCTGGGATGGGTCTTTCCGTCATAGATCTGACTTCAACACGTAGTACTCCTTGGGAGTGTATGCATGGGAATGTTGATTGGCCTTCTGAAAAAGGTGCTCGGTGAGTTGATGAAACAGTCTGACGACCGTCTCGGTAGGGAAGCCCTGGAACTCGCAGGGATCATCATTCGTCGTCTGCCCCTCTCTGGGGCGGATCTCGTCGCTTACCTCCTGCGCACTATTCGGCGCGAAGGAACGCGACGGCGCGAAGATCTGCTCAGCGGCATCATCGACCTCAGCGAGCAGACGGACACTGCGATCATGCTCGCCGCCGAGACGATCTGCGAAGGAATCGTTCGTGGACAACGCAACGAGCTGGAACTCCTCGAGAAGATCATCGGCGTCTACCTGCATCTGAACAGCCAGTTCGTCGCTTCACACCGACGGTAACTCCTCCCTTCTTCCCGGTCGTAGCTCTGGAGGAAGCTCGACCGAACAAAAAAGCCACCTAGGTTGTCTTAGGTGGCTTTTTTGTAGCGAAGATTCGCTATTTTACATTCATCGCCGCTTTGAGCACTTCGCGAGCTGTTTTCACAGCTGCTTCGTAGACCTGTTTTGCCTGGGTCTCGGCGTTTTTGCGAGCCGTACGCGGTGTTTCCATTGAATTTTTGAACTGCGTCTCAGCTGATTTTACAGCTACTTTGTAGGTGTCGTTGGCATTTTTTACAGCGGCGCGGAAGTCCTTGTTCGCTTGTTCACGCTGTTCATTCGTACCCGTACAACGCTGTTTCCAAACGTTGAAGGCTGATTCAATCGTCGACTTGCGAGCTGCATTCGCGGCATCAACCGCTGTGCGACGAACGCTTAAGGCGTTGGTCTGAGCTGTTCGATAGGCTTGGGTTGCGCTATCAATTGATGCTTGTCGAGTTTTCGTCGCGGCATCAACAGCGGCGCGATACGTGGCGACCGCTTGCTTTTGAGCATCTGTAAGATGTTTCTTTTGGAGTTTTAGATCCTGTTCGGCGCGGGTTTTTTCACGTCGCGCGTCTTGGATTGCACGATGTTTGGCGAATCTTGCATCCTGCTCGGCACGAGTATGCTGAATGCGCATGGATTGCTCTTCGCGATCATTCGATAAACGTAGCATCCGTTCCGCAGAGCGATGTTCCAAATTCAAACGCTGCTCTTCTGAACGAGCATTACAGGCCACAACGTTTCGCGTTGAAGAAGATTCAGCAGCAAAGGTCGCAAGCGGCGCGCTCGCCACGACTGACACAATAACAAAGGAAGAAAGAAGATGTTTAAGCATAGAGTAGATGAAGAGAGAATATCCCTTCTTTTCTATTGTACCGATACGTCCGGCCTTTGTTACATCTTTGAAGAACCCTTTGAAATAAGCCTCTTTTTTAAGAGCTGTACTAATTCGGCCTCAGGCAACCCAAACTGAGCCGTAATCAAGAAGAACGCAACCCCTCCAAGCGCTCCCGCAAACGCTCCTTGAAGGAGGATCATCCAGCCGTGGGTCATTGGATCAAGCCAGAAACCAATCGCATGACGTACAGCAAACGTTACAAAGGCCTGGATCCCTAATGCAAAAATCATCGTAACCACGAAACGCAGGAGCGATCGCGACCAGATTCGATGCTTCATCCGACGCAAAAGTACAACTAAGAGCAAGACACTGTTCACGATCGAGCCGCCGACAATTGCCCACGCCAAGCCATGCACACCTGATGACCGATAGCTAAGCCATGCGATTAAAATGGTCACCACTTCGGACGCGCAGGCGATCAAGAATGGACGCCAGGCTTCTTGCAATGCATAAAACGCACGGGTGAGAAGTTGACTCAACGCCTGCGCCGGCAAGGCAAGCGTCAGGAGCGCAAAGACTTCGAGTGTCAGCTGTGTATCATTCCAATCAAATTGACCATCACCCAACACGACACGAACAATCTGCGCACGAAGAAGAATAAACAAGATGCACAATGGGAGAATAAAATACAAGATTCTGCGTGCCGCCTGATGAAGTGTTTGCTGAAAGACATCTTCCCGATTCGCCCCGATTGCTTGCGATAACGCCGGGAAGGCAGCGATCGCAAAGGACACTCCGATTAATCCCAAGGGAAAGCTTTGCAGGTTTCCTGCGAGGTTAAAAATAGACACCGACCCTTCTCCCAACGTCGAAGCAAAAAACAAAATGATCACAAGGTTCACCTGCGCTACGGCCAATCCAGCTGTGCGTGGCACCATGAGCTTCAACATCCGACGAATCGGTTCAGGCGAAAGACTCGGTAAAGAGAGATGAAACGAACCAATAGGACGTACGGCCACGTACTGAACCAATCCATGCGCACACGCCCCCAAGACAACTCCCCAGGCCAAGCCAACCAGCCCCAACCAAGGCGTCAGCAATACGATCCCTAGAATGATTCCGACGTTGTAAAAAATCGGTGCGAAGGCAAACGCAAAGAACCGCTTCGTCGATTGCAGTACGCCCCCCATGATCGCCGAAATACCCAAGAAGAGCGGCGACAAGAACATGATGCGCGTGAGCGTGGCGGTGAGTGCTTGCTTCTCCGGACCAAAACCTGGAGCAAGCCACGGAACGATTGTTGGCGCTGCGATCATCCCAACTGCACAGGCCACGATCAGCGCCGTGCCAATGACCGACAACGCCTGACCCGTGAAACGCAAGGCTTCTTGAAGCGTTTTTCGCTCACGAATTTCCGTAAACAATGGAATAAAGCCCGCGCTCAACGCACCGAGAATTAATAAATTATAGAGCAGGTCTGGCAAGCGAAACGCGGCATAGTACGCGTCTAACTCGAGTCCGGCACCAAAGTTCGTTGCGAGCAACCGATCACGAACAACGCCCAATAAGCGCGAGGCGAACGACGCAATACTCACGATCGCCGCCGCGGCTGCGACGCCTTCGGTTTCACCGTTCCAGAGACGGCGCAAAAAAGACAGAACAGACATGATCAGAAGCCAAATTCATCATCCGCTGTCCGGAAGAAGCAGTAATAGGCATTCCCCTCTACCACGAGATCAATCGGAGCAAGACGCGTGCCCTGCGGCGCCTCGCCCTCGATCGCCGCGCCCGTGCAAGGCGAAAACTCCGCCTCGTGCCAACGACAACGCAACACCAACTCCCCACTCTTGTCTTTGAGCTCAACCGGGCCGCCCATATGCGTACAACGATTCATGTATGCTTTGAGCACACCCTGATCATTGAACACAATCGCATTATGCGGACCAAACCGAAAACTCTTCGTTCGGCCAACCGCCACCTCTCCTTCTGTTGCAACCAGAATTTTGCGCTCCATAACAACGAGATTACACTGTATCTTTTTTCTTCAGAAACCGTCGCGCACGTGTCTCGGCCTGGTCTTGGAAGTTTCCGAATTCGTAGGTGAACGGAATCGAACGGAACGGACCACGCACCAAAATCGACGCCTCGCTCCAGACGATCTTGGCCGCCGTTCGAACCATCCCTTCTTTTCGATAGCGACGTGGGGAAATGGCAATCTTATGACTCTTCAAAATACCGGCGTTGTAGCCTGCTTTATCAGCGCGACGAGCGTAATCATGGTCTTCCGCAAAGACAACGGATTCATCAAATCCACCCAGTGCTTCATGAACCGTTCGCTTCGCTACCATACACGACCCTACCGCATGTGGCAGAACCGGTTGAACGGCAAAGGTATACTTGTTATAGGCCTCGTGGAATACATGGTCGAGCAACGTGCCATCTTGCACACGGAGTGCACAGGTTGCAACGTCCAAGCCCCGCGCCGTGAATTCGAGGATCGTATCCTGCAAAAAACAGGGATGACGAAGAATCACGTCCGCATCAAAAAAGAAAATGATCTCACCCTGAGCGACCGCCGCTCCTCGATTGCGTCCTGGGCCCGGCATACCTCCATCAACAACTTTTGCTCCTGCCTGAAGAGCGATCTCTCGCGTTCGATCGGTTGAGTGGGCGTCTGCGACAATAATCTCGAAATCCTGAAAGGTTTGGCCACGCAAAGACGCGAGTAGGATCGGGAGATAGGCCTCTTCGTTCTTTGTTGGCACTACGATACTCACGCGCATGCCCTCTAGCCTAGCAGACCTCAGGGGCTTTCGCGAGGTGGAAGACGATCCTAAAGGCTCATTTTGGCTTAAATAAGCGCTTGGGATCGAGGGGGCCGCAAGAGGCGCGGCACCCCTGTCCAACCCGCAGGGGGCGGGTCTGGAGGCGAAGAACGGTCAGGGCTGACCGAGACGGGTCGGGTCACCGATCCCAGGGGTCACCATCGGGACCCGCGAAGGGGCGGCCGGGATCTCGATGTACACTCGCCAGCCGAGCGTTGGCGTCTCGCGGAACAGTGGAGTTTCGCGGACGCTTCCCGATTCGGTGAAGGTGTAGGCGGTGACACGTGCGAGTCCGGGGCCATGGACCTCGTAGCCCGTCCGCTGACCCATCGGCCCGACTTCGAGAAGGATCGGGTCAGTGCAGGCGCTTCCGTCATCGCGGCGGCGCAGCGGACTGCCCAGATAGTGGCCATCGATCACCTGGACCTGCAGGTCTGGCCATACCTCAGGATGGCTAGAGACGGCACAGAAGACGATGAACCGACCTCGCGGCGAAGCGGGGCGACGGTCGCACCCAACCAGGGAAAGAACCAGCACACTCACGGACAACCAAAAACGAGCAAGCACACCCACGTCTCACCTACTTTCGCGACAACGCGTCGCACAAGACCACTCACCGATTGTGAGCCGGCGTAGTTTTCCACCAAGCACATCCCCTGTCAATAAAGTATTATCCTTGCAAAATCTTCCAGGCGGCAATCGAAGTAGCAATAGTGACATTCAATGACTCCTTCATGCCCTGCTGTGGGATAAAAATGGGGGCGACACACTGCTCTAACAAAGAGGGTGGAATTCCTGTCGTTTCGGTGCCAAGTAACAGCGCCATCTCTTGAGGAGGCTGGAATTCAGCCACGTTGATCGCCTGAGGCGCTAGCTCAAGTGCATACACGGGAACACCCTGCTCTTTCAAACGACTTAAAACCGACTCAATATCCGGGAAGGCTTCAAACGGAACGACTTTTTCCGCTCCCAAGGCTACTTTTGAAATTTTGGCATCCGGTGGAACCGGCGTATATCCAGACAACCAAAGTTTCGTCACGCCTAACGAGTCCGCTGTACGGAAGAGAGACCCGATGTTTTCGCGAGAACGAATATTGTGGGCTAAGAGATGAAGTTTCACGGACATGTACGAGAGAATACTGAACAAAACGTCGACTAGCTAGTCGGAACCGCCAATTTCCGCTAAGCTCCGGCCATGAAATTCGGCGAACTCCTCCAAGGAACCGTAACACGCGTCGATGAAAAAGGCCGTGGCATCTTTGAATACACCATTCAAGATGGAACAACACGTTCCGTAGCTGTCCCATTCACCGCCATCGGCGATACGGTTGAAGCCCGCTTTGCCAAGCGTGAAGGCGGCATGTGGTTCGCGAAACTTGAGCGCATTCTTCAAGCCTCAGCCGATCGTGTAGATGCACCCTGCCCTCACGCCGGCAAGTGTGGCGGCTGCTTATGGCAACACATGGCATATCCTGCCCAGCTCAACTTGAAGAAAGCCATGATCAATGCCGCCTTCAAAAACGCCGAACACGGAGAACAAGTGGAAGTCATTGAACCATCTCCCGATACCTTCTACTACCGCAACCGCATGGATTATGCGTTTGGCTGGAAAGGCGAGCTCGGCCTCAAAGAACACGGCTCATGGAATCGCTATCTCGATCTCACAACTTGTCTCCTCCTCGACGAAGAAACGCCAACCATCTTGAACTTCTTTCACACGTTCCGTGAAACGTTTGGCCTGAAGCCATGGGATGCGAAAACGCATGAGGGCCTGCTTCGCTACGTCGTGATTCGCCTTGGGAAAGAGACCGGTGAACGTATGGTCATTCTCGTTGTGAAGGATGCGAAAGAAATCACCGAACCGATGCGCGAGTACTTGAAGCAAGGACTACAAACACACGCCACGACGCTGCTGATTGGCGAAAACAGTCTCATCACCGATCTGTCGTACGCGCAGACATTTGAATGTCTGCTTGGCAACACGCACCTCACCGAAGAAGTAAACGGCGTTCGCTATGCTATTCATCCAAATTCCTTTTTTCAGACAAATACACGGATGGCGGCGAAGCTTCAGTCAACCGTCCTTGATTGGATTCAACCAAAACCCGGAATGACAGTACTCGATCTGTATTGCGGCCTTGGGTTCTTTGGTATCGCTTGCGCGAAACGTGGCGCGACCGTCTTTGGTCATGAACTCGACGCCAACGCCATTGAGCTCGCTAAAGAGAACGCAACGCACAACGGCGTAAGCGAGCTCTGCACATTCACCGCTGGGCCCGCTGAGGATCAATCTTGGAAAACAATCGCCTGCGACACACTCATTCTCGATCCGCCGCGCGCCGGTCTCCACCCGAAAGCCCTCGAAGCCGTCATGGAAATGCGTCCAAAGAACATCGTCTACGTGTCGTGTAACTTCCATCGGTTAGTTCAGGATTTGAAAACACTGAAAACGGTTTACAAGCTCGAAGGGCTAAAAGCATTGGATCTCTTCCCACAAACCCCGCACGTGGAAACAGTTGTTCGTCTCAGCTTAAAGACCGAGTAGCGAGACAACAAACTCGCTTTTTGGCCAGTTTTAGACTAAACTCTTCTCATGTCTTCAACTCCCCAAAAGTCCGGTTTCGTTGTATTGGCCGGCCGTTCGAACGTTGGTAAATCTACGCTGTTAAACGCGTTAATTGGCAGCAAAGTGGCCATCATGAGCCCAAAACCTCAGACTACCCGCCATCCGGTTCGTGGCATTTTGAACGATCCTCGTGGCCAAATCGTCTTCGTCGATACACCGGGTGTCTTTTTGGGTAAAAAGGATGCTGTTTCTAAGCGTCTTAACGAGTTTGTCAAAGAACAACTCGAAGGAATCGAAGCGATCATCTACGTCACCGATCCAACGCGCGCGCTCGGTCCAGAAGAAGAGTTCATTCAAGAGCTCCTACGCCAAGCCAACATTCCGATCATTTTAGCCATCAATAAATCAGATTTACCCGCAGCTCGCCGTCCTTCGCTCGAGCTCATGCGCACAATCGACGTTGGCCAACGCGTAACCGTCGAATGCTCAGCCATGCGTGATACTGGCCTCAAAACCTTGGTGGATGAACTCTTCAAGCTCCTCCCTGAAGGGGAAGCGTACTATCCAGAATTCCAGCTCACCGACCTCGATCAAAAAACCTGGGT
>CAYQAL010000006.1:33783-39800 GCA_964415465.1 uncultured Gammaproteobacteria bacterium
GAGTTTTCTCTCGCTGATCAACAAGGTAAAACGTGGATCCTGAAAGAGGTTCTCACCTCTGGACCCGCCTTCTTGGTGTTCTACCCCGGAGATCTTACCCCCGGTTGTACCGTCCAACTCTGCACAATCCGCGATGAGTGGAGCACCTTCCAAAAAGCAGGCGTGCATATTTTTGGGGTAAATCCGGGCAGTCAAAAGGGTCACAAGCTCTTTGCCTCGCTCTATCATCTCCCCTTTCCGCTCCTCATCGACGAAGACAAGGCCGTTGGCAAAGCCTACGGCATCATCACCAAAAAGCTTGGCCTTGAGTTCGTAAAACGGACGGTCATCGGCATCGACAAACACGGGATCATTCGCTATATCAAAGAAGGGATGCCGAAGCCCGCGGAGCTCCTAAAAGAAGCGGCCAAATGGGAAAAACAGTAGCCTCTTTATTCATTCCTCTTTATCTTTATGCCAAACGAAGTGAAACCTCTTAGCTATAGTGCGCTTGATGGAATTTCCGAGAAAACTCTGACGGTCCACCACGATAAACTCTACGCCGGCTACGTCGCCAAAGCCAAAGAGATTGGCGAAAAGCTGAGCGTTTTGTCACATGGTGGAGATGTCTCAACCGCGAATCAAAGCTACTCAGAGCTCCGTGCTCTCAAAGACGGTGAAACATTCGCCGTGAACGGCATCTACTTGCATGAATGGTACTTCGATACTTTGGGTGGAAATGGTCAGCCAGCCGGTCCGCTTGTTGAAAAGATCACGGAACAGTACGGCTCGCTCGAGAACTTCACGAACTACTTCTCCGCGAATGGCATGGCTGCGCGTGGCTGGGTGGTCTTGTGTTGGGACTTCCAGCAACAAGCGCTCCGTATCTACAACGCTGATGCACACAACCAGGGCGGCGTCTGGGGCTGCATGCCAGTTCTCGTACTCGACGTGTACGAGCACGCCTACTTCATTGACTTCGGCTCCGATCGCAAAGCGTACATCGCTCAGTGGTGGAAGAACCTCAATTGGGACAAAGCCAACGAGCTCTACGCCAAGGCGGTTGCCATGTCGAAGGCCGCGTAATTCTTTCTATCTTATTTATCACCTATGATCCGAGTTGATACCAAGGCACCTGACTTCTCCAATATCAAAGCCTACCAGGCCGGCAAAAGCGATTTCACCAAGGTCAGTTTGTCCGATTACAAAGGCAAATGGCTGGTATTCTTCTTCTACCCACGTGATTTTACTTTCATCTGCCCAACGGAATTAAAGGGCTTCTCGCAGCATGAAGAAGAGTTCAAGAAGTTGAACTGCGAAGTACTGTCTGCTTCGACCGACTCCGAATGGAGCCACAAAGCCTGGTTCGAACGCGATCTCCCAGATGTGAAGTACCCAATTCTCGCCGATACCACCCACAGCGTGTCTCGCGACTACCAAGTCTTCAACGAAACGGATGGTCTCGCCGAACGCGGTCTATTCATCATCGACCCAGAAGGGGTGATCAAATACTCGTTGATTAGCTCTGGTTCCGTTGGTCGATCCGTGAAAGAAGTCTTACGCGTTGTGCAAGCGCTTCAGAGCGGAGATCTGTGTCCAGTAGAGTGGACACCGGGAGCGAAAACCTTAGGAAAAGCGTAGAGACTACTGGGACGAAGATGCTACAAAGCGTCTCCCCTACGAGATTCAAAAACACCCAACAATATATTGGGTGTTTTTGCTCTCTTGCGTATAAGCTTCTTACGCCGCCATCGCCATTGGCTGACTGGAATGCCCCGCCTTCTTCTTCAAACGTGCGTTGATCGTTTCTTCCAGCGCTGCCTTGTTCCAACCAACGATGATTTTGCCGTCGATGTCGACGACTGGCACACCCATCTGACCGGACAACTTCACCATCTCCTGAACAGACTTGTGATCAGACGTCACATCAATCTCTTCGAAGGAAAGCTGCTTCTCTTTCAAAAAATCTTTGACCAGACGGCAGTACGGGCACGTTGGGGTGGTATAAAGACGAATCGTCATAAAAGGACAAGCGATAAGGGCTTGGCCCCAGTATACCACACGCAAACGGCTATCGATTCTGGGACTGTAGATATCTTGCCAAGGTCCGTACACCCCAACCCGTTCCGCCCTGCGGCATATCCGGCCGTGTATCACGTTCCATGAAGGCAGGACCAGCAATATCTAAGTGCGCCCAAGCTATGTTCTCTGGCACAAACGCCTGCAAGAACAAGGCCGCCGTCATAGAACCGGCTGCTCTGCCGGCGATGTTTTTAAGATCTGCGACCTTGGATTTCAGGAGTTGCTGGTAGGGTTGATACAGTGGCAAACGACATATAACCTCTCCTACTTCTTCGCTAGCGCGTTGGAGACCTTGCGCTAACCGATCTTCATTCGCGAAGAGTGCCGTAATCTCTTCCCCCACCGCAATGACCGCCGCCCCGGTAAGTGTGGCTAGATCGATAATCTCATCTGGCTGTACGTACTCCGCCGCATACGCGATCGCATCAGCCAATGTCAGACGTCCTTCGGCATCCATATTCAAAACTTCGATCGTCTTGCCACTCATCGCTTTCACCACGTCACCCGGACGATAGGCGGTACCAGATGGCATGTTTTCGACGGCAATAAAGACGCCGTGTACCTCCACTTGCGGCGCCAGTTCTGGCAGAGCTTGAAAGAGACCGATCACCGCGGCTGCCCCTGCCATATCACACTTCATCGTCATCATTCCATCTGCCGTTTTGATCGATAACCCACCCGAATCAAAGGTCACCGCTTTTCCAATCACACAAATCTTTTTTTTCACCTTTGTTTTTGGTTGATACTTCAAATGCACGAGCTGTGGTTCAAGTGCCGAACCTCGCGCAACCGCGAGAGCCGCGCCCATCCCCATCTGTTCCATCTCTCCACGATCAAGCACCTCGACCGACAACCGCGCATCGCGCGCTACAACTCGCCGCGCCGCCTCCGCCATATCAGCCGGTGTCATATCCGAAGACGGCGTATTTACGAGATCGCGTGCCAGATGCACGCCTAAGACAATTGCTTCGGCCTGAGCAAACGCGCCTCGTGCCGCGCGTTCTTCCGGAGCAGAAATTCCGGCAAAGCACAGATCGGCAACGTGGGACTTCTCGTGTTTCGCCGGTTCAGGGCGATACGTGTGAAACCGATAGCCCGCCAACCAGGCCCCTTCGGCGGCTGCCCCCATCATGCGCGCAAACGTTTCACCTCGCGGACGACGCACCCCAATCTCAGCGACCACCAGCGATTCAAACTGAGACTGGTCAATAGTCCTTACCACATGGGCATAGGCTTCACGCCAGCCATCGACAGTGAGTGACCCCTCCCCAACCCCAACGCACAACAGAGCCTTATAAGATAGCCCGGATGCAAGAAGTGGGAGAAGAATCTTTTGCCCTTTCTTCCCCTCAAATCCACGCTGATCTACATAACCAGTAAGCCCCAGACCAAACTGCTTTTCAAACGGCGCCAGAACCTTTGAGACTCCTTCGCTACTGCTCAAAAAGACAACCAAGACATCGGCTTCGAGCTTGGACCAAGAGAGACGTGAAGTGCGGATGCGCATACACCTCCATCTCACCCGGCCGGAGGTATTTGATCAAGAGCTCGTAACCGCTTGGTGAGGGGTTCAGCGACATCCTTAGGAAATAGATTCATCCAAGGAATCTCGTGAAAGAGGAACGCGTTCCCATGCGTACCCAGTGTTTCCGGATTCGTCCGATAGGCAGCGATCACGTTTTTCCGTTCCCAAACGACTGGCATACCTGTTTGACGTGCTTTCAAATGAAGCGTCTGCTCCGGATTAAACGCAATCGGATGCTCGACTTGTTTCAGTACAGGCCAATCATTCAACGTATCACCCAACGCAATCGATCCATCACGCAGCGCACCCTGCTTCAACACATCTCTCACGAGTTCCGCTTTTGCCTCTTCAATCCGCTTCGCCTTGGATTGGTCACGCGTGTACACCCGGCGCTGATCCGTTACGTACTGCGTTCCATGCCATTGATCGAACTTCCATTCACGACACAGCTCCTGAACAATCGGCTGCGGGGATCCACCAAACGCGACTAAACGATACCCTTGCTCTTTAAGCACAGCGAGTAATTCACGCGTAAAAATGTAGACGCGGGCTTTTTGCTTGCGGAGAACCTGATGAACGGCGAGCGTGAGTTCACTATCCGACAGCCCCATGATCGCCCTCGATTCCCATTCATGAATGAACTGTGAGAGATAGACATCATCGTTCAATGACTGCTCCTGCCAGGTTTTGCGATGCGCTTGAGATTCGAAAAAGTTTGCCGGCAGACCCTGCTGGAACTTCATCAGCTGCTCAATCAAATCAATATAAAATGACCAACGATAGAACGTTCCATCGAGATCAATAAAAGCAATGCGTGGAGAGAGATCAAGTGGCATTAACGCAGTAACAACCAGAGACCAGCCAGGAATAGAACACTCAACACTCCGAGGACACTCAACGTCAGTCGCAGCTCAGCTGATCGCGTCTCTCCCTCATCTTGAATGGGACGATCGAAGAAAACGGCTACACCTACACCAATCGCCGCTACAGCAGACAAGAGACACCACAAACAGAAAGCGCCGAGCTCGCGCCATTGAACGAAGAATAGGAACACCGATTCCACGACACCAATGACCGCCAAGACCTGCATCAAGCGCCAAAGCGGTTTCTGATGAGAACGAAGTGCCAGACGAACCAGAAGTAACAACAAAATCGCCGCGTAGAAGACGACACCGAGCAGTGGACGCGGAACGGTTCCAAAGACATACGCCCATTTAGACAGACGAACGATTTCACAGCCGCTCGAACTTCCACAGACAACCGGTCGATGGGCAACGTAAGCGTAGAGCAAATAGCTAGACGCGAACAGCCCCAAAAAGGCCGATTTCAACGCCCCGATTCGGGCAAGTGTCGGAAGAGAAAAACGAGAGATCATACCGATACTCAGACTAGCTTGTTTGCCAGCGCTCCGCCATCCCTTCAAGTAACACAAGCCAAGCCAGACCAAGCGGATGGTTCAGATAGGGCGTCGAGACATGAACAGCTGCGAGCGCAACCAACGACAAAACAAGAACGCGTTTCTGCGGAAGCGGCATGGCGCTACGATAAATACGTCGGCTAAGCCTCACAAACAGCAACACAAGCAGCGGAATTCCCAGAACACCGAACTTAATCCAATGCTCGAGCCAGCCCCACTCAAAGGCATAGGTTGTGTACACCCCACCAGTGGATTGCACGACACGCGGATCACGACTCGTATAGGTTACCGTGGCCCCAAAGCCAGATCCGAGCACAGGGCGCTCTTTGATTTTATCCCACATCGCGGGCAGCAGCTTCCAGCGACTTGCAGACGCATCATCCCCCGTACTAATACGCCCTTGCCAGGCATCTAAGAGCGAAGAAGAGGAAAATGGCAGCGGAAAAAAGCACAGTGCCGCGACCATGGCCGCCGCGATCCCAAGCGTTCCCACAAACCGCCCACCAAGGCGGATTACACCCTTCACCCGCTCTGCATTCCAAGCAAACACACACGCAGCCAAGCCACTGATACAGAGACCCAAGAAGAAGCTACGCGAAAGCGAGATGAGCGTTTGAGCGAGGAAGAGAACGGAGAATCCAGTAAGCACAAGCAAGAGACGACTGCGTTTGAAACGCTGCACAAGCAAAAACCCTGGAAGCAAAAGTAAACCGTAGATATGCGACTGAAAGAAAATACGAAAGACACTTCCCCCTGCGCGCGTAATCTCCCCTACTCCCGTTCGTCGCACCCAGAAATAGATCGGCTCGAGGAACCATGCAGGATAGGCGTGACTGAAGACATAGAACAATAAAAACGTTTTTGCGACCGTCCAAAGCAACGCTGCCGCAATCCAAGCGGCAACGACTCGAAGCTGTTCCGTCGTAGCGCGCTTCGCGAGATCAAGAACCGGTACGACGAGCAGCAAGAATCCCCACGCGTTCGCATCGGCAAAGACAAATGGATTGTGACGCA
>CAYQAL010000007.1:0-12636 GCA_964415465.1 uncultured Gammaproteobacteria bacterium
GGGGGTTTGTGAGATCGGAGCGAACTACGGGGTTGGATAGAGTTCTGGAGCGAGGGCTCGGACCAGAGCGGTCTTTTTTGCGGGATCCAATCCGCGGACCCAGGTCTCGAAGCTCGCTTTCTTGCCGTCTTTTGGTGCGCCGTGTGCTTCGAAGAGGGAGAAGGTGGCTGCGTCTTGGTCCTTGGCACCTTGAATCGAAGCTGTTTCAGACTCGGTGGGCACGTTCGTTGGAGTGAGAAGTGCCGCTTTCTTATCTAGCCAAGCAGCGTAGGCTTTTTGCAGATTCTCTATCGCTTCTCTGAGGGCTTTGTCGGCGAGAGGAAGTTTTTCTTTGGCTGCTTTCGCTACCCGTTCAAAGTCAGGGAGTGCCGCGACATCACCAAGTGGGTCTGCATCTTCTAGGGCTTGTTCATAGTCAGCATCGAACTTCTTCAATCCTGGATCGTCCTCAAGTTTCTTGGCTTCGGCGGCTTTGAGTTCGGTGTCGGCCGCTTTCACTTCGACCGCTTTTTCTCCCTGTCTCTTTAGAATGTCTGCTCCTTTTTCTCGTTCCTTTTTCAGTTTATCAGCTTCACCTGCCATGTCGGTTTTAGGATGTCTCTCGATGCTGTCTATCACCGTAGCGAGCTGGTTGAGATAATCATCCTTGCGTGATGCATCCGCGGCGACGATGCGTTCGATCTTGGCAATCGTATCTGCATCCGGCATCTTTCCAACTCGGCTGATGTGTTGCTGCAAGGTCTTGAATCCATCATTGTCGTTAGTGATGCCATTTTCTGGGACGTATTCTTGGTTGAGGCCTCGTAGGGACGTGTAAAGAGCGCGTAGCGCGTGTCCGTAGAAGTCTTTGGTGGAAGTGTTGCCTGGAGCGGCTAAGGCAGCATCCAGGTCTCGTAATGCGGCTTCCGCTTCTGCTTTGTTTCGGGAAACGGGTTTGGAGAGCTCAATTAAACGACTCGCTTCTTTGGTGTCACCAGCTGCCTGTGCCGCTTTTACATCACGTTCAAGTGTAGCGTATTGGAGAGAGAGGTTGTCGTGAACGTCAAATAATTCGTCACGTAATGCCTTGCCTTGTGCCTCGAGAGCCGCATTGCCGGAAAGCAGCTCTGGAGTGTTCGTGGGTGAGACGAGCGCTTTGGCTCCAGCGGCGAGGCCCTTAAGGAAGCCCGTCTCTTTTTTATAGGCAGCGGAAGCTGCATCGACGCCGCTTTGTCCTTGGTGAGGATGTTGAGCAAACCAGTCGGCGATCGCCCGTAGCTCTTTCGTTTCTCGGTCGGCTGATTCATAAGCGGATCGAATTCGATCTTCAACGGTAGCCGAGGTTGGCTTGCCTGCAACGTCTGCAAATTGCGCACGCGTAATCGTGCGGAGTTGCTCAGGAACCCAGACGTCATGGTTGAGTACGCGACGATCGGACAGGGGGGTATGCTTGCTTCCGTGTATTATCGCGTGGACAAGCATTCGACCACTTAAGTTCCGTCCAGCTACGGTTACCGGTTGTGCGCGATCGAGAATCTCATCATGCTCTTTGCCGAGCTTACTTAATTCAGCTACATCATTTGCATGAAGCGCATTAAGGACTTCAGCGGTTTTACGGATACGAGCTTTGATAGCGGCTTCTTCTCCGGACTTCTGGTATGTATCGAGCTCGGTGTTAATGGCCTGTAACTCCCGTTCACGTTCGCCAAGGGCTTTTTTCTTCGCGTTCACTTCGACGGTGTGTGCTTGTTTCCAGGCATCTACCACTGCTTTTCGCTTTGGAATGTTCTCGGTTTGAAGGCGAGCAAGTTCGGTCTTAATGGTGGCGACTTTTGCCTTCTGAGCCGCAAGATTCTTCTCAGCCAAGGTCGCTGCTTGGACGGCGACGCGGCCTTCGTGAGCAGTCGTGAGAACAGTTGTTCGAGCTGTCTCGAGCTTCTTTGTTTCTTCGCGCAGAGCGGTTACGCGCTCCATGGAAAGAATGAACGCGTCTACGGATGCTTCTGCCGCTTTGCGAGGATCTGGTCCGGTTGGTGCTGGGCCACCTGCACCGGCTGGAACGGGAGCGGCATCAGCAAAAATTTGGGCGTATTCACGAGCAGGTTTGAGCAGGAGGTTAGGATCGGTCACGCCAGCGGCTACCTGTGCAGCCTGTGTTTCACCGGTGATGAGTTTCTTGAAGTTATCAATAATTGGATTCAGTTTTTCTAATGCAGCAGCCATGAGGGCATCGGCTTTGGCTTGATCTGTCTCTGCTTTTACAGCTGGAAGGGTATCGATATAGCCGAGAAGAGCATCTGTCAGTTCAACGCCACGCTTGTCTAGCGGCTTCGTGCTATCCATCGAGGCGACGAGGACTTCAATGATTTTTTCATTTGGAGCAGCTGGCTGAAGACGCTTCAAACGATCTTCTGTGCTTCTTCGTTCCTGGTCTTTCATCTTTTTCGCCCCAATATCACACGTGATATTTTGTTTTAAGGCGATCCAAGCATCCACCTTTGGATCCACTTGGGCACGGCTGCGCTTGTTCTTGCCTTCGACAATTGGGTGAGAGGTCACTTCTTGTGCAAGAGCATCGAACACAACTCCTACCGCATTTGTATTCAGTGGAAGACCAAGTTCAGTCAGAATTTCACCCACTTGCTCTCTCTGACCGGTCTCTGTTTCGAGTTTCTTGAAAATCGGGTGTTCTGGAGTAGGAGCTGGGGCAGCGGCTACGACTTCTTTGGTGCGTGCTTTCACTAAGCCTTCTCGATCGGTTGGATCAGGAACCGCTTTGTACAAGCTGTGTTCGGCAGCTTGAATGGCTGGGGCGTGACTCTCTTGAATCAAAGCGACTCGCGCGTCGTAGGCGGCATGCTGTCTTCTAAACGCATCTTCGTTTGCTTTAGGCAGATTGTGTAGCTCGGCGACGGATTTATGGATAGCGCGTCCTGCGCGTCCAGCGGCTGCGTCGTCTCCGGCTAGCCCAGCTTGTTTATAGGCTTCGTAAGCCGTTCGGTATGCTTCAAGTTTTCCTTTCACATCTGCGGCAAGAGCTTCTGGATCAGAAGTTGGTGTTTTGCCTAATAATTTGACGGCAGCAACCATTTTTTCAATGGCACTTTCGTCGAGGGCGAGGAGACTTCCAAAGTCTAAGACCGCTCCACGTGTCTGAGCATTCTGGTAAGCGCTTAAGAACTGATCAATCCGTGCTTGGGTTGGAAAGACATGGGCTTCAAATGCCAAGATGGCCGGCATGTTTAAGCGTTCGTGTAACTGACGGATCTCTGCCTCGCGTGCTTCAATCGCTGTTCGGAGAGCGGTGTCTTCAGCAACGATATGCTCCGGTGGTTTTTCGCCGATGCCGATTCCTTTTGTGACGACTCGTCCCGCTTCTGCGAGCTCGGCTTCGTAAGCTGCTAATTCTTTATCAATAGCGGCTAACTCGGCATGTAACGCATCAAGCTGTGGTTGCAAAGACGTGTTGATTGTTGAAATGAGACGGCTAATCAATCCTTGGTCCACTACCTCAGGTGCTTGTTTGGCTGCTTCTTGTGTAATTGAGTCGCGAAGCAAAGCGATTTGTTTATCGAGTGTATCAATCGCCCCCCCTGCGGCAAGTAGTGCAGTTTTTTCAGCGGTTTTCGCTTCGACGAGCGGGTCAACTTCGTCGTAGACCTGCATGGCTTCAGCGAAGTTGGTAGGCTTTCTTGGGGTGCGAGGAGCAGATGGCATACAAAAGAGGAAAGATCAGTGATAGTATACTGGCATGGCACGTAAACAACAAAGTCGCTCAGCGCAAAAAACGCTCGACGGAATTCGAGAGCGTCGACTTGCGTTAGAGGCGAAGATCCGCGATGTGCAAGGGCAGTTCTTTGCCCTTCAAAAGGAGTTCGAATCGATGCGTGACGAGCACGCCGTTCAGCAGCATCGTCGCAAATTGCGCTACCCAACAACCTAAGCGTGAAAAACGAGTGATTCCTAGGCGGCTCCCCCTTGGCGGAGCTGTTTTAGCATGTCTTTGGTGATCGCTCCGAACAAAAACAGACAACCAACATAACTCACAGCGCCGATACACAGCGGAATCGCTACATGGAATCCACGGAAGGGCCAAACGAGTGCGCCCATGATAATCCCGGCAAAGAGAATGGCGCTGCTTCGCTTCAGCTGAAGCGAAAATGGCTGGAAACGATAGGTTACGATGGTAGAAGCGGTGCAAATCAGGAACTCAGATCCAACGGTTAACCAGGCGGCGGCCCACATGCCGTAGCGGGGGATGAGAAGGAGGTAGCCTCCGAGGGTGAGGACGGCGGCCACGGCATAGACGGGAAGCATTTTACGCTGAGCTCCGAGGGCAACGATTGCGTGACTTGTGACGGTATTGAAGTAGATGATGGCGATCGCGAGAACGAGGATACGCAAGACGATGCCTGACTCTGTGAACGCTTCACCAGCTACCGCGCTCATGATCTCAGGGCCGAGTGTCCAGACACCAATAATCAAGGGGACGGTAAACAGGAGCATGATCTCAAGTGAGCGACCCATGATCGAAGAGAATTGTTGTGTATCTTTTTTGGCGCGAAGTTGGGAGAGGATTGGAAGAAGGATCCCCGCGTAGATGAAAGGGATCGTGATAAGTACTTCTAAGACGCGATAGGCGGCACCGTAGATTCCGACCTCGCTCAGCTCACGGAAGCGCGACAAAATGAAGCTGTCGGCTTTGAAATAGACTAAGTTGAAAGCGATCGATACACCAACTGGCCATGATCTCGCCAGTGTTTGTTTCCAGAAGGTCGGATCCCAGCGCAGGGAAAACGGTCGCTGTTTCCAGGTCAAAACGAAGGTGATCAAGAAAATCACGACGTTACTTAACGTTGCGAGCCACAAAATGCTGATGATGCCGACTCCCATCTGGCGGGCAGCAAGAAGAGAGACGAGCCAAACGACGCGGCCAACGACTTCGGCGATCGTCGGAACGTACATGCGCAGATGCTTTTGTTGCACGCCCACCAAAATCTGTGTCAGCGCCGGTAACAAAACGGACCCATTCAAGGCGACGATGGACCAGAAGATCAGCGGATCTTGCGGGAAGGCGAGCCACCAGATCAGCGGCGCGATCGTCATCATGAGGACAACCATCACGAGTCGGAACGTAAAAATTGCTGACACACAGCGCTTTTCGTAGGCTTCGTCGTCGGCGCGCTCGCCCAGCATTGCCGTGAATGTTACGTTGATGCCGAGATCTAGGATGAGGGCGAAGAATTGAAGATAGGCGGTCGCAGCTGTGTACGCACCGAAGCCTTCCTGGCCAAGTGAGCGGGTGAGGAGCCCGATGATGAAGATCCCAAGAATCGTCGCGATAATGCGTCCGATTAATTGAATTCCTGTATTTACAGCCAACGAACGCGCGATAGACATGGGTGGCAGTGTAACATGAGGGTCTTTTCATCGGTATAAGATGGTATACTTTCTCCCATGCGAGGCTTGTTCTTTCGACGCAGCACGCTGACCGTCTGGCTTATCGGTGGACTCTTGGCGTTGAGTGCGCCGATTGATGCGCTGCAAGCGGCCACGAAGAAGCCAGCTCCCGTGTACGCAGCTTCGGTGATCTCGCTTGGTGTTCCGCGCGCGATCAAGGCTGGCGAAGTCGACCAAGTGCGTGTAACGTTCAAGAATTTGGGCAATACCACTTGGCAGCGCGATGGAAAAAACTACGTTTCTCTGTACCGTTGGAATCCAGCGACAAAAGTCGAGATCGCGAGCGCCTTCGCTCGACCCTCTTGGGAGACGGCGCTTCGTCCAACGCGTCTTCCGGTGCCATCGGTTGGGCCAGGGCAAGAAGTATCATTGGCGTTTCCGGTCAAAGCACCCGACCGGCCAGGCGTGTATCGTGAACAGTTCATCCTAGCTTCAGAAAATGTCGCCTGGATTGCCAAAAGTGCGTTTGATGTTGAATTGCATGTGGTAGCGGCTACCGCCTCAGTACCTTCGACCTCTGCCGCTTCCGTGCCTCTCTCTTCGCCTACCCCAGTAAATCCTAGTTCATCTGTGCCGGTCGTTTCCTCTGGTTGGCGTGCTGAGCTTGTCGATAGAGGGGGGATCGAGTGGCAGGTTGAGCCGGGAGATCGCGCGACCGCAGAGATTTCATTTCGAAATGTTGGATCTCAAGTCTGGGAGCGTTCAACGGGGGCCTTCGTTTCTCTGTATGCCGTAGATGCGACGGGAAAAAAGGAGCGGACGAGTGCCTTTGTCGCGAATGCCGAAGCTAAAAAGCCGGTTGCCAAATTAACTGAAGAGCGTGTCTTGCCAGGTGAGATCGGGCATTTCAAGCTCACGCTCCGTGGTCCGGCAACGCCGGGTTTTTATCGTGAGATGTTTGCGTTGGCCGCGGAGAACCAAGCTTGGGTGGAGTCAGGGAACGTGACGCTTCCCATTCGCGTTCCAGGCCGTGATGAATTTATTGGGACAGCTCCGCCGGATGCGCCACCGACGCTTCTCTCAGATGGAACGAACCCAACCTCACCCAAACCGTTCAATGACTTGGCTGCTGTCTTGATTGATCGCACCTCCGGACGTTTATCTGGGGCAGGGTATGCGCAAAAAGAGGTCTATCTCAACTTCAAAAACGTCAGTTTAGTGCCCTGGAAAAATCCGTCGATCCGCTTTATTGATATTCAGCGGCCGAGTTACGCCAACGACAGTTCTCTTCAAGATGCGTCTTGGGTGAACACGAACGAAGCGGTGAAGCTCCTTGGAACAACCAAACCCGGCGAGGCGGTGTCGCTTGCGTTCACCTTCCGTTTGCCAGCTGACCAAGGCGAGTACACGGCGTTCTTCCAGCTTTACGTCGATGGACAGCCAGTTGGCCAGGGAGCGGTGGTTGAGCTGCCTCTCACTGTGACGAGTAACGCTGCAGTTCGTCCTTCGCGTACCCCTGTCTCGTCGCCGGTCACCCGCCCAACCACACCGGTGACACCAACGACGCCGGTGCCGACCCGTCCAGCAGTCGATGCGATTCCGCTCACGGGTGATATCAATTCTTTGCCAGCCGAGCCACTCATTCGTGTCGGCGTCCTTCGGACGATTGATGACCGATCCGTGATCCAAGCCATGAGCGTTCCAGTGCTTGTGCAACAATCGGGTTCAACGCTCTGTCGCGTCCAGCCGGGCCAGCAGGTGAGCGTAAAATTTGATCGAACCAGTCGTGTGTACATTCTGGGCGAAGCCTGTAGCGGACAGTCAAGCGCGTATTACCTCTTCCGTACCGAAGACGGATTGTCCCCGATGCGCGTCTCCGACTGGGATCGAAATGACAACATGTTCCGTACACAGCTCGAGCTTCGTTACACGCCATCGACAGACAGCGTCTGGCTCATTAACGAGTTGTCACTCGAGTGGTACTTGAAAGGCATCGCGGAAACATCAAACGTGAGTCCGTCCGAATTCCAGCGCACCTTGCTTACGACCGCTCGCACCTACGCGCTCTACCACGTACAGCGCGGAACCAAGCATGCCGACGAGTATTACACGGTCGATGCACGCTACGATCAGGTGTATCGCGGCTATGGTCATGAAGCGCGAACGCCAACCATTAGCGCCGCCGTTGATGCGACGCGTGGCCAGATCGTGACCTACCAAGGTCGTCTTGCCATCACCCCATACTTCTCGCGTTCAGATGGCCGTACTCGCGGCTGGGGTGAAGTCTGGGGAGGAGCGGCGAATTATCCGTGGCTCGTTTCGGTCCCTGTTCCACAAGATATTGGACGTACGCTCTGGGGACACGGAGTCGGGATGTCTGCCACCGGTGCGCTCGACATGGCAAACGAAGGCAAAACCTATATGCAAATCCTGACGCATTTCTACCAAGGAACGGAAATAAGACGCGCCTATCGCTAGGCGCGTCGTTCGTTGTAGTGGTGTGTTGAATCTAGTTTATTGTTCTACGCAGGTCGTTTGAATTTGTGTGGTAGGTGCCTGATGAGCGATGTTCACTTGGCAACGCGTAGTCACTTTGGTGAATCCAAGAATAACAAGATCAGGACTCTCTAATGTGTTTTCTTTTGTGAAGCCCTGAGATTGCATGGATTGTTCTACAAACGCACGCGCATCGGCAAATGAGTCATTCGTGAGCTGTACTAACGTGCTCGACTTTCCTTGATTTTCGCTATAGGCGAGTCGGGTAGTTCCA
The DNA here is from genome assembly GCA_964415465.1 of uncultured Gammaproteobacteria bacterium. Taxonomy (GTDB): domain Bacteria; phylum Patescibacteriota; class Patescibacteriia; order 2-12-FULL-60-25; family 2-12-FULL-60-25; genus JAGOTP01. The sequence goes on from CAYQAL010000007.1 coordinate 8,150, forward strand.
TTTGGATACCGTGGGAAGTAGTTTGGGAAGGTAGAAGGGATCTGAGCATTGTCTCCAGCAGAGAACCCATTTCCGTTCTCGTTCTGGAGATTGATAGTATTGGTATCTGTATCAATGATGCGCTCGCTTGCACCACAGCCAGCGCCTACCAGAGTAAGGGTGAGCAATCCACTTGCAACGAGCCATGATCCACGAGAAGACAAAATAGGCATATGCGGGTAGCATATGCCTATTTTCGGGGTTTGTCCTGTGAAGTGTTTAATCCTCGGACGTGTGCGCAATGACTTTGTCGATGAGTCCGTATTTCAACGCTTCGTTGGCGCTCATGAAGTTGTCACGTTCCGTATCTTGTTCGACGGTCTTGAGCGCTTTGCCTGTGTGTTGTGACAAGAGCTTGTTCAGTTGATCTTTTGTCTTCAAGATACGCTCCGCATGAATCTTGATATCCGTTCCCTGGCCTTGGAATCCGCCCAGTACTTGGTGGATCATGATCTCAGAGTTCGGGAGAGCGAAGCGTTTTTTTTCAGCACCACCCGCGAGGAGCACGGCGCCCATCGACGCCGCCATCCCAATACAGATGGTTGAAACATCTGGCTTTACATACTGCATGGCATCGTAAATCGCGAGACCGGCTGTTACTGAGCCACCCGGAGAGTTGATGTAGAGTTTGATGTCCTTGCTCGTGTCTTGGCTTTCCAAGAAGAGGAGCTGAGCGACGATGACGTTGGCAACATCATCGTTGACTTCAGATCCAAGCAAAATAATGCGATCTTTGAGAAGGCGAGAGTAAATATCGTACGCCCGTTCGCCCATGCTCGTTTTTTCGATGACCGTCGGGATCAGATAATTGTTTTGAAGAGTGCCCAGAGAGTAGGGGTTAGCCATATGGATGTTCAGCCAGTATACCAAGCGGGAATTAGCAGTCAAATCTAGAGAGTGCTAATTACACGAAGTCCCTTGAGTGTTTCTTCGAAGCGTCCATTGATGGTGAAGCCGGCCGCTTTCTTGTGCCCACCCCCACCTAGTAATTTTGCAAGCTTTGAAATATCTCGCTTCGCGCTCCGCATCGATCCTTTGATTTTTCCATCAGGAAGTTCACGTAACACAAGAATAACTTCCGCCTCTCCGCAGCTCGCATTCAAGAAGTTAGAGATGCCTTCAACGGCTTCTTCCGACATGCCAACCAAATCTTTTGCAAAGAAATAGGTTGTTACGATGTTGTATGTTGGGTGATATTTCAAGCGCGAGAGCGCAAGTCCCCAAACGCGCAATCCATCGATCGTTTTGTTTTGAAGAAGGTGATGGTAGACCTCGTTCACGCGCGCACCAGCCGATGTAAGAACGGACGCCGCTTCGATCCCGGGCGAAGTGGTCGCTGAATTCGAAAAGGACGAGGTGTCTGTCAGGATACCTGTTAGGAGCGAGGTGGCGATGGCGCTGTCTAGACGAATCTCCTCGGCTTTCAAAAAGCGATAGACGACCTCACAGGTTGAACACGCGTCGACATATACTAAATTAAGCTGGCCATAGCGAGCGTTGGTGGCATGGTGGTCGATATTTACGAGCGTGTAGGTACTGGTTACCTGTGGGAGAAGCTGTTCCACGCCACAGTGACGAAGGTCGCCCGCATCAAACGTAATAATTAAATCCCAATCTTCTTTAAAGGTAGTAGCATCGTTCCGGAAGAGATGAATCCCATCGAGATACGAAAATGAACGAGGAATAGGTGCGGCACAGTAGGCCTGAGCGGTTTTGCCTTCGCGGATAAGCCAATTCAAAAAACCTGAACTTGAGCCCAAACTATCACCATCCGGTTTTCCGTCGGCGATAAGAAGAATCTTGTTCGCGTTCCGCACGAGGGCGTGTAAGCGTGTGAATTCAGGCAAAGACGTCATGAGTTGATACGAATGAACAACCCTAGCGTTTCTTAGTCAGATTGTCAACAGAAAGGGCTTATTTTAGAGCTTTTTAGCGTTTTCCCGACACTGATCATCAGCAGCCTGCTGATCACTGGGGGGAGGCTCTCGCCGCGCAATGGGTGGGGCGCGGATGGGGTGCGAAGCGAGGGCCAGGGAGGCATGACGCGAGGAGTGCGTCACGAAGGGGAGGGGAAGATGTAGAGCCCGCTCAGGTCGATGCCCGGCACCAGCTTGGTGAAGGGGTCGATGGGGGCTCCGCTACGCGGATGGTAGAGCGGCAGATTGCAGCTCGCGCGTGGGCGGGCGAAGAGGGCGGGGGAGCTGGGGACATCCAGACGGTTGACGACCGGCGAGTCCGAGTGCTCGTTCTTCCAGGCCGCGAGTCGCGCTCGCCTGGTCCGGTTCAGGACCGTGTTGAGCGGCGCTTGTGCTCGCGAGTTGTGCCTCAGGAGGCAGTGAACCTCTGCTTCCGTGAGCTCGTGGGTTGCGCCGACCTGTCGCAGGTACAGGTATTCGTCGGCGTGGGCGAAGAATTCGAGGAGCAGCATCTCGGACGTGAGCATACTGAGGCTGTCCATCGCCCTTGCTTCCACCAGGTAGTAGTCGGGCGTTCCGAGCCACAGGATGGGCGGACCACTCACTCGACTGGTCGGCGGTTCACCGTTCAGATGAAACCGTCGGCGATCGAGAAGCGTCTCTCGGAGCAGTTGAATCAGCTCCTTCGGATCCGGAAGACCGGGTACTCCTTGCGTTGCGGGGTGTCGACGGAGACTCGTCATCGCCGCCTCCATGAGGCGGCCGATGGTCAGCCAGGGATCGGGTCCGGTCTGCTGCGAGCGTTCGCTCACAGCCAGTCGGTCCGCGTGTTCGGTGCCGAGGGCGAGAACCGCATCTCGGCACCGTTCGCCGTGTCGAGCGAGGTCGTCGCCCGACAGGTTCGGAGGTGTGTCTACTTCACTCACGTTGTTCTGCTCCTGTGCAGGTTTAGGAGGTTCGCGGGTTTGCGTCCTCCTGTTTTCTCATCAGCGAGTGCTGAAAAAACAGGAAGGTCCCCCAAAATGGGGGACCAAATAATAAAAGTTACGCACCGCTCTGTCAATTTTTGGTGTGTGTTTTACGAAGTTACTTTTGCGGGGTATGACACGCATCCCAACTCAAGATCTGCCGATCCCAAGCGCTCGCAAACAGGACGACGGCCCAACGCGCATAGGCTGTTTGAAAGGCGTCTTGATCTTTTTGAACCACGTCATGCCAGCTTGGAGCGAACGTCTCGTTCGTGAATTCTTGTAGATGGATTCCAGGAAAGAAGAGGCCATAGCCTGGTTCATGTATGACTTCTTTGACAGTTTCCGGTGTCTTTCCGATGCGTAAACCTGGAGCGCTTTCTGCGACAGCGAGCGTACAGGCTCCGCGGTCATAGTGACCGATCGCGAGAAAATTGCCAGGTTCGGATTGCGTGTACGCAAGGAAACGAAGTGGTAGACGAAGCTCGCGTCCGTTACCTGGGTTAAACAACGCTTGTTCAAGTCCTGGATGTTGTTCATCAATCACCTGAACCACTTCATGCATGGTATGAGCTGCGGACGTGTGAACGATTTTCGCTGCGTCCATGAACGCAATGAGCTCAGGACAATCTTGGCCTTTTGGACGGAATAGTTTGTCGGCAGCTTCTGAATAATGGAAGTAACCTCGATCATCCGCGTGTCCTTCCGAGCGCCGACGAGTCCAGTACCCAATCTCTGTTCCACGATCTTCAGGATCAAGTCGTGCGGAGAATCGGAATTTCGTCTCTTCTGGCAATTGCATGAACGCGAAAAACGCTTTCACAGCTGCCTCGATTTCTTCTTGTGAACAGGTGATCGAAATTTTGTGAAACGATTGCGCCTTTAGATCTTCGACAATCTGCTCGTAAGACGATGGCATATAAAGGGCGGGGTCAAGATATTACAGTTCGCCCTTTCGCTTGAGATCGTTGATCGCTTCTTCGATGACGGCGGCTTCCGATTCGGTGTGATCGAATTCGAAATGAAGATCTGGAATGCGGCGTAAGCGCAACGTGTTGGCGAGGCCGTCCTTCAAATCATGCATCGAGGCGCTTAGTGTCTCTAAGACCTCCTTATCTTTCCCATCTGGGAAAACGGAGAGCTTGATGGTGGCGTGGGCGGAATTCGCGGCAATCTTGGCGCCCAGGACCGTCACGAAGACGCCTGGGGGAAACTCGATTTCGGTGAGGAGTTCGGCAAAGGCTTCCCGCAAATGCTCGAATCCGGCGTCTTTGGTATGTGGCATGGCGATAGAGTAGTATAGTCGCCGTATGTACCTCAAGCGTCTCGAGCTCCAAGGCTTCAAAACCTTTGCCCAGAAAACAGGCTTAGAATTCGTTCTAGACGCCTCTGGACGGCGTGGGGTAACGGCTGTCGTTGGGCCAAATGGCTCGGGAAAGTCCAATGTGGCTGATAGTTTGCGCTGGGTGATGGGCGAGCAGAGTATGAAGCTTCTTCGTGGAAAAAAGGGCGAAGATGTGATCTTTGCTGGGTCGGAAAAGCGCGGAAAATCGGGCTTTTGTGA
>CAYQAL010000007.1:12736-33960 GCA_964415465.1 uncultured Gammaproteobacteria bacterium
TCGCTTGAACGTCAGCATTACGGGCGCCAGTGGGCGGAGATCCAGCGCGGCTGGCAAGAAGCGGCCCAGAAATTAGATAAGGCTAAGCAAGAAGTGACAACCCGTGAAGCGGAAGCGTCAGCCTTGCAGCAGGAGCTTGAAAAGATGGAGAAAGATGTGCCGGTGAATGAAGGCTTCCAAGAGATCCGCAAAAAGCTCGATGAGTTGAACCGTGAACGCGGACGGATTCGTGAAGAGCAGTTGAAGCTTGAAACAAAGCGTGCTGTTGCGGCTGTGCGGGCAGAAAAACCGTGGTCGCCACTTCCGTTATCCAAAATTATTGAAGGGATCGAAGAGTTGCGCGCGAAACACCAGGCGTTGTTGGCCGCGGTTCAGGCAGCGAACCCTGACATAGCGTCGATCCGTGCCTTGGTTGTTGATCTTCAATCGTTGGGCGATGGCTTGGTTGGAAAGCTGCAGCGTCCAGCCCCAGAGCCGGAACAAGTACCAACGCAGAATCCTGAGATCGAAGCCGAAGCGATGACGTTGGCACAAGCGCTTGTTTTGATCACAGAAAAAGTTCGTGAGACCGAGCGTGAATTGGATGCCTGGAATCAACGCGATCGCGAGCAGCGTTCACACTTGTTTGAGCTTCAGCGTAAGCTCACGAGCAAGCGCCAAGATATTCATTCAATCGAACAGACGGCCTCGAGTGCAGCGATCGACGTTGCTCGCTATGAAACGCGCCGTGAAGGCTTCTTGCAGGAGCTGCGTGTCCAAGCCCCAACGTTGGAAGGTGAGCTCGATCAATTGGCTACAAGTGCCGCAACGAATCCAGGTTCACCAGACATCGGCCCGCGTTTGCAGCGTCTGCGCTCTCAGCTTGAGTGGATTGGTGGCATTGATCCCGAAGTCATGAAAGAGCACGCCGAAACCAAAGAACGTCACACCTTCCTCTCGCAGCAAGCCGAAGATGTGCGCGCCGGGTTGGTAGCGCTGGAAACGGTCGTGAAGGAGCTTGATCAGACCATTCAGGAGCGTAGTAAAACCGCCTTCTCAGATTTGAACCGTGAGTTCGGGAAATTCTTCAAAACCTTGTTCGGAGGAGGGGACGCGAAGTTGGTCGAAGTTCAATCGGAACCAGAGGTTGATGATATGGGGAACGTGATCCTTGAAGAAGGTGAGCCGGAAGAACATATCGTCGGAATTGATATTCAGGTGACGCCACCGGGAAAAACCTTCAAGTCGATTTCGCTTTTGTCCGGAGGAGAACGCGCCCTCACGTCGATTGCATTGATCTGTGCGATTATGGCGACAAACCCTTCTCCGTTTGTGGTGCTGGATGAGGTCGACGCCGCGTTGGACGAATCGAACTCCAGGAAGTTCGCAGAGATTGTAGCGTCGCTCGCCGATAAAACACAGTTCGTGGTCATTACACATAACCGGGCTACGATGGCTCAAGCGAATGTGCTGTATGGCGTTACGATGGGTGGTGATGGAGTGTCTCAGCTCTTGTCCGTAAAACTCGAAGATATCGATTCGCTCAAAAAACAACACCCGGCTACCTAATGGTCGGGTGTTGTTTTTTTGTCCCCCCCCCCTCAATGCAGTGAAGAAGTTCACTGAATAGTCGGGGCGCGGAGGGCTAAGTAGCCGCTCCGCGTATGAGCTTCCTCCTCCGTGCCCCTGTGGTCCGCGGGAGTTACTCCGCGAGGTCGTCGTCGCCCCTCGGGGGTGGTACAAGCGTCGGGGCGTTGTCGCCCGGTCCGCTTTGGAAGTGGAGCTTCTCAGGCTCCTCGGGCATCGCCGTGTAGTCGGCGGCCGCGTCGCTGATACGCACCACGCCTTCCTTGGTGATCTTGATGGGTCGACGGAACCCCTCAGGGTCCGGTCCGGGCAATCTTCTCATGGAGAGTTCCTCGTGAGAGAGGGTGTTTCCCGCCTCAGCTAGCGCGCCTAGCCTGCGCGAGAAACGGCTTACTCTGCCAGGTTTTTCCTGGCTAGTCAACAAAACAGAGCCAATTGGCTCTGTTTTGTGGTTTCGTATCAAGGATTACGAGGCTGCTTGCTTGGCAAGACGCTCGGCGTGACGCTTTTTGATGGTGTTCACGCGCTTTTTGGCTCCCTGGACCAAACCCTGGTCGACAAAGAGGTTCCAAACGGTTTCGGAGCACTGAGCGCCCTTAGAAATCCAGTACAAAATGCGCTCTTTTTCGAGCTTAATTGTGGATGGATTGGTCAAAGGGTTGTAGGTCCCGAGGAGTTCGAGCGCTTTTCCCCATGGATCACGGGCCTTTTCAGACACGATGAAGCGATAGGAGGGCTGCTTCTTTTTCCCGACACGGGTGAGGCGGATCGTTAACATGGCGCCAAGAATAGCCTTTGCTAGGCCTTCCGTCAAGAAAACCGCCATGCTATCGTTTTTCCATCCCCCTGAGGGGCTGATCATTTAGCCGCCTCCACCCACTGGAGGTCATAAAAGCCATTACTATGGACATGGACGTACAGCAATTGGATGGGCAGCATGTAGAGCAGGAGTTCCTTGAGTATGTTGTGAAATCAATCGTAAACCACCCAGAAAACGTAAAGGTGGAACGTACGGTTGATGACCGCGGCGTATTGCTCACGCTCAGCGTTGGCCAGGATGACATGGGCTATATCATTGGTCGCGAAGGGCAGACGGCGCGCGCGCTCCGTATTTTGCTCAAGATTGTTGGTGCAAAGGCAAATGCGCGTGTGAATATGCGTATCTATGAACCAGAGTCAGCGCGTCGCGAGCACCAAGAACGCAAGGGAACGAACTCTATGGAGAGCGAATCGGTCGCTCCAAGCGCTACTTCGAGCGGTCACGGTGAATCTGGATTGGTTTCCGATTCCGACCTGAACGACCTCGGTCTTTAATTGAGTAGGCAGAAAAAGAGCCTCGGCTTGCCGGGGCTCTTTTTGTACCGGCTTTTGTTTCTTGGTTATTTCTCGTATGCTCTTTCGTATGCCTAAACGCAAAGCCCTGAAAGTCGATATTCTGACGATTTTCCCAGAACTCGTTCAGCCCTATTTAGATGGGTCGATCTTAGGTCGAGCGCAGCGTGAGAAGCTGCTTGATCTCCAGGCGCATAACTTACGCATGTGGACGCATGATCGTCATCAGACGGTCGATGATCGTCCCTTTGGTGGGGGGCCGGGGATGGTGATGAAAGTTGCGCCGTTTCATGAGGCGCTGGTGGCGTTGAAAGTCCGGAAGAAAGATGGATCACCGACCGCGACAGCTAAAAAAACGCGAGTAATTTTAACGAGTGCGAAGGGAAAACGGTTTCAGCAGGCGGACGCGGTGCGCTTGTCTCAGTATGATCGCTTGGTGTTTTTGTGCGGTCGGTATGAAGGGGTAGATGAACGTATTACCGAAGAGCTGGTTGATGAAGAGCTTTCAATTGGATCGTTTGTACTTACAGGCGGCGAACTGGCAGCCTTAACGATGACGGATGCTGTTTCGCGTTTGCGTCCGGGTGTGCTGGGAGAGGAGGCATCTTTAGATACAGAATCACACACCGAAGAAGGCTTGTTGGAATATCCACAGTATACGCGACCAGAGGTGTATAAAGCGGGGAAAAAAGCCTGGGGGATTCCAGAGATTTTGATGTCGGGTGACCATGCGAAGATTGCTGCCTGGCGAAAATCACAAATGAAACGGGTGTAAGTCGAGAGTGCTGCATGGAGCTCGTCTTGCAAAAAGCACGACGAGTTCTTAGGCTATCCGATTCCTTTGCGTATAGGATGCAAAGGATAACCTGCGAGAAGAGGCGCAGTCTGTCATGAAAGAATTGATTCCGGTGGATGGTGCGGAGCGGATTCATGGTTTCGGTCAGATCCCGCCCGATCTTCGACAGCAGCTCGTCGGCTTCGCGGGCATCAGGTCGAGCGAATTCTCGCACCACGGCAACGCCTTCGTCGGCTTCCGTCGCAAGGGGCAGCTCGTCGCGGCCGGGATCTTCCGAACGCTCGAGCGGGAGCTGCTCGTGCCCATCGCCTTCGCCTTCGCCAAGGACGAGCGGCCTGAGGCGCTGCTTCCGCTGCTTATCGGGCAGGCGCGGAATGATGAGCTCGGCTATGCGCCCGGGCTCAAGTATCTCGGCTGGACCACGACCGAGTACGCCGTGTGGAAGATGCTCTTCGACATGAGCGGGGGCCAGGTCTTCGCAAGTCCTACCCTCCCCATCCCTGTCGGAGTACGTGATTTTCAGCGCGCAGTACGAAGCATGTTCGGTCTGAAGCTCGATCAACCGCCTCGTGAGGTGAAGATCGAAGGGATCCACTGCGGCGCACTCGAGGAGCAGCACGCCCCGTGGTGGAAGGCACAGATCGAAGACGGGCGCATCCCGGCTTTCATCTGCCGTTTCCAGTGAAAGGAAGGAGGTCTAAGGAGGTCTGAAGAAGTAAGGCGCGGGGGGTGGCTCAGCCCCTCGCGCCGCAACATATCTAAAAATCCGCATCGTCTTGTGATTTTGCCTCATTTCGGGTGAGATAACGGGACGGTGCGCGTTTTCTGCTGCGCCGTAAGGAGCGATGGTCATGTATGGGTGCGGACGTGTGATTTCAGCGTATCTCAATCTGCTCGTGTGGGACGGGACGGAGGATCGAGAGGAGTCGCCTCCGTCTCCGCCCGACCCTGACCCCCACGCTGACCTGCGCGGGGAGAACGCCTTCTTCAGCTGTCTGGACGCGGCGGTCTACGCTGCGGCCACTCCCTGTCGCCTCGTGCAGCGGGTCGGGGAGATCAACAAGGAGGATGTCGGAGCCGTCGTCGCTCATGGCATCGAGCTCGGTCTCGACCTGGCCGCTCGCGCGCTGCGCAGGTCGCAGCGCGTCAAGGAGAGCGCTGGGGAGGCCTGGGATCTCGGCCGCTTCGCGGTGGACGTCCTCCGTCGCCGTCAGTCGGTCGTGCCTCACTGGCCCTTTCCGCTCTGAGTGCGCTGCCTACGCGCACTCACTGTCCTGTCTCGGTGCTCACCGACGACAGGCGGGCACCTGTGTTTTTCACGTAATTGTGGAACAAACAGGCGCCTCAATTCCTTGACGATTTAGCCGAAGATCGATATCCTGCCGACGCGATTTCACCTCGGTTCAATCGCCAGATGGCTTCATCGTCTAATGGTTAGGACAGCGGCTTTTCAAGCCGTTAATGGGGGTTCGATTCCCCCTGGAGCTACCAACAAAACCACACCTGTAAGGGTGTGGTTTTGTGTACGGCGTGTTTGAGGCGAGCATGAGTGCTATGCTTTTCGTATGAATACAAGAGAACGAGGAGCCTCGGTTCACCGGCCACTTGGTGAAAGTGGGCCCGAGAAGAGTGGTGTCGTGCGAAGAGTAGCGGTGGAAACGCCGAACCGTTTTGATGAGATTCAGCGAGCGCAAGCGGCGCTTCAGTCAGAGCTGACTCGGGTCTTTGCGAATAAATCTATGACTCCAGAGGATCTGATTCGGACGGTTACGTTGCTTCCAGAGTCAGATAGGCTGACTCAGCACGATCGTTGGGGCGCGTTGAAAGTGTGGTCCGCAAACCGACGTAGCAAAGAGAGTCCAGACTACGATCCGCGTGCATTGGCGTTGTATAGTATCGTTGTTGATACGCAGCGAAAAAGGATGAGTTTAGAAGAGTGGCTACAAGAAAAAGAAGCATCAAGAATCACTCCTGACCAAGCCAGAAAAGAGGGTCTGACACCAGAGATCGCGCAAGAGCGTCTGACATCGCTTGTGAGTATTCTGACTCATCCGAGTGATCCGACGTATTTTCAAAGCGAAGGCTTCGCTCAAGATGTGCAAGACTTTGTCTCTCATCGAGTTGTAAGTGAATATCCGCAGGTTGCTCGTGCGTGTTTAGCGAATGCGCTGGCTCACCAGATGGGAACTGAACAATCAGAAACGAGAGGGGCGATCATCCGCCTGCTCGATGCATTGGATCAACAGCAGTTGAAGCTTGCAAGTTAATAAAAACAGACCGCGAATGGCGGTCTGTTTTTATTTCCGTTTGTTCGATTAGCGGAGTAAGCCGCCCCATTCAACCAAGGTGAATCCGTTGCGGACTGGCGTCGTGATGGTTGGTTCTGGGAGTTGGATTGGTCCGGCCAAACGTTGCCAATCCATGAAGAGGCGGATGTTGGTTTGTGGCGCTGGGCTGACATGTAGCGGAACCTGCTTGTTCCAATCGTTCGTGAGGAAGGAGATGCGGTAGTACGGAGCGCCCGTCATACGAGGGACCCAGAACTCCATGAAGTCTTTGCTCTCCTGAGCATTCAAACCGTAGCGAGCAAGCGTGGTTTTGAGGAACGACTCCACTTGGCCATCTTTCACGACGAAGCCGGTAGTTGGAACCGTATAGTTCACGCCAAGACCTTCCCAGAAGAGCGAGCTCACGCTACTCCCATCTTTCATAATGAGTTTGCCGGATGGATGAGCGGTGACGTGCCAACCTTCTGTTGGATAGGTTGGATCGCTGACGGTGACCTGGATGAACGAAGGAAGTTTTACGTGCACAGCCTGCGTTTGTGGTGGGTACAAGTAGATAACGGGCTTCCCACATTCTGCGAGGGGCACGGCGATGGTGTTCTTGTAGGCGACGTAGCGACCGAAGGCATCTTTCCAGAAAAGGACAGGAACTTTTACACGACGGAGGAATTCCTCGATCGATGGTTTTTGGTTGCTGCCTGAATCGTAGTCGTACCAAGAGTCGTAGACTTCATTTAAGACGGTTGGCCGTTGGCGAAGCGCTTCTGGCTTGAAGACGAAAATTGGTTCGCCATTGGCAACGGTCCCTGCTTGGACCAAGTCCTGTTCACGTAGTTCGTTGCTACTCAAAACGCGAAGACAATCGATGCCACCACAGCCGCCGACTTCGTGAGCGCGGAAGGTGGAGGTATTGGCGTAGGCTGCATCCCAGGTGAGCTGAGCCGGTGTGACAACGCGTGGGGCTGGATAGCTTTCATCCGTGCCCATTTGTGGATCGCGGACAGCTGTTGAAATGCCGCTCTCATAGACCGCGCCTTCGCCGTTTTCACGATACAGCACAACGCAACCTGGTTTGACGGTCTGGTCGGTGAGGTATGAACCAGTTGGACCACTGTAGAGGCTTCGGCCATCAGTAGTGCGAGCAAGCGGGAGACGGTCAACGCAGCCAGTGGAACCGCCACAGAGAGGCATGGGGGCCGCTTTGGAGGAGAGATCGGCACGACGAACCGTCTTTCCATTCTCCAACGTCAACGTGGCTGGGAAGTCGCTCACGTTCAAGCGGAGTTTTGGAGCGTAGATGACGTCTTTCCAAACAGGTTCAAACACGGAAGAACCGGCAAGACCGACGATACGTACTTCGCGCTTATCGGGTGAGACTAAGAGGTTGAAGAACTCAGGAACCTGCGTTTGATCCATGCCGAGATCGACTTCGCGATCGATTTGCTTAGCGCCGTAGACGAGGTGGCCCTGATATGGACCGTCTGTGACCTGACCTTGAGCGTAGAAATCGTAGCTGAATTTGTAATAGGGAACAGCATCATCAATCCCGCCTTGATAGCCGGTTGGATTACGTGTTTCGAAGCGGTTGGCAGGAATGATTGTGCCAAAGGCTTCGCTTGGAACGGCGATTACACCGCTTTTCCAAGCGACGTTTACGGCCGCTTCACGTGTATCGACATGTGAGGCTGTCGAGGTTGGAGTAATGGATGGTGTTGAAGTAGGCGTTTCGTTTGGAATAACCACAATCGGCGCTGGTGTTGGAGTGGAGTTGCTTGTGCGTTGCCAGACCATGAAGCCAAAGATACCGATCAGTAATCCAATCAAAACACTCACGCCTACCAGGAGCGCTGTTGAATGGCTACTTGTGCTTGGTGGCGTGGGAGTCGAGCCTGGTGTTGGGGCTGGCGTTGGTGAAGTGGAAGGAGCAGAAGAGGGTTGGTCCATATGGACCGTATCGTATCACTCGAGGTCTTTCGTCGAAAGATGTTCTGCGGCCCAGGCTTCCCAGATCGCGCGCTCTGTTTTCATCGTCTCAAACACGTTGTCGGAAACGAGCGTCCAATGCGAGGTCGTTTGTTGCTGGATGGGCAGTGCATGCCAAATGGTATCAGTGTGCGTCTCTTCTTTTACGAAGACCGCTGGGAACGGAATGGAGGCGATTTGAACTTCATCATACCCACGATAGGCACGATCTTCAGAGCTCACAATTTTCCGACCAGGGTCATAATAAAACGTGAAGAAGGGTGTTGGATTCATGAGCGGTGGTCCAGGGTGTTGGCTCATGAGCAGGTGGCTTGTGCCAAGCGGCGTCGCTTCGGCTTTCATAAGTTTTAAACTGTTGGTGTGCGCCTGAAGCTGGAGCGATCTGTTCTGCAATTTGGTGAGTGTCGTGAGAAGGCGGAAGAGGGGCGGCGAATCAATCTCGACCAGTTTACTCGCTTCAATATCGAGATACTCTAACGACTTGATCGAGTGCGCGTCATGTAAATTCGCAAGATAGACGGGCAGGTCATGCGAGAAATCGATCGTGATGATGAGCGTCAGGTTGGGATTCGTTTCCAATTCTTTGTGTAATACACGTGCGAGCTGCTCGATGGTTTTATTTGATGTGTCGAGTCTCACGGTCACTGGTGTCACGTTTGTGCGCGGCCAAGCCGTTTGAATGAAAGGGATCAGGCCACGAACGCCATGCTCGCGTGTAAATACGTCGTCTTGAATCTTCAGTGTCTCCGGAAATTCGTTGAGCAGGAGGTCGATGATTTCAGGAGTAGGATTGATCCGCTGTCCGTTCCAGACGAATGATTGTCGTGTGGTCGAGAGTGCCTGTTTGCCTTTCGTGAAGTGATCGGGAGAAAGTAAGAGCACTTGGCTACGCGTGGGTGAAGAAGCGAGGAGGCTTGCTAGTTCTCGTCCTGCGACGAGGTGGTGAGGGACCAGAAGGATTTGGCTCGTTGGATCCACCTGAAATACGTCTCGATGATCGAACGATGTTGAGACGAGCGTAGGCGATACTTCTGGAATAGACGACGAAGAATTCATATGCATGGGCTGTTGAGCAGCGAGGGGAGCGAGTGGCCAGGCCGAATGTCGAACCAAAAGCACCCAGGTAACACCGGCTGTGAGTCCAGCAATTAATAGCCCATACACGAGACGAGCGCAGCGACCTTGAAAAAAGGGAGCGGACATAGGTGGAGACGCGCGCCTACTATACCACTTGAGGTACGTTGACCGATCGAGGGTCGATCCCTATAGTTTCGGCGGCTATTTCGACAAGCCGCGTATCGTCGCGGTAGCGAATCGCAACAAGGCAGGTGGCACGATGGTGTTCGATCCAAAAACTGATGCTCAGCATCCTCTGTTCGTCTTCGTCGGTGGCACGGGAGTGGGGAAGGGGGAGCTCATGAAGCGCCTCTTCGAACTGTTCCCCGAGCTGCGCCACGCTACGTCCTGGACGACGCGAGCGCGCCGTGATGGTGAGGCGGAGGACGCCTACTTCTTCACGAACCCGGAGACCTTCGAAGAGATGATCCGGGCGAGGCGGTTCTACGAGTGGGCGGAAGTGCATGGTCGGCGCTACGGGCGGACCGCGGAGAGTTTTGCACCCCTCGCCAAGAACCCCGCGCTCTGTGACATGACCGAGCACGGGGTCAAGACCCTGGAGGAGGTCTTCGGTCGCGACGCCCTGGGGATGGTCGTCATCGAGATCGTGGGGCAGAACATGTCTCCCCTCGCTCGCCGCGATGAGCGTGCGGAGGCAGACGGTGAGCGTGCCAAGATCGACATCTCCATCCATCACGTGATCGTGAACGATCACGCACCGGGTGGTCTCGATCGAGCGGTTGCCGAGGCTGCCGCCATCATCCAGGCTCGCATCCGGGCGTGCCACGCTCAGAAGGGGGCCGTCGGGGTGTCGTGACCCCGCTCAACTTACACGCACCCCCGGACTGTACCTCAGTCCGGGGGTGCAGTTCGTTTTCTGCTATACTCACCTCATGGATGGAGCTTTTTCTGAGCAGCAAACGCTCGTGAATCGGTTACAAGAGCAAGAGGTAAGTGCCGTGAATGCTGCCAAGAAGAAACTTGGGAGGCTGTTTCAAACAGAGAAGGGTTCGGTTCGAGAAGTTATCCGAGCATTTCTTGAGAGCGATGAGGCGGCAGACTTAACGAAAAAAGCGACGCATTATGCGGCGATTGACTGGGTGGATGCCGCTCTCAAGAATGGCCACCCCGATCCACGTGTGAAGGAGTTGCAGAACGTATTCCTTCGTTTTCGAGAAGAGGGTGGATCGCTTGGGATTTGGGCATATGAAGACCCATCGGCTGTACCCGATTTAGGAAAGGAGTCAGCACCGGAAGAACCGACCCGAGAAATTCTCAAGGAGTATCTTAAGACCACGCTGGGAGAGGTTGTGCCAGATGTAAAAGCACAAGCGATTTTTGAAAGCCTCGTTGAGCGTGCAAAAACAGCGAAAGAGCTCCTTTCAAATATTCAACTCAATCCCTATTTGCAGAGCCTTTCATCGGAAGGGGCAGCGGCCGAATACACCGCATTCCTTCTCTCTCAAGAGGAGACGAGTCCAGTTCAAGCGGCTGTATGGAAAACCCTCGTGCAGCACGCGAAGAAGCGAATCTCCATAAAAGAGGCTCGTGAAGAGCAAATCGAATGGCAGAATCGCATGGAAGATCCCGAGCATACGTGGATCGCCAAGCGCAATCACATTGCATTTCTCGTGAATGCGCCTGGGAAAGGGTACTTGAGCTCTCCAGAATTTGAGGAAGATGTAGCGGAATGTCTCAAGAAGCGCGTTATGCGCACGCATCGGGATCAACTTCCCTCCGTGTTGGATCAAGTAGAGGCGGAGCTTCGTGCCAATGCAGACAAAACAACAGGTTCTCTCGAAGAGCAGCTCAAACTACAACACAAGTTAGACGCCTTAGACCGTATTCGAACGCACGCGCTGATCGCCTATGGTCGGCCAACGTCGCCAGAGCCGGTTGCCCAGGTAGGTTGAGTCTTTTCCCAGGTCTGCTACTCTCTCGGCTAGATGAAACCGATTCGTGTTCTGGCGATTGAAACGAGCTGTGACGAGACAGCGATTTCTTTAATTTCCATAAAAGAGCGGCCAGGGAAGGCGGAAGAGGTGAAGGTGCTTGAGCATCTTGTGTCTTCTCAGGTGCCGATCCATCAAAAGTATGGAGGTGTAGTGCCAGAAGTGGCAGCCCGCTCGCATGTGCCAGAGACCGTCTCATTGTTAACGCAAGCGTTGGGTGAGAAGGGGATGGACGCCTTTGATGTCGTGGCAGTTACACGGGGCCCTGGGCTGCCGACGGCGCTCAGTGTTGGGGTTGAAGCGGGTCGGACGTTGGCGCTTCTTTCAGGAAAGCCTTTCGTTGCCGTGAATCACTTAGAAGGACATGTCGCCTCAGCTTGGCTTGATGGACAGCGTCGCCGTTTTTGGGAATATCCACTCCTCGCGCTGATCGTGTCGGGTGGTCACACGGAGCTTGTGCTTGTGGAATCGTTGGGCAAGTATCGTTTGATCGGACAAACGCGTGACGATGCCGCCGGGGAAGCGTTTGATAAAGCGGCGAAGTTGATGGGATTGCCGTATCCAGGTGGTCCACAAATTGAAAAGCGGGCGCTTCAAGGAAAGAAGGGAATGTTCAATTTGCCTCGACCGATGCGTCATGACGGTACGTTTGATTTCAGTTTTAGCGGATTGAAGACGGCTGTTCGTACGGCTTGGGAAGAAGCGAAGACAAAAACTTCAGACCTTGAGCAGACAAAAAATGATCTGGCACTCGCTGTTCAGGAAGCGATCGTAGACATTCTGGTTGAGAAGACGGTGAACGCGGCAAAGCAACAGCATGTGAAAGGAGTGCTCTTGGTAGGGGGCGTGTCGGCGAGCCAGGCGTTGCGCAAACGGTTAGGAAGCGCCCTCAAAAAACAGCTGCCAGGCGTGCAGTATTTTCCGTCGATGCGAAAGTACATCACGGACAACGCAGCGATGATCGCGGCGGCTGGCTACTGGCGTTACAAGTTAGGTGACCTTTCCAACTGGGCGGATGTTGAAATTGATCCAGAGTGGAATATCGGCGTATGAGTACACACACGATTCACTTGAACGGACAGGGGATTCACGAGTGGAAAGAGGTAGTAGATGCCTTGATTGAACACCTACGCGCACCAATGATCTTGGCACTGTCCGGTCCGCTCGGAGCCGGGAAAACGACCTTTGTGCAAGCGTTGGCACAAGCTTTAGGTGTGGAAGATCGTCCGCGGAGTCCCACCTTCTCGTTGCTTCGAGCATACGTGCTTCCAGTTGAGGTTCGTGGAATTCGTCGACTCGTGCACATTGATGCCTATCGATTAGAAACGGCAAACGATGTCTATGCCTTGGATTTGGAAGGGGAGCTGTCCGAGCCAGGAACGATTGTTGCGATGGAATGGCCAGAACAGTTGGGTGATGCGTTGAAAAAATTTGGTGTGCCGATTTTGAAGATCGAGATTAAGCCATCAGAAACGGGTGAGCGTGTCGTAACCTTTTAAAACGCAATCCGCACTCCGGGAGTGGGGAGTGCGGTGAAGGGCGCGTTGCCGCGAGAAGCGCGGCGTAGGCGCCGAGGGCGCGCTCCGCGTGGAAGCGGAGCGCGCGCCTGGGGTTGGCGGCTGGTCAGATGCGCGCGAAGCGCATCCAGCCGTCGTCGGGGTCGAGGTGGATGCTCGCATCACCTCCGAGCGTGAACCAGCGGTCGTGGACCTTCTGGTACCCGCCCGTGAACTCGGCGACGGGGGATTGAGGCACCGGGGTCGGAGTGGGCGCCGGACGAGGCCCCTCCTCGATGTCGGGTCGCTGACCCTTCTCATCGAGGGGGTGCTGGAAGGGAGACGGGTGCGGACCGTCTCCGGGACGCGGACGCCGATGTTCGGCCGTTTCTGTGGTGTGCAACAAGTTGCTTCTCCGGTTGGAGTCTTGGGGTTCCCCGCCGATCAACCGCGATCAGCGAGGGCATTTTTATACCAGATTTCTCGTAAAACGCAAAACAGACTCCGTCTATGGTATACTTCTCCTCAGTTCTATGCCTCGCGCTACCCCAGCTCCTTTGCATCGTCCGCTTTACCGCCAAATTCTCCGTGACGCCCTCGCTCTTGCGTGGAAAGAGAAGCATTTTTGGCCGCTTGCCTTACTCACGGTGTTCCTCCAGACCGGAGGTATTTACGACGTGTTCCTTTTGTCGTTGCGAAGTGCTCTCAATTCGCCGCTTACGCGTGATGACCGCTGGCATAACTACCTGCTGCAGGCGCAGCGACTCGATTGGGTGAATCGTTTTGCCTTAACGCAGAGTATTTTGCTGTCGCTCGCGCTGATTTTCTTGATCTTGTTCTTTAGTGTTATTGCACAGGGAACGTTGATTGGCTGTCTCGATCGTGGTCAGACGACGATGAACAAGGGATTCCGTCAGATTTTGCAGGCAGCTGCGAAGCGGGTCGTTCCATTGGGCGTTTTGAACATCCTGATGTTGGGGGTGGCAGGTCTTGGTTCATTGGCGCTGCGCGTCTTTACCACGGCGATCGAAGGAAGATCGGGAGACGTCATTTGGTTTAGTATTGCGTCACTTGTGTACTTGACGGTGTTGTTCGTCGCGACCTCCCTTCACATGTTTGCCTTAAATGGGGTGATGGCTGACGGTATGACGCTCCACGAAGCGCTGGTTCATGCTTGGGAATTGCTTCGTAAAGCTTGGCTTACGATCGTTGAAACAGCATTTTTGATGATGATCATTGGTGCTCTGATCTTCAGCGCCTCGCTCTTGATCGCCTTGTTTGCTGGATTACCCGCAGTTGGTTTCTTGGTGGCAAGCGTTTACCTTGGATTCCCAAAGATTTTCGTCTTCGTAAACATTGCGATCGCAGCGATTGTGTTGCTGGCAGCGATTATCGGTGGATTGTTTGCGGTGAACTTCCAGTATTCCACCTGGAATCGCCTCTATCGTCGGGCGATTGAAGGTACGGCTCATAGCAAGCTTGTCCGCGTCTTCCATTCTCTCACCTCCCGCCGTTCGGCGCGCGCCACGGCCAAATAACCTGTGGCAACTCTTCCTCCCAAGAAAGCAGCCTCGATTGAGGATTTGCTGAAAAAACCCCTGCCTGAGGACGATGCGACCAAAGCAGCGGATGAATTAGCGGCCTTTACCGCGTCGATTAAGAAAAGCCCGATCAATAACAGCTCCTCAGCTCCAGCGACGCCGATCAAGCCTCCGCCCGCTGCCGCGCAAGCCGCTCTGACGGACAAAATGTCGGAGATCAAGCTCCGCGAAAAAGAGAAGTTGGCCCAAGAGATGGCGATCAAATTTGGATTGCCGTATATCGCGCTCCGTGGCTTTCCGATTGCGCCAGAAGCCTTGATATTGATCAAAAAACAAGAAGCCGAGAGCAACCAAGTCATCTGTTTTTTTAAGGTCAAAGAAGAAATTCGTCTCGCCACGACCAATCCTTCGGAAGAAGTTGAAAAGATTCGCGCGCGACTATCGGAGGAGCAGCATTCGAATGTCAATGTCTATTACATCTCTGAAGATAGCTTCCAGGCGGCCTTCAAGTTGTACGATGTTTTGCCGATCCCGAAAGAAGTTATCTACGGCTACCGCATCGATGAATCTGATCTCGATAAGTATCAAAAGCAGATTGCGGATTTCCATGAGCTCCAACAACAAATCACGAAAGTTAATACAACCGACATCATTACGTTGATTATCGGCGCGTCGCTCAAAGCGAATGCATCTGATATTCATGTGGAAGCAGAAGAAGATGCGGTGAAAGTCCGTTTCCGCATGGATGGACTGCTGCAGGAGGCGGCTCATCTGCCACGTTCGGCTTGGCAGCAGATGATCGGGCGTTTGAAGCTCTTGTCGGGTGTGAAAATCAACATTGATAGCGTTCCGCAAGATGGTCGTATCACGATTTATCTTCCGAATGAAAAGATCGATATTCGTGTCAGCTTCTTGCCAACGGCTTTCGGTGAATCGGTGGTCATGCGTTTGCTCCGTCCGAAAGCGGTGGCGCTTGAGTTTGATAACTTGGGTATCACAGGCTTAGCGCTTGAGCGGTTACAGAAAGAAATTGAGAAGCCAAACGGCATGATTGTGACCACTGGTCCGACGGGGTCTGGTAAAACAACGACGCTGTACGCGATTTTGAAGAAGTTGAACGACCCGGGCGTAAAAATTATTACCTTGGAAGATCCAGTCGAATATAAATTGGCCGGCATCAACCAAAGCCAGATTGATCACTCGAAGGATTATGATTTTGCAAAAGGGTTGCGCTCGATTTTGCGTCAGGACCCGGATATCGTGATGGTGGGAGAAATTCGTGATCTCGAGACAGCCGAGATTTCGATTCAGGCTGCTCTCACGGGTCACTTGGTGGTTTCAACGATTCACACCAACAGCGCAGCTGGAGCGATCCCGCGTTTTCTTTCGATGGGCGTGAAACCATTTTTGCTCGCGCCCGCCTTGAATGCGGTCATCGGACAGCGCTTAGTGCGTCGGTTGTGTCCGGATTGCGCGGTGGCAGCGACGCTTCGCCCGGGTCAGGCAGAAGAAGTACGCCGTGTGCTTGCTGCTATTGGTCCCAAATCAGGTATTCACGTCGATCTCGATCATCTTGCCTTCAAGGGCCCTGGACCAGGCTGTAAAACCTGCAACAACCTTGGATACAAAGGACGCGTTGGTATCTATGAAATTTTTACGATGACGAAAGAAATTGAGCAGGAAGTGCTGTCAAAAGAAGTCTCGGAGTTTATGATTGCTGACATGGCCATCAAAAACGGAATGTTAACGATGGCGCAGGATGGGTTGTTAAAAGCGTTGGAAGGAAAAACAAGTGTAGATGAGGTCTTGGCGGTCGCGAACATCGATTCAACTCTCTTAGAGCCACCGGTGGGAGAAACAAAGCCAGAGAGCAAAGCGTAAGGGGTAGGAATAAAAAAACGGACCATTGGTCCGTTTTTTTATGCTTAGGCGGTTGCTGGTTTGTGGATCGAGCTATTCGGATTGGCTGGGGGGAGGCCCACAACCGCCTCGAACTCGTCTCGCTCAATGATTTCTTTTTTGATGAGGTGGTCGCAAATACGGTCCATGGCCTCACGCTGTTCACTGACGATCTTTTTCGCCGTAGCGAGACCATCAGCGATTAAGCGATCGATTTCCTTGTCGATGAGCTGCGCTTTGTCTTCCGAGTAGTCGCGCGTCTCTTGGATTTCGCGACCAAGGAAGATCATGTCTTGGCGTTCACCATAGGTGCGAGGACCAAGGAGATCGGACATACCCCATTGCGTGACCATGTTGCGCGCGAGCTTGGTTGCGTTCTGCATGTCGTTTGAGGCGCCAGTCGTGATGTCTCCAAAAAAGGCGAGTTCGGCAGCGTAGCCACCAAGGGCAACAGCGATATCTTCTTTGTATTCCTCGCGTGTACGCATCGTGCGGTCTTCGGTTGGAAGGCGGATGGTGTAGCCAGCGGCGCGACCACGGCTGATGATCGAGACTTTCTGCACCGGATCCATGTGAGGGGAGAGGTGTGCAACGAGCGCGTGGCCAGCTTCATGGTACGCCGTGACTTTGCGTTCGTGCTCGTTCATCAAGTGGCTGCGGCGCTCAGGGCCAAGCATGACTTTTTCGATCGATTCGACGAGCTCCGTCATTTCCACTTCTTTCTTATTGCGGCGGGCGGCGAGGATGGCGCCTTCGTTCATCAGGTTGCCGAGGTCGGCACCGGAGAAGCCTG
This sequence comes from uncultured Gammaproteobacteria bacterium, assembly GCA_964415465.1. Classification (GTDB taxonomy): domain Bacteria; phylum Patescibacteriota; class Patescibacteriia; order 2-12-FULL-60-25; family 2-12-FULL-60-25; genus JAGOTP01. The sequence goes on from CAYQAL010000007.1 coordinate 29,496, forward strand.
GGGTGCGTTCAGCTAAGCGGCGAAGGTTCACGTCTGCAGCGAGTGGTTTGTTCTTGCCATGGATCTTCAAAATAGCTTCACGATCGTTGATGTCTGGTGGATCGAGAACAACACGGCGGTCAAAGCGGCCTGGGCGAAGCAGTGCTGGATCAAGCACGTCTGGACGGTTCGTAGCCGCAATCACGATCGCGCCGAGGTTTGGTTCGAAGCCATCCATCTCAACCAGAATCTGGTTCAAGGTCTGTTCACGTTCATCGTGTGAACCACCAAGACCTGCGCCGCGCTGGCGACCGACCGCATCGATTTCATCGATGAAGATGATACACGGAGCACTTTTCTTGGCTTTGGCGAACAAATCACGGACACGCGACGCACCAACACCGACGAACATTTCGACGAATTCCGAACCGCTGATATGGAAGAAAGGGACGTCGGCTTCACCAGCGACGGCGCGGGACAACAGCGTCTTACCCGTACCTGGTGAACCCATGAGCAGCACACCTTTTGGAATCTTGGCGCCGAGTTTCGAGAACTTATCCGGATTCTTCAAGAATTCTACGACCTCCATCAATTCTTGTTTGGCTTCTTTGTTTCCCGCGACATCAGCGAAGGTGACCTTGCCCATGCCTTTTGGAAGTTCACGTGCATTCGCCTGACCAAACGACATGGCCTTATTGTTTTGTCCCTGCGCCTGGCGGAACAAGAACCACATCAACGCGAAGACCAACACTAATGGAATGAGGTTCGGCAAAAGTACGGCGGCCCAATAGCCAGCGCCACTGTTCGTTTTGATGGTGGTCTTGATGGCGCGGGTTTTGTCGTCTGCGACGTTGTAGTTATTGAAGAGTTCAGACAATGATTCGCCCGGCTCCTTATCAACGGTGGCTGTCGACTTATCTTGGTAGGTCACCTTGAGTTGCTGACCCTCGACCACGATTTCCGAAACCTGGCCCTCCTGAACTTGGTTAATAAAGCTCGTCACGTCGACCTTCTTTTCTGGGTTCAAATTCACCATCGCAAGCCCGCCCCCGACGATGAGAACGGCAGCGATAGCGAGAAGACTATTGCGGAGAGTTGCATTCATAGACTGTTTAGGGAGCGTAACGGAATTCCTTCGCCACGTCCAGCCAGAATCACTCGAATAAAAGGCCTATTTCTAGCTATTTTATAAGTCTGAGACACGTCGTGACCGCGTCAGCTAAGTAGGCTTCGGTAAGCGTCTCGATCGTATCCAGATCGCTGTGATACACCTGCATGAGTTTTTCTACGTCGCCATAGAGGACTTTCACCTTCTTTTTTTGTTTCTCAATGCCGGTGAGAGGTAGGCCGAGTCGGATCATATGGAGCGATGTATCGACCTGTGTCAGGCCATTGCCAACGCAATCCACCATGAGGAGCTGTTTTGCCTGGTCTATCTGGGTTTGAAAGCGTCGTTCAAATACGCGGTAGCCATGACCCCAATAGATGGGCTCATCGTATGAAAGCTCTTCGTTGCCCGAAAAGACGAGAAGGGAATTCTTGAGAGTTTCCGGATGGTGAATGGCGAGTGCGAGGAGCGTCGCTGTGCCAGAGGCGTTGTCGGTTGCACCTGGGCCAAATGAATCATAGTGACAAAATAAGATATGCTTCGGGTTTTTTCGATTCCCAACCAGGATGTTCGCAGATGTGTGCGTGTGCTTTTTGACTTTGACAGTTCCTTTAACGTTTTTTGCACGCAAAATGAGATCAATGTACTGCTTGGCAACGGCTAGTGAGGGAGCAAAATAATGATTACTGCGGGAAATTGTCTCGCAATCTGGATTAAAGTTAATGTTTGCATCATAGAGCGTCCGTTGAGAACTGATGAGTGAGCTCAGAAGAGTTTGTTTGTTATGGATGCAGCCGCTCACAAACGAGGTTGCGATGGCGGGAATTTTTTTGCCATCTACGATCAGATCGGATTGCAAAATGACAGGCGTCTTTGCTTGAAACGATTGGGTGAAAAAGGGAATGTCGTGTGTTTTGAGTACGCCAAGAATCAGTCGTGCGGCGCGTTGTTCTTGAGCTCGTTGGCGTTCGTAGAGCGCCACAAGTTGTTTAACGAAGACGAGGGGTTCAAAGATGGGCATAGAGTGTGAATGGGGAATTGGGGGCGTGTGACGGCCGCCCCCAGACCGTTGGTCACCCGGTCGGACCAAGCGTTTGCAGAAACTCCGGCGGGATCATGCGATGATCTTGCCATGAGTTCGAGGTCGGGTAGTAGGCGAGTTCCTTCCACCAAGGAAGCGCGACGATGAGCGGGGCGAGATCGAAGGTGCGACGGACTTCCTCCCAGGCCGGTTCGACGGTGTTCAGGACGAACGTGTCGAGCTTGTCGCCGCTCTCGCCTCCGTGGAAGTCATCGAACAGCACCCCGTGTGCGACGAACCACGACAGACAGTAGACGTAGTAGTCCTTGGCTGAGTGGAACCCGGCGCGGCGGAACGTCTCGGAACTGTCGAAGCGTCGCACCGGCTGTGGCAGAAGTTCGTCCTGCAGTGTGTGGTGGAACGTAACGAGTGACTGGCCGCCGTGAAGCTCGATGTCCGAGAGGCGGACCTTATGCAGCTTGTTCACGTCCACGACGAGCCGGTGGTTCCGTGTTTGGGCGTGTCCATGCCGGTTGCGGCCGCTCGTAACCGTACGGTTTACGAGCGAACGCTTGAAGCTCGAGCTCGCGGCGAAGGTGTCTCGCGTATATTCTCCCCAGAGCGGTTCGAGGCCGGCGGCACGGGCCATGAGCAGGAACACGACATCTTCGAAGCGCGCGGTCGCGACGTGGCGAAGCAGGAAGCCCGACGGTCGCTCGAGCGGCGGCAGGAAGTCGGGGATCGGCCAGCCCCGCTTTTGCCACCACGCTTCGACGACGGGCCGCAGCGCTTCACGCTGACGCAGTTGATCGAGGGCGGACTTGAGTGGAGCATAGTGATCGCGCATGGAATGAGCTCTCCTTTGATCTGACGCACGTAGGTGTGCGTCAGATGTGTGGTGCGGATGGCGAGGTTCATTCGCACCACACATCTGACAGACACAAAACGCCACCGCGCGAGGCGGTGGCGTTTGAGCTAAAACTCAACGTTCTTTTATACAAACAGGGCCACCGCACGCGATGTCCCATACCAAAAACCTCCGACGAAGGTCGAAGCAGTTGCTGGCAGGTGGCGAGCAGTGTTTTGCAACATCATACGATTGACTATAAACGCTTGTCACAAAAACCGTCAACTCCGTTGTAGGTGAAAATGTTATACTTATTCTACTATGGCCTCTAAAAAATCACTTCCTATCCTTCCGATCCTATTGGGAGGGTTGTTTGTCTGTTGCTTGGTTTTCTATGTCGGATTGTGGGGGATCGGGAAGTATATCGAGACATCAGTTTTACTCGATCAGCTCGATGGAAAAGTGAATGGAACTCAGTCGATTACGAAGACGGAGATCGAGCCATTGTCTGCGGAACAACGTGAGCAAAAAGAGCGTTTGGATCAGCTTGAGCGATTCTTATTTCTTGCGACAGATAGAGAAGGGAGGCGTGTCCTTTCTGTGCCAGACATGGAATATGTCATGAAGATGAACGGTTGGGATTGGACGAACCAGTGGAATGAACTGTCTCCCATCACGAATGGAACGAGCACGCTCTGGACCCAAAGTAATTTTCAGTGGCGCATTCCCTATAACCCAGCCTGGAGAAATGCCCAGTACACCATTGCTCCGTACGAGTTTGATGGCAATGATATTCTCTTTGGAAGAATGATTGTGTCAGAAATGAGCGGTGTGTTTCGAGAAGCACGCTTCTCTCTTGCTCCGGAGGAATCAATTGAGCAGTTACTCGCTGATCCAAAGAATGTGTCGGTCGATTGCAGCTTAACGGAACAGATTCCGCCGACGGTTATCAATGTTGGGTCTAAGCGAGTCGTACGTATTATTCAGGATACGTGTGAACGTGGATCAATTGCCTACGTCATTCCAGGCAAAGGGAGAAACTACATCTTCCAGACATCGGGAGATGAAGCGTTACTGAAATGGGTTGTAGAACGGTTTGAGGAGAGTTAATGGTTTGTAAAATCTTTTGACCAAAAACAATCCCCCGCTCGGATGAGCGGGGGATTGAGCGATCAGCTTATTTCTTCGCTGGAGCTTTTTCGTCTTCCTTCTTGGTTTCTTCCTTCTGTTTGCGAAGGGAGAGACCGAGACGGTGATTTTCTGCGTCGATGGAAATGATGCGGAAGGAGAATTCGTCGCCAACGCGAGCGATCTCGTTTACATCTTTCACTGGACGAGCAGAGAGCTCGGAGACGTGGGCCAAACCGTGAATCTCTGGGTCGAGCTCAACGAACAAACCGAATGGATTGATCTTGAGCACCTTACCCATCACCCACTGGTTGACGTCGTACTTCTTCGCAACCTTACGCCATGGATCTTCGACGAGCTTCTTCATGGAGAGGAAGATCTT
>CAYQAL010000008.1:0-33850 GCA_964415465.1 uncultured Gammaproteobacteria bacterium
CCATCTGGGCGGCACCCGTGATCATGTTCTTGATGTAGTCAGCGTGACCTGGACAGTCAACGTGTGCGTAGTGACGCTTCTCGGACTCGTACTCCGTGTGAGCGGTCGCGATGGTGATACCACGAGACTTGGACTCAGGAGCCTTATCGAGGTCATCAATACCCTTTTTCTGGGCGGTCATTCCATGAGCACCAAGAACGGTCAAAATAGCCGCAGTGGTGGTCGTCTTGCCGTGGTCAACGTGGCCAATGGTACCAATGTTGACGTGGGGCTTCGCACGGTTGAAAGCTTCAGCCATAGGAGCAGGTCAAATAAGACTAAAATACGTAATTATGAGTGGCCTGATGATAGCAAAAGCGCTTATTTCAGGCAAGTGTAGGCCCAAATGGACCAGATGCAGGGTTTCCTAAACCTGATTTTTGCTTCATTTGAGGCAAAATTCTAACTTCGCCCCCATCAAAGGCGAAGCGATCCTCTAGCGCTTCAATTTGAGGAGTTGGTGAAGTTGGAACGGGTGGCGGAGAGATTGGAGCGGCAGTATGCAGAAGATCCTGAAGGCTAAGAGTCGTTTTTAGATCTTCCGCACTAGCTGGTACTTCGACCGACGCAGGAGTCGACCGGTTCAATGGCTCGGGCTGATGAGGGAACCCGCCCTGTGAGAGACGCTCATAGAGAGCAAACGGAACCACAACACACGATGCCTGCGCGTCCGAAGATTGGACCACCGTCGGCAATTGCGTCCGATTCACCAGCTCAACTAAACGATCGAGTTGATTCATAGATGCGTTAGAACTTAGCCTACGTGAGAAACACGGAACAGAAAACCCAGCGCCGACCGGGGTCAAGCGCTGGGCTTTTTTGATTCTACTTATTTCTTGGCGCGACCTTCGATAATGGTCTTCGAGATGTTGCTTGGAACTTCTTCGTACTGACCGAATTCCATCGTAGAACTCGCACGACCCTGGGTCATGGAACGGAGCGAAGTCGTGTAGCCGAACATTTCAGCAAGTGGGACCAAGGCGCGAATGACTTTCACACCAGAGCGGTCTGCTACGTCTTCGATCTGACCACGCTTGGCGTTCAAGTCACCGATGACGTCACCCATGAAACTTTCTGGCGTGACGACTTCAACCTTCATCACTGGCTCAAGAATCACGACACCACCCTTCTTACAGCCATCCTGGTAGGCCAACGAGCCAGCCACCTTGAAGGCAGCTTCAGAGGAGTCGACATCGTGGTAACTACCGTCGGTGAGCGTGACTTTGAGGTCGAGCATTGGGTAGCCGGCCAAGATACCGCGCTGCATCGCTTCCTGAATACCCTTGTTGATTGGCTGGATGAATTCGCGAGGAATCACACCACCCTTAATCGCATCAACGAATTCGTAGCCCTTGCCGCGTTCGTTTGGTTCAACCGTGATGACACAGTGACCGTACTGACCACGACCACCAGACTGACGAATGTACTTCCCTTCTCCTTCAGCCGTCCCCTTCAACGCTTCGCGATAGGCAACCTGTGGGTTACCGACATTGGCTTCGACTTTGTACTCGCGCTTCATGCGATCAACGATGATTTCGAGGTGAAGCTCACCCATACCGCTGATGATGGTCTGAAGCGTTTCTTCATCCGTGCGCACACGGAAGGAAGGATCTTCTTCAGCAAGCTTCTGGAGCGCGACACCCATCTTTTCCTGATCAGCTTTTGTCTTTGGTTCAACCGCGAGCGAGATGACCGGCTCTGGAATGACGATCGATTCGAGTTTTAGTGGACGCTTCTCATCGTACAAGGTGTCTCCTGTGAGAGTTCCTTTCAAACCGACAGCGGCGGCGATGTCACCAGCGAACACTTCTGTTACTTCTTCACGCTCGTTGGCATGCATACGCACGATACGACCGATACGCTCCTTGTCACCTGTGCGTGCGTTGATGACATATGAACCCGAGGACAACGAACCAGAGTAGACGCGGAAGAAAATCAACTTTCCAACGAATGGGTCAGCCATGACTTTGAACGCCAAGGCAGCAAATGGCTCCGCATCGTTTGGTTTGATTTCAATCGCCGCATTCTCATCGTCGACTTCGTGGCCCTTCGTTGGAGGGATGTCGAGTGGAGATGGGAGATACTCTACGATCGCATCAAGTAAGAACTGAACACCTTTGTTCTTCAAGGCCGAGCCACACAAAATTGGGTTGATTTGGTTTGCGATAACCGCTTTGCGAAGACCGGCCTTAATTTCTTCAACCGTGAACTCTTCTCCGGCGAGGTAGCGGTTCATCATTGTTTCGTCCGTTTCTGCAATTGCCTCGATAAGCTTAGAGCGGTACTCCTTCGCCTTCTCGAGCATATCGGCTGGAACTTCGACCTCTTCGATCTTCTGACCCATTTCGTCGCGGTACATTTCAGCCTTCATGTTGATGAGGTCGATGATACCGATGAAGTTCTCTTCCGCGCCGATTGGCAACTGAATTGGGTATGCGCTCTTCGTGAGACGATCGTGAATGGACTTCACGTCGTTGTAGAAGTTCGCGCCCATGCGGTCGAGTTTGTTGATGAAACAAATACGAGGCACGTGGTGCTTGTCCGCCTGGCGCCACACGGTTTCAGACTGTGATTCCACACCAGCCACGCCATCGAACACGGTGACGGCACCGTCGAGCACACGAAGGGAGCGCTGCACTTCAATCGTGAAGTCAATGTGTCCTGGAGTATCGATGAGGTTCATGCGGCAGCCCTTCCAGAAACAGGTCGTCGCAGCTGCCGTGATCGTGATACCACGTTCCTGCTCCTGTGCCATCCAGTCCATGGTGGCTTCACCTTCGTGCACTTCACCAATCTTGTGCTTGCGACCAGTATAAAATAATACACGTTCGGACGTGGTCGTCTTTCCAGCGTCGATGTGCGCAATAATTCCGAAGTTGCGAGTATCTTTCAAAGAATATTCACGGGGCATACAGGAGAGAGATGAGTGAGAGAAAGGAGTTGGGAGCAAAAGGAGCTAGTAGGTGTAGCGTTTCATCTAGCTACTCGCTACTAGCTCCGTGCATTGCGTTCTAAATATGAGCTTATTTCGCAAAGTGAGCGAAGGCGCGGTTGGCTTCAGCCATGCGCTGCACATCGGACTTCTTGCGAACCGCTTCACCCTGGTTCTGTGCAGCATCGATGAATTCCGTCGCGAGCTTTTCCATCATCGGCTTGCCCTTACGGGAACGAGCGGCGGTGATCATCCAGCGTAGCGCGAGCTGAATACGACGATCAGCACGGACCTGAAGTGGAACTTGGTAGTTTGCACCACCAACACGGCGAGACTTCACTTCGAGGGTTGGTGAGACGTTCTTCATCGCTTCTTCAAAGACTTCTGCCGCTGGCTTCTCGAGCTTTTTTTCTGCAATCTCGAGAGCTCCGTAGACGATCTTCTGGGCGAGCTGGCGCTTTCCACCGATCATCAAGTAGTTAATACACTTAGTAATAACTGGGTTGTTGTATTTTGGGTCGGCCGCAACTTTACGGCGAGGGGCTTGCTTTCCACGCATAGGAGTAACAGTTCAGGGAAATTATTTCTTGTCTTCCTTTGGACGACGAGCACCGTACAGAGAACGGCTACCGCGACGACCTTGGACACCCTGTGTATCGTAGACACCACGCACAATGTGGTAGCGCACACCTGGCAAGTCCTTTACACGACCACCACGAATCAACACGATGGAGTGCTCTTGGAGGTTGTGACCTTCTCCAGGAATGTAGGCCGTGACTTCCTGACCATTCGAGAGACGCACACGAGCGATCTTACGAATAGCGGAGTTAGGCTTTTTTGGCGTCATTGTGGTTACTTTGACACAGACACCACGCTTCAAACCGGACCCACGGGAGTATTCCGTGCGAACGCGGTGAAGCGTATCCATCTTGAATTGGAGCGCTGGGCTCTTTGATTTGACGGCCTGAGGCTTACGAGCGCGTCGAACCAACTGGTTAATAGTAGGCATGGGAAGTAAGTTGATGGGCGCTAATCTATCAGCTTTTTTTAGGCCTCGTCAAGATTCGACCCATATCTGGGCGCTGTTAACGAGGTGGCTGGACCGTGAGAAGCAAAAAAGCAATCAAAATAAAGGCGGTTTGCCAGCCCACAATCTTTCGATCATCCCAACGACCGTTTCCCAGAAGCGGCAAGAGCGCCACGACGGCGAATGGCGAGGCAATCCACCAGACAACCACCCATCCAGAAATCAGCGGAACCAGGAGATAGCTCAAGGCTAACACGATCGGAATCACCATCCGAGGCGGAAAACGTAGATGTTCGGTCAGCCAACCAAGAAGTGTAGGAGACCAGCGGAAAGCCTTGGGAAGAGCCTGAAGCAGATAAAAAACGCCTATCATAAGCCAAATTCTCATCGGAAGTAACGGAATAGCGGCCGTTCGAAGGGAGAAAAAGATCCCCGCTGCGACAATAGAAACGAAGGAAAAGGCTAAGATTCCTCCTGCAAACCAGCGCTCTTTCCAGCGGGTAAACGGCGAATGAAGCGCTTCTTGAAGCAGTACAAAACTCAACAATGGAAACAAGACCGGCCAACCCAGTAACCACGCGCTTACGCCAGCCACCATGGAACAACTTGGAAGAAGCCACGGATGCGTGGGCACTATCCCCTCTTCTGGCTTCGATAGGTTGGTTCGAAGACTCGTGACACACCAAACCGCGATGAGCGCCGTGAGGAAGAGGAGAAGAGCAAACCCATCGATGATACGGGTCATGAAAACCCCGCCGAACAGATGACCAATCCATAGACCAAAGAATGCTGCTCCCAAAAACGACAATCCACGAACCGGTTTTAACTGCTGAAATAAGCTGCGAATCGGGGTAGTCAACTGACGCGACACCAGAACGATCGCTGTCCCGATCCCCACTAACCAAACTAAAACGAGCTGAACGAGTCGAACGGAAGCATACGCCTCTCCTTCAACAATACCTGGGAACCGATCCACCACCGATCGCCACCAATAGCCTTCTTGGGCCAAGGCAACCCACGAACGGGCTAACACATTTGGACCAGCATTGAGCGGCGAGACATCAACTGAAACGATACTCCAAGCGATGAATGAAGGGAGAAGCAAGAGACCAAGACCACCCACTAGCCACAGTAAAACTACGGCCAGCACACTCTTCACGGATCGTTTTAGACGCCACCCTTCAATAAACAACCCAACTGCCACTCCAAGCACGAGGATCAAAATACCTGCAGACGCGATCGGGCGCGGAAGCCAACCAAACGTTAAGAGTGAAACTGGAACTTCTAAAACGTTTACAAAAGGTGGGACAAGCGTTTCAAATCCAAACCACGCCACCAAGCTATTGAGACACGGCGCAACCAGCAGAAGCGGAGACCAAAGCAACGCTTGATCGATCGCCGAAACCCAGGTCGATCCACGCAATTTTTTCGAAAGGAAGAGAAACCAGACACCAAATAATACCATCCAGACCGGTCGTTCAAGGAAAACAGCTGTGAGATCGAAGACTCGTTCTCTTCCTTGAGCTCCTGCCAGAGACTCAATCAGCGCTGTGACTCCTGAAAGAGCGATCAGCACAAACAGAGCTCGCGGAATACGTCGAAAGATCTCGGAAACGGAGGGAGTTTTCCACATAGACTGTGTATAAAGGCATTACCCGATGGAACCAATAAGCCCAACCAACCCTCGAGCCAAAGAACCAATCCAAGCAAAGAAACCAATCCCTGTCGCTGAATCTAGAACCATAAAAACCAAGAGCAAAATTGGCCCATATTGTTCCAGTGACTGGCGGAGCGAACGATGAGACTCAGAAGACAAGAGCGCTAATAACACCTTCGATCCATCCAACGGAGGTAGCGGGATCAGGTTAAAGAGTAGCAGTAAGAAGTTGAGATACCCCATGAATGACAGGGTCACGAGCAACAAATTGGACGCTGGCCATTGAAAAACACCGGTGAGTAAATTCACCAGCAAAATGCAGACCGTTCCGAACAGTAAGTTGGAAAATGGACCGGCAAGGGCCACAAAGGTCGGTCCCCACTTTTGGTACTTAAGGTTGTAAGGGTTAAAAGGAACCGGCTTCCCCCAACCAAATCCAACCGTAACCAAGGCGACAAAGCCCAAAATATCCACATGAGCCACCGGATTTAAGGTCAGTCGCCCTTCACGTTCAGCTGTTCGATCTCCTAAGGCATGGCTTACAAACGCATGAGAAAACTCATGAACCGCTAACGTCAGCAAAAAAGCGATGATAAACACCAGAAAGAGCCACGGTTCTTGAAAGAGCAGAGACAGGTTCATAGGGAAAGTCGAGTTCCTCTATGATGACGTGTAGACGCTCGCTTGCCAAATATCGACTTTTCCCTTATCCTACGCCCATTCTTTTGCCGTCTATCGACCCATCCCTATGTCCCGCATCTGTCAGCTGAGCGGAAAGAGCGCCGTCTTTGGCCACTCCCGCAGCCACTCCAACATCGCTTCCAAGCGTCGCCAGAACGTGAACCTCCAGACCGTTCGTATTAACGGGAAGCGTGTTCGCATTGCCGCCCGCACTCTTCGCACGATCAAGAAATTTGTCGCTATTCAGCACGGCAGCGAGGTTAAAGCGTAAATTAGCAAAGAAAGAAAATAGAAACACCCTATCGCTCGATAGGGTGTTTCTTTATACATTATACTTTTTGCCTTCTCGCTTAGCCCATGTCTTTCTTCGCTTCCATAATGATCTCGTAGGCTTCTTCTGCCGAGTCTACGAGCTGCATCAATTCAATATCTTGTTTATCGATGAACAAGTTCTCATCCCAGATCTCTTTTCGAATCCAATCGAACATGGGTGTCCAGAATGTTTTTCCAACTAACACAATTGGCACCTTGTGGGCAATTTTCCCCGTTTGAATAAGTGTCACTATTTCAAATAACTCATCAAGCGTTCCAAAGCCGCCCGGGAAATAGACATAGGCCTGTGCCGCCGCAGACAACATGACCTTACGCGTAAAGAAATGTTGAAACGCGACACTTTCTTTTACGTATTGATTTTTTCGTTCCTCGTGTGGAAGCTGGATATTTAATCCAACGGAAGGGGCTCCGGCATCATGCGCGCCCCAGTTCCCTGCTTCCATAACACCAGGCGCACCACCAGTAATAATCGTGAACCCTTCCCGGCCCAAGAGGTACCCCAGCTTCTTTGCCTGCTGATACCCGTAACTCGCAAATGAACAACGCGCACTTCCAAAAAACGTCACCGTCTTTGTTTGCTTGGACAAAAAATCAAAGCCCTCGATGAACTCAGACAAGATACGGAAGATACGCCAGCTCATACTCCCATCCATCCCTTCGAAGATAGAGGCTGTGGTTGGAGCATGTGGACGTTCAAGCCATTGCTTGATGCGTTCTTTTGGAGCGCGAATCTCACAGGTCTTTCCACCCATGATCACATTGGAGCGCGACGCTGGCTTAGGAGTAGCAACTGAACGTGGAGAAGGTGCGACGGTGCGTTTCTTTGGCATAGCATCAGTATATAACAAAAGAAGATGGTTTCCCATCTTCTTTTGCAGCGAAATAATTTATTACAAGATCGCTTCCTTGGCCACCTTCGCGACGCGGAACTTCACAACCTTCTTGGCTGGGATCTTGATGGATTCACCAGTGGCTGGGTTGCGACCCATGCGTGCCTTACGATCGAGCTTCACAAGCTTACCGAAGCCTGGGAGAACGAACTCGCCGTTCTTCTTAACCTGAGTGTAAGCGATTTTGACGAGCTGCTCCATGAGCGCGACGACATCCTTTTTCTGGATATCGGTCTTGGCGGACAACTCTTTCATGAGCTGCGACTTGGTCATTTTCATAGAAGATACGTGCAAAAATACAAAGAGAATAAGTAAATGCAGAGGAATTATACGAAGCCCCCTTCTGAAACACAAGAAAACATGGGGATAAATGCAAAAATGAAAAAGCCGCTGAACCGTCGAATGGTTCAGCGGCTTTTTCTGAACAAGGAACATTCCCTGATGGTCGGGGTAACAGGACTTGAACCTGCGGCCTCCTGCACCCCATGCAGGCGCTCTGGCCAACTGAGCTATACCCCGGAATAGACGACCCACAAAACACGTAACGAGCGTAGCGCAAAGCCATTGCCTAAATCAACTTTTCGTGTATAATGCGCACAAACGGCCCCCAAAGGGCTTTTTAAAGATCTATCTCCTCTATGAACTTGATCGACCGTATTCGCGCCTATTTCCGTTCTTCCAAGGAAGAGTTATTCGCCGTGACCTGGCCAACCCGTGAAGACATCATCCGCTACACCGGATTAGTCGTCGCCACCGTGATCGTGTTTGGCATCTTCTTCAGCGCCCTAGACTTCGTGGTGAACGCGGGTATTCAAGGCATCATCGCCCAGAAAACCGCCGCACCGGTGAACACCCCCGTTACACCAGCCGCTTCCTCGACACTTCCAGTCGATGTGAATCCAGTAGATGTTGATGCAGTCACTCCAACCGGCGCTCCTGCTGACGTTCAAGTCGAACAAGTTCCCGTTACCCCAACCGGCAGTTCTACGCAGAACTAATTTTGCTCTTTTCATTTTTCGTTATCGCTTATGCCAAAGCAAACCGCGGAGTACGGACGACGCTGGTACGCCATTAACACGTATTCTGGTTACGAGGAAAACGTGATGAATAACCTGAAGCAGCGTATCGAAGCGCTCGGCATGCAGGAGAAGATCTTCTCCGTAATCGTTCCCAAAGAGAAGAAGATTAAGATCAAGAACGGCAAACGCCGTGTCGTAGAAGAAAAGATCTTGCCAGGCTATGTGTTGGTTGAAATGACGGTGACCGACGATTCTTGGTACGTCGTGCGCAACACCCCAAACGTCACCCAGTTTATCGGGATGGGCACGACCCCAAGCCCACTCGCGAACGAAGAAGTTGCCTCGATCATGAAGCGCATGGGTACAACCCAGGAACCAGAAGTTTCGATCGATTTGGCCGAAGGAATGGCCGTTCGTATCGGTGAAGGCCCATTCAAAGGCTTCGAAGGGAAGGTCATCGGCATCGATGCCACTCGTGGCAAAGTAAAGGTCTTGGTGAGCATGTTCGGCCGTGAAACCCCGCTCGAACTTGACTTTACCCAGGTAAAAAAGATTTAATAGGTGCGCTTCTCGCCTCCATCCAGGCGTTTTAATCGGATTATTCTCTTATTATGGCCAAGAAAGTCAAAGCACTCATCAAGGTCCAAGTCATGGGTGGCAAGGCAACCCCTGCTCCCCCACTTGGTCCTGCCCTCGGTCAGCACGGCATGAACATCGCTGAATTCTGTCAGCGTATCAACGCCGCGACCCAGGATCGTCTCGGTGAAGTGGTCCCAGCGATCATCACCTTGTACGAAGACCGCTCCTACACCTTCATCTTGAAGACCCCTCCCGTATCGGAGCTCATCAAGAAGGCAGCCAAGATTCCAAAAGGATCAGCCAAGCCTCTCACGGAAAAGGTTGGAAAGATCAACAAGGCTCAGGTTCGCGAAATCGCAGAAAAGAAAATGCCTGACTTGAACTGCACCAACATCGAATCCGCCATGCGTCAGGTCGAAGGAACGGCCAAAAACATGGGAGTTGATGTGGTCTAATCAAAGATCAGCCAAAAAACAGCCACCGAGGTACATCGGTGGCTGTTTTGGATCAAATGAATAAAGACTGAACCTATCCTAAACATTCATTGACATTTTTGGCTTAACCCAGTACTCTTTGGCCACTTACTCTTAGATTTGTGGGACTCCGCTCACACGGAGGTTTGCACCACGTTTCCTATGTCAGACAAAGCCGCACACAGCAAGCGCTACGCTGCTCTTGCTCAGCAAGTTGATAAGAAGAAGCTCTACACTGCCCAAGAAGCGCTTGAGCTCGTTAAAAAGACCTCGACCACCAAGTTTGACTCAAGCGTCGAAGTTCACCTGAACCTCGGCATCGATGTGAAGAAGGGTGACCAGCAAGTTCGTGCCACCTTCGTCTTCCCTCACTCAATCGGAAAGTCCAAGAAGGTTGTCGCCTTCGTTCCAGCTGACCGCGAGAAAGAAGCAAAAGACGCTGGCGCGGAAATCGTGGGTGGTGAGGAGTTGATCAATGAAATCGTAAAGGCCGGAAAGATCGACTGCGACATCACGGTCGCAACGCCTGACATGATGCCTAAGCTCGCCAAGCTTGCGAAGATTCTTGGTCCAGCCGGTCTCATGCCTAACCCAAAGACCGACACAGTTGGCGCCAACGTCAAAAAGATGGTCGAAGAAATTAAGAAGGGTAAGGTCTCCTTCAAGAACGACACGACGGCCAACATTCACCAGTCGATCGGGAAGGCTTCGATGGATGTGAATGCCTTGCTCGCAAACCTTACGATGTTGATTGAAGCGGTACGCAAAGCCAAGCCAGCTTCTTCAAAAGGCGTGTTCCTCAAGTCGATCACACTGACCTCAACCATGGGTCCTGGCGTGAAAGTCGACGGAAACTCGATCGCTGCTTAGTTGAACCGGCAGAAATAAGAACATCCCCACGAACTACGGTTTGTGGGGATGTTTGTTTGATGTGAGAAACGGTTTCAAACACTCGAGGGCCGGCGTAGCATCGTCTTCTGCGACAAAAAACGTTTCTTCTGAATAGGTAGAGCACTTCTCAACCAGATTGATTCGCTGAAGCGCTAACTGACGGATCAACGCATAGGTAATGCCCGAAATAAAAAGATATTCTTGTGAAGGATAGGTAACGGTGATCGCTGCGACTCCATGCACAACACCCTTTGGCGTACGTCGTGGAAACGCCTTCTGCAGATCTAGAACAAGCATCATTGGTGCGATAATAGCTAGTTCGTGATTTCCACGAATCGTAATGACGAGCGCATCTTTTTGTTTGGGGTACGCCTCTACCCAGCGAGTGAGCGCTTCACTCTCAGGCGTGAGATCATAGGCGATTTCGCTGAGCCCTGCTTTTAAGGTCAGTGAAGAAAGAGAGAAGTCTGGAATGAGTGGGGGCTGCTTTTGTTCTTCCGCCTCTTTAAGTAATGCCTGACGAAGACGCGTAAGAGCCGTCACAATCGTATCGAGCTTCACGGGCTTCAGACACCAGGCACTCACGGGTTCAAGGCAACGCTTAGCATAGGCACGACAGTTCAAAACACCATCTACAAGGGCATCGTAGGCAACGGGATCGTGGAGAATCTGCCGGCGGACAGCTTCCGCTATCGTTCGCATATGTCATATATATGACATTTTTGTCACAAATGTAGCAATAGCCAATTTTCTTGGCTGCCTGCCAAGATCGGCCGTACCCTAAGGTAGAGCTCAACTGATACACCTTCTAGACACCCTTTTATGGATCATCTCCCTCGGTATTACACACATATGACAGATTATACGTTCACGACCCACATTCGAAGCGCTGAAACACGAGACAACCAGCTCGTCATCACACTCGAAGATACGATCTTTCACCCGCAGGGCGGCGGCCAACCGGCCGACACGGGAACGATCACTTCGAGCACGGGTGTCGCACAGATCACTCATGTGACACGACGAGAAGACGGCGTCATCGAGCATAGTGGAACGATCTTGAAAGGAACGTTGCAGCCCGGCGATCGTGTAGATTGCGCGATCAATCAAACAAATCGTGAACTCTACACCCGTCTCCACTCTGCAGGACATGTTATCGACGTAGCCCTAGAACGGCTTCATCTTCCGTGGGAACCGGGGAAAGGCTATCATTTTCCGGATGGCCTTTATGTTGAATATCGAACAACGCAAGCACCAGACGCGGAGTTACCAGCACGACTCGAGGCGATGCTCGCCGAATTGATTACAGAAGATATTCCAACCGAAGTGAACGTTGACGGTCCAAAACGCATCGTAACCTTGGCAGGAAAAGCGATCCCCTGCGGTGGTACGCATGTTCTTCGCCTAAAAGAACTTGGATCAATTCAGATTCGAAACATCAAACAAAAGTCCGGGACCGTAAAAATTGGCTACGCGGTTTCGCCATAAACAAAAACATCCCTGCGAATGTGCGGGGATGT
The DNA here is from genome assembly GCA_964415465.1 of uncultured Gammaproteobacteria bacterium. GTDB lineage: Bacteria > Patescibacteriota > Patescibacteriia > 2-12-FULL-60-25 > 2-12-FULL-60-25 > JAGOTP01. Next base: position 12,042 of record CAYQAL010000008.1, read on the forward strand.
TTTTTCTTTGAACGCTACTCAACTTTTAGCTCTACCCGTTCTTGCATGCTTGGAATCTTGCGGAGCCAGCCTGGAGACGTATGTACATCGACCGATTCTACTCCATCCAACTTCTTTAGGGTATCAATAACTTCTTGCTTGGATTTGCCAACCAAGTTCTCTTTTTTAAGCGCCTCACTCGCTGGCGTAAGTCGAGCGGCTGCATCGGTTTGCACACGAACGGTGGCCGTCTCTACACGTGGATCAACTGACTCAATCTGATAACGAATAGATTTTCCATCAAATGGAATGAGCTCACGATCGGACGGAACTTTTTCACGGAGCTTGGTTCGGACCAAGACCAACATGTCATCCTTTGGATAGTAGACGGCTGTGACATCTGCCTGAACGTAAATGATGAACGACTGCGATGTTGATCCAGGCAAAATCTCTTTTCGAACCTTGGTAAAGTACACCCCCTCAAGTGAGGCCGACTCTGTTACCTCGGAGGCCAGCTGGCGTTTTGCACGCTCCAATGTTTCATCGATCGCTTGGCGTTCAGCCGCATCGATCTCTTCTTGGGTTGGAGTAAACGCGCCTGGGCGAGTTGTTGTACGAGGCGTCGGCGCGGTTGGCGTACGTGGAGCTGTGGGTGCCGTTGGCGCTGGCGTTGATGTATCCAACGTAAAAGCCGCACTCGATTCCGCGTAGATCAGCTTCTGCAAATCAACGAACAATCCAGGAATTGTGAACTTGGTTGGGCCGATCGCAAACGCAGGACCTGGTTTATCGGCGTAAATTTCGACCTCAACCGAACCACCCGCTGGCACCGTCACCCCTTGATTGATGCGATAGAGCTTTCCATCCGCCGTCAGCAAACGGGTCGTTCGAACGAGTGGCTGGGCACGTGAATAGGTGTTGGTGATCTTTACTTTGCCACGCGCAATCGCATTTGGAGAAATAACCGTGGTTGTCGTAGGAGCAGCCGTCGTGGTTGGCGTAGAAGATGGAACGAGCGCGACCGGAGTCGTTGTTGCCGCATCTCCCGCAGCGGCACGAATTGGGAATTCTTTACGATTTTCAAACGTACCTTGAGCAACACGCCCAAGGAGTTGGCCAGCTTTTGGCGTTTTCGAGAGTTCAACGACCGTATCAACAGCCACCGGCTCTTTTTTCACATGAACAACGACTTCTGCTTTTACAGACGAGAGCCACAGAATAGCCGCTACCAAGACGACCGTGAGTCCAATAAAACCGAAGGCGATCTTCCGATAGAGATACGAACGCGGAGGGGTTGAAAACGAAGGGGCGGTGATAGGGACAACATTAGGGCGACGGCTTCCGCGAATAGGCATACAAAAAAGAGAAAGAACATTCGTTACTATAGCACAGATTTGATATCCACAGTGCCGACTAGCGAACAACTCCTCGACCACGCGCGAGAGCATCATCCGCCAAGTCCGTTGTTATGGCAGGTTTTACACGCAGAAGTGGTGCAGCAAGCTGCTTATCTTGCGCCTCAAACGTCGTCTCCCCTACTAATGGCGCAAAGCGTCCACTATCGGCACGCTCTGGCGTCACCTGCAGATCAAAAGATGCGAGCGTACTTACTGCCTCAAGTGGCAAGTTCGGGATCATCCAACGTACTTCGCGCGTTTTTTCGTCGTACGTCAGCGTCCCACGATCAACTTGGACTGACTTCGTCCAAACAGCGATCGCTGGCAACTTGGCTTTTACAACAACATTGGTCAGCTCGTGCACTTTTTTTGGAATGCGCCACTGAATACGATACCCCGTTGTCTTTCCCACTTCAGGCGGCAACGGGCCAAACCCAATTGGTGCGCCTTCTTCCGTGGAATAACGAGCTTCTGCTAAGAGATCAGCATCTGTTTTGTAGGGCAAACGAATGGTTGTTACACGTACGTCGCGCGCTCCACCGGACGCTCCAACCTGCTCTATACGAGCTTGTCCCGTCAATTGAATAACCGCTTCTTTGGTACCCGTTGGTGCACTACGGATCGGTAAAATCCAATCGAATGAACCTTTCGCACCCGCTGGAAGCGAGTTGAAGCTTGGGACCTGAGCGCTTGATAGCTTTAACGTTTGGGTTTGGCCTTTGGTACTTGAAGCAGCGCGTTGTACATCCTCCAACGCAGACCAATTCAGAAGACCAGTCGTACCCGGTTGGCGCTTTCCACCCACAAATGATTCTCCTGATAGCATTAACGAAACATTTTTTAGCACTTCACCACTCGTGTTTTCATAGGCGAGTGTCACACGAAGCGGTGTGCCCGCATCAATTGCCGTATCATTCGGACTTCCGTTCACGATCAAGCGCAGCAGCAAATCCCCCGCCAATACCACCGACCGTGCTTCGGATTGCTGAAGCGAGACAAAGGCACCTCGCACATCGGTTTTTCCGACCGCAGCCGTAACAAGCGCATCTCCTGCGTGGCCTGCGAGCATCGTTCCCGAAACCTGAAGGGTTGTCATGGAGCCTGGCGGCAGACGCGTAATCGGGAATGTCAGCTTCTCGCCATCCTGATTCAACCCAGGCGAAGAAGAAGCAGACACAACGAAACCTTCCGGCAAGACAAACCGCGCGATCAATGGACCAAGCACTTGATCCGAACGATTCGTCACTTGATATCGGAAAGCGACTGGATCGCCGGGCAGGATACGCTCTGGCGCAACCAGGCTACCGTCGATGGTCGACGTTGCATACGTAATACGAGCCGTTTCAGCGAGCTGTTTCTCTCGATCGAGCGCATTCGGTCGATAGGTCGCGAGCGCCTGAATATTCGCCGTCCGATCGACCGACCCGTAGAACACCCCGTGGAGCGAAATCTGCCCAGATTGAGCCGGTGGAACAAGCCCTAACGACCAGACCGTCGAAGACGCTTGCGTTGGCGAAGGCTCGGCACGTTGTAACACAAAATCCGTCGGTAAAAAGACTCGAATCTCAGCTTCACGAAGCGGATTGAGTTCCTTATTTTCCCAACGAATCACAATCGTTTCTTCTTTGCCAGGACTCACTGTTTCTGGAGCGACTACTTGAAGCACGATCGCCGGAGGGCCATCAGCGCGCCACGGACGCCAGACCATGAATCCAACCCAGGCGAAGACACTAATCACACAGGCTGCCAACACAATCCAAACAGTTGTACGCAACCACCAAAAACTCCGGCGACGGTCGAATTGATCAAAATCAGGCAAACTCCCCTCATCATCACGATAGATGGTCGATAACCGATCCTCAACCGACGAAGCCTCTTCTTCAAACGCTTCCAGCTCTTTGACTGGAACTTTCGCAGGCGCTTTCTTTTTCGCGACTGGTTTAGTTGTCTTTTTGTTTGGCTGAGGCTTGGTCATACAAGGAAGGAGCAATAAAAGACAACGCAAACACCTGGTCGTTCACGAGCGGACCAGACCAGACGAGCGAACCCGGGCTACGCGCGACGTCCTCACGATTCACCCAACGAACATCCCAGTTGGTTGGATAGTCGATCTGTACACGTGTGGCACGATCGGTTTTTCCCGATTGACTGGTTAAGTAGAGCGTATACGCTCCGCCGGTGGAAACAGCCGTCGCGTCATACTCGGCTAATGCGCGCTCGGACAATTCTTGCACGGTAAACGGCAAGCGATATTTGAAGACGGTACGAGAAGTGGTTCCTGGACGAAGCTGCACCCACGCTCCGAAGGCCGTGCGATCAAACTCCTGCGTGATATCGACACCTTGTGGACCTGTACGCGCGAGAGTAACCAACCTGTTCAAATCTGGATCTGGAAGATCTTGTGGGAGTGGGAGTTTATAGGCAGTCGTTGTAGGTGGCTGGACTCCTTCAACCGACAGGAGCTCTGAGCCCAACGGAACATAGAGACGCACATATTCTACATTGTTTGCGCCGCGGAAGAGCTCTCCCCACTTCCCATCATGCGCGCGATCCAGTGTAACCGTCGTCTCAATCTGGCCATTCGGCAAAATCTGCACACGCTGATCAACCGTTTCGCGAATCACCGCATCCGTTTTCTGGCCGCCGATGTTGGCTCCGATCACACTCAGCGCGTCCCCCTTCGTTGGCTTTAGACGACCGGCCCAGCCAAATTGTTCCGCATACGCCTGCAATCCTTCATCCCTAAACCACAGCTGAATATCTTTTCGCTTGAGCGACTCGTCCAAAACCGAGGCTAACCGAAGCATGTCTTCAGGAGATGTAGCCTTCAACCGTTCCAAGAGGACAGGGAACAGATCACCAATGATCTTCTTTGGTTTATTCTCTTCCTTATCATACTCAAGCTCTACAGCTTTCTGTAGTTCTAACTGAATGTTATCTGCCGTAAATGTTTTGCCATATTCAGGTAGTTCAATCGGCCCCGTGAAACGGAGCAACGGCTCGAGTACCGTAGCGTTAATCCCAATAACGCCGTCCAAGGTAGATTGCCCGCCTTGACTCCAGAACCAACGAATCTTGTCCGCTGACGCTGCAAAATCTGGAAACCAGTTTGCATCCTGGAACTCCCAACGAGGGTTCACTAAATGAAGTGGTTTTGGCGCCAACACGCGACTCTTTAACTGACTGCGCAAATCATAGGGACCGCCACCCGGCACAAAGACGCGATCAATCTCTCCACGGTCGATCATGACTTCCGCCACGGATCCCATGAATCCCCCACTCGGTCGAAGCTCAGCTTGGTTCTGGAAAACGAGTAAGTACGTTTGCTCGCGTGACTCACCCATAAGCAATCGGACAAAACGGAGCGTCTTCGAGACGTCTTCCAGGGCCTGTGAACCATTTTCAATCGCCTCTCGAGCTTGGACAACGTGCTTCCGCTCAGATTCAGATAAGGCATTTTCATCTACTTCTCCCATGCGAGTTTTCGCCTGAACCAAGGCCGGACGCGCAGCATCGATGTACGTCTGGAGGGTTGAAATACGCTCAATCGGATATCGCGCCTGCATCTTTAAGGCCTCTTGGACCCCTTCCGTCACCAATCTACCAGCTTTCGTGGCCTGCGTTCCAGCATCCAGCAACGCCACACTGCTGCGATATGCATCACGTGTTTGCGGCAGAGAACGAACAATCAAGGTCGCCAATCCATTTACTTGGCGGAGACCGTCTTCTGCCGCTCGAAATCGCTCAGAGGCTAGAGCCAGCGCAGACGGCGCATCAAGGAGCGGGTTCGCTGAATCAGATACACGAGCGACCTGTTCAACTGCTGAGCGACTTTGACTTAAGCTTTCTTCGACGGTTCCACGAAAGGACCGAGACAAAGACACGGCCCCTGCCGGCAAACTCACGACCAAAAGAAGCGCTGCCAAACCTCCAAAGATTTTTACAAAATCCAAGCGCGGGACGAGAACCGGCACATCCCACTCTTGTTCCGTCTGAGTGATCACTTCCTCGCCCTTCAGCTCGATCTCAGAGACCAACTCCTCCACACGTTCCGCTTCGCGCGAGAACAAACCTGAAACGCGATGACGTAAGACCGCTAAACGATAGCCAAAGGAAGGTGAAGCGGCATCAGCGCCCGTGGTCCATTGATGATCAAAATCCGCTGGCAACAGATGTTCATCTGCTTCGACTCTCACTTGGCGTACTACGCTTGGAGCAACAATCGCCCGTCGTTCTGCACGATCAATTTCCCAACGAATAAAAGGCGCGCGAAGACGTGCCCAAAGCGTGTACGCTTCTCGGAAGGCTACCTCTGGGTCACCTGGTGTGAACTGATGATGAAAAACAAACGGATCGATATCCGGAATATGTAGGTCAATCGCTTCAACCAAAAGCGCTTCAGACGACACAGCAAGATCCGCCGGCAAACTCCAATGGTGGACCGACCGCTCGCGTGGCGTACGCGCTTCCTGTTCAATCGGCTGAACCAATCCTCGTACGCTTACCAAAAATGGACTTTGTGTATGCGCACGATGCTGAACCGGAATACGGACTGGACCTTTGTGAGACGCTCGCAACTGAACCGAGGGGGCCTGATGCGCTTGCACCTGAACCCCGATCGATTCGGATGCATTTTTCTTTTGAGTACGTAAAACATTCCGTCGAAGTTTTCTTCGAGTTCGACGCTTCGCTTCCGGCACCGGCTCTGGACCACCGACTTGAGACAAAAGAGTATCTAAGAACGCTTGTTCGTCGGCAGAAAGTCCATCCCGGTCTGGCAGGGCGTTAGAGGCAGGATCGCGCATGAAATGTCCCGAAGGATCACCGACTGATTAAAGACCAAAAAATGGTCGTCAATCGCCCGTATCATACCATTCACAAGACCGTTTCAAAAGAAGCTTGGCAAATCTTAGGTTTCCCGCTATTATCCTCGCACATTGTGCAAAGAGTCGGGGCGTAGCTCAGTTGGCTAGAGCGCCTGCTTTGGGAGCAGGAGGCCGCAGGTTCAAGTCCTGTCACCCCGACCCTCGGCACAATGGTTTGTTTTTTAGGCCAATACTCGCTGCCGTAGAGGAGTAGATGGCTCAATCCGGCATACCTCTTCCAAGGACCACTTCAGGGATTCTGTGCAAAAACGAAGACGGAAGGCCTGGGATCCGTCTGATACGGAGAAAAAGTAGACTCGACGCTGACCGACTCGCTCAGCATGCATAAAGAGAAGGCGCTTCACTTGATGAAAACGATCATTCCATTTGAAAACCATCGGCTCAGGGTGCCCTTCCCGAAAAGACATCATGACGTCGATCGGAGCCTGCACTTTTCGATAGATCATAGAGAAGGAGAAAGGGGAAAAAGATACACAAAACCAACCAAGGCCATTGGGACAAGAAGAGAACGTACGTGAGTTAGTGACTAAACGATCGGATGACTCCTTTCACTACACCCTGAATGAGTGGGTCATAACAAAAGATCGGCTTCATGGTTTTGTTGGCTGGCTGAAGACGGATTCGCCCACGCTCTCGATAGAACTTTTTGAGCGTAGCGTAGGCGTTATCAAGTAGAGCGACGACAACATCTCCATTTCGGGGCGAAGGATTGCGCTCAACTACGACATAGTCGCCATCCAGAATTCCTTCTTCAATCATCGACTCCCCCTTCACTTTGAGGATATATGTATTTGATGGATCTGAAGCAAGCTCAGCAGGCACCGCTAATGTTTCGCGACGATCCTCGACCGCTTCAATTGGCTGGCCTGCCGTAATGAGCCCCATGAGCGGCAACAAGACACTTCGCCCCCAACGCACGGCACGATCGGTTGGCTGAAGCTCTCGGTTGCCCGCCTCTTTCTCAGACTCCTGTAAGTAGCCACGCTGGCGAAGCGCTTGCACATGAACATGTACCGTTGACGGAGAAGCCAACTTCAACCCGCTGGCGATCTCACGATACGAAGGAGCAAATCCTCGATCATGGATGTACTGAACGATGAAGTCCAGAACCTCTTTCTGCTTGGGAGTAAGTGCGTTCGCCATATAGAACAAAATTAGAACAAAAGCAGAACGCGGTCAAGGTCCTTTATATTCGAATATTTTGTCATTTATCCACAATTGAATCGTCCCTGTGCGTATTCGTGTGGACAAGACTGGAACGAGAGAGGGTCATTTTAGACCCTCGTCAAGCAACCACAAGAGAGCTATTCAGCGTTAGGCGTTTAGTGAACACCTTCATTAAAAAGATGCAGAGGTTTCATTCATCTTTAAGAAACAGTGTTCGGACATCGCCTAACAATCTAGTCGAGCAAAACAACTTTTTTCTCTCCATGCGCACCCTTTCCACATGCAAGAAAAAAGTCATGACATGATGAATAGGAAGGCCTGAGAACAACGACGCTTCACCCGATCCGTCGAAGGATCAGCCGCCTCACATAATGCCATTTCCCCGTGTTCGGGGACGAGCGATACTCTCGTCCCTCTTGGTTTGGTGTACCCTTTTTACCCCCTTACAAGGCGCGTTCGCTGCCGAGTCACCTCCTCGTATCTTGATCGGTGAGGTTCAGTGGTCCGGTTCATCAAGGTCAACTGCGGATGAGTGGTTAGAGCTATGGAATGTGAGTTCAGAACCTGTGAGCTTGAACGGCTGGTCACTCATGGGCGGAAGTGAACGACCGATCTTCTTTGCGAGCACAACCATCCTCGCTCCACAGCAAACGCTCCTCATCGCAAACTATGCAGCAAACTCAGACAAAACGCTCCTCGTGAATCAGACGATCGCGATCGCTACGAGCAGTCTTTCGCTTTCGAACGATCATTTAGCCTTAGAACTACGTGATCAAACTGGACAAGTACAAGATAGCATCGCGTCTACCACAAAACCTCCAGCGGGAAGTTCAACGCCCGTGAATACGAGTATGATCAGAACACGCACCACTTCCGGTTGGAGCTGGAGATCAGCTACGAGCACCTTCTTTGTCGACGCTCCAGATCTAGGAACACCTGGCGTGTGCGACGAGTGTTCTACACCTCAACCTCCAACGGTAACCGTAGAAGAACCCGAAGAAGAGTCAGAAACAGCACCGGAAACAGAAGTACCCGAACTTGATCCGGAAGAAGCGGACCTCTACGGCGTGACACCGATCGATCATCTCGAAGAACAACAAACCGAACCTATCGATTCAGATCCTTATGAATCCCCTTCTCTCGGAACGAGCACGCAAGCTCTTCCTGAACTATCAGAAACTTCCGAACCCCTTGAAGTCACCCACACGAGCTCTACCGAGAACCTCGACCATGAAGAAGAAACTCCCACCTTCAGCCCTCCAACTTCGACTGTCGCTGTAACGACGAGCTCAACGGCGAACCTGGCAACCAGTACGTCATCCGTTCCAGAAACAACGATCTCAACCTCTACAACCGACATTGCAACTTCTTCCGCAGCAGTAGCGCTACCACCTCCCCAGCCTTCAGTACAAATCACTTCTCCCCTTCCTCCACCTCCACTCAATCCGAGCTCATTCGACCCAGTGATGACAGAAATCATGGCCGCACCAGCAACAAACGATACGGAATGGATCGAGCTCAGACTACCGGACGGTGCAAGCCCGCTACGCTATATTGATTGGAAGCTACAAGCCGATGGAAAAAGCGTCTTCGCCTTCACCGCTCCCGCACTCCAAGCCCTGAATCCTCAAGGAAATTATCTCCTTCTCGCTTGGAAGACGGCTAAGTTAAAGAATACCGGTGCTACCCTTCGCCTCATTCGTGCCGATGGCACCATCGCGCAAGAAGTCCGCTACGGAAACAGCACGAAAGGCACAAGCTGGATTCGGGATGAAGTCTCTGGCAGCTGGAAACTCACACGAACGCCAACAAAAGGTGCGACGAATGTCCTAGAAGCTGTTCTTCCTGCGGCAGTTACAACAAAGGTCCCCGCCAGCACTCCAAAGACAGTCGCCACGAAAGCCACTCATACGCCCAAGAAAACAACAGCTCAAACTCGTTCATCCACTGTCGTTCCAAAAAGTAGTGGCGCCATAAAATCACTTGAACTCGCAACAGCTTCAAAGACTTCGGCCTCGAAGAAAGAAGCGACGTCTACCAAAAAGCCTACGAGCACTAAAACGACAACGACGAAGCCAAAAGCAGCAACCAAGAAAGCGGCGGCTAAACCCGCGAAAAAAGCCTCTACAAAATCTTCGCTCATTCTCCCTACCCATGTGACTCACTTCGAACAGATTCCCCCTGAACAACTCTCACCTAAAGTTCGTGTTCGGCTACAAGGCCTCGTCGGATCTACCGTTGGCGTCTTCGGCAAACAAAAATTCGTTTTGCTCGCACCAGACGGTCGTGGACTCCTGGTAAAAACTACGACAGACCAGCCAAGCCCAGAACTCGGCATGAGTATCGAGTTAACCGGACAGCTCTTTGCGAATGATGAAGGCGTCCAACTTCAGATGCAGGCTGGTGATCGCTGGAAAACGGTTCCAGCCATGACCACTACAACCCCACGCCTCGTCGATTGGACCGCTCCCGGCCTTGAAGACCAGTGGAGCTTCACAAAGCTCGAAGGCCTCGTGACCGATAGTCGCGCTACCTCGATTGTCCTCGAAAGCCAGATTGGAGAAGTCACGATCCCGATCAAAGCCATCGTCGGGTACCGTGCCCAACGGGTAAAAACGGGCGATACGATCGAGGTTAGTGGTATCTTTGACGGTCGAAGCGGCCTCTGGAAAATCCAACCCTCCAAAGCCTCGGATATCGTAATCTTGAAGCACCCCGAACCAGAAACCAAAACGGCAGCCATAAGCCCCAGTAACACAAAACTCCCCTGGAATGCCATCGGAATCGCTGTTGGTAGCATCGGAGCAATTGAAGGAATCCGTCGTTGGCTAGAGCGACGCAGGGCGACCTTGCAAGCCAAAGCGACCCCTGCTACTATCCTGGGCGCGTAATTAGCGCCCAAGCGGGTATCGTATAGCGGCTATTATGCGTCCTTGCCAAGGACGAGATGGGGGTTCGACTCCCCCTACCCGCTCCAACAAGAACACTTCGAGTAATCGAGGTGTTTTTGTTTATGTAAATACAGGCTTATTTAACTATGACTACTCCGGTAGCTCGTTTAAGCTTCTTGAAGAGTACATGTTTATTTCCAACTCTAATTCGGACAAATCCATTCTCCTCAATTAGTTTAGGAGGAATCGCCTCGATTCGAGTAAAAAGTTTTTTTAGATTTTCTCCTTGGACAGTAATGTCTTCTTCTTCCGCAAGAACTAATTTATCTAGTCCATTTAGCTGAATTCTTTCTTTTCTTCCGTTAATTTCAAAAGATGTGAGAATCTTACGCGTATCCCGTACCCTCGAATCTTTCTGTACAAGCTTTATCCCTTCGCGCTCTTGTGTGCTCAGTAGCGAAAGTAGATCTTCACCAGTCACTTTCTCTTCCGATTCAATTTCAACATCATCCATCTTTTCTAGAACAACTAAATGCGAGCTATATCTAGAACCGGAAGATACTTCTCCACAAAAATCATCTACCATTCTAAAACCAAGTTTAGAGATCGCTGATTGGAAGCCTACATCATCCTTGAAATCTACGCTGTAGATCATACTTATAACAGCCTTTCCACCAACTTTTAACACTCTGTTAAGCTCTTTCAAAACTTCTACACGCTCAGATTTGCCTTTGCTAGGTATAAAGCTCGCCTGATCCAATGCAAGCGACAAATTAACATAATTGAAACTTCTCGCGTCAAAAGGCAATGCCGTCCAACTTCCAACAACGCACGTCTCTGACTCACCTTGAGTAAAGTGATGTGGATTAACATCCACACTCACTATTTTGTCTTTGTATCGCTCATCAATGTGGCGTTTTAACATTTCTGGACCAGAAGCTACATCCAATATCTTGATCTCATCTAATGATTCACGGCCACCTCTTATCATATGGTGCAAGACCGTACCCGAGACACGATTTGCATTCGCTTGATAGCTTCGAACACCTAACTCACCGTAACCTTTAGCATACTCCTTACCATAAATTTCAATGAAATCAGCAAATTTTTCTTCACCCAATTCTTTTGTATGACCGAAAAATTGCATCATTCGATCCCAGTTAGAGAAATAGTATGCAGCCAGATCGGGATTTACTTCTAGACCTGAATCATCACGTTTTTCGTCCTCTTGAAGCAGCTGCCGCTCTAGTTGGCTCAATGGAACACCCCTTACCAATTTTTCAACAGCGCGATATTTCTTAAGGATATAGTCATGCATCCCCTCTTCGATCGTACCTTTCGTAACATAGGTACGTGCAAGTAAAGGCTGAGCTAATCCAGGTCTATTCGCTCTTCCAAGCTCCTGGAGCTTCCTATACTGCGTCCACGGCTCATTATAGTGAAAGACTATTTGGGTTGCTGAATAGTCAACTCCCACATCTGCCGTTTGACCACTAACAATAAGAAAAATCTTCTGAGGATTTGAGCGATCTTGGTACTCCGCCTGGATAGCAGCACGCTCCTCAGCGCTTACCCCACCATGAATCACTCGGACAACTACATCCGACGGAAGATTGAATTCCTCCATGATCGTATTGTCACCTCGAATGACGTTCTCAACAAAATCATCTACGAACAACAAAACTCGGTTGTTTGTTTTGAAGGCATTTCGTACATCTTCCCCTACTCTTTCGATCTTAGAACCTTTGAAACCTGGCGTAGACTCCGTGGTCCATGGAGAAAGGGTAAATTGACGAAGAGATGTGAGCTTCTCAGTAGAAGCAAGTTCATCATCTTCCAAGAACACTTGATAGATTTCTCTTTCAAGCTCGCCTAGTTCAATCTCAATCAGCTCTTCGGTTAGCGGGGGCATTTCAACCGCATCACGTAAGCTTTTCATCTGGAGACGCGGAAGAAGCAAGCTACGTAAGTTCAGGATATCTCCTTTAAGGATCTGCAAGACAAGCTGGGAATCTTCTGTTTTTCCAAAGCGTTCTGGATACAAGAGCTTGAGAGAAAGGGCGATATCCTGAACTTTATTTGGCACAGGAGTTCCCGATAGTAGCGCTAGGTACTTTTCTGGCTCTTCATTCGCAGCTTCGCCTTCTTTTTCTTCCTGCTTATCAATCTTTCCCGCGAGTCGCATTAGTTTTTCAGATCGCACCCCTTTCAACGACTTCAACTTATGATATTCATCGACAATTAACATGTCGTAAGGGATATCTAACAGTCCTTCCGTATATCGCTCTGTTAATCGTTCGTGAGAAACAAGAATGTACTCATAGCTTGCTGTCTTCACACCCGCTAGCTGATCTGAACTCTCTACGACCAATATACTAGGCGCCTGACCAGGCTTAAAATAGCCTCCTTCAGGATTATCTGAGAGATAATTCTTCCAAGTTCCAACGACGTTACTGGGTACGACAACCAAGGCGCACTGAAGGCCTAAATGCTCTTTTGCCATGATAACCGAAGCGCTCTTCCCTACACCCATTTCATCAGCAATTACTAAGCGTTTTTTATCTTCAAGCTCTTTAATATTGATACGTTGATTGATATCCGGGAATTCGCGGCCAGTTTTTAGAGCCTCCACAAACCGTGGTGGCTTTTCGTAGCTTCTCCAAAGATCTGTATAGTACTTAACTACTCGATCTACGATTGCATTAAATATGGGATGATCGATTGCGCCTGACCGCGATCTTAGATGATCCTTATACTCAACGGTTGTTTTTAGACGATCTTTTTTTGGATCTATTTTCTGTTGATTGAGTAAGAAATGGTAGCAATCATCCTTCATTGTTTCATAAAGACCATCTTGTAGCTCTGGGCTTGAAAGCTGCTCGATTGCTAATAATAGCCCTTTTTTATCTGGAGGCATTCCGCTTTGAGCGTTCAAACAGTCACCCAGATACTCGGAAATGAGCCCTTTAACATAGTCGTGCTTTAATGCTCTGTACTCAGGGCGAAACTGAAAAAGAACATCTACACAACGTGATGCGCCAAAAACCTTCAGTAAAGAACGGAATTCAGCCGCAAATTCTGTGACACCTTGCTCTATCTCATGCAACGTCTTCCTTAGATCTATCTGCATCTTTAATTCATCTTTCCTTTCTTTTTTTTCTGAGATATTTAAATCAATTTCTAGTTGGGCAATAAGCTCCGGATGATAGAATTCCGATGTATTTTTAGCTATTCTTACAAAATAAACGTGAAACCATTCTGGATGGGCTTCGCGGTATTTTTCGGCAGCTTTCTTAATCGTTTTGTCTGCTGAGCCGAACTTGCGAATCAGCATCGCGGATGTCTTCCAATCATCAGGAGCTTCACCAAACTTTTGACGCAGAGCATCTCTTTCATCTATCTTAAGATCTTGTTTCAGCTGAACAATCAAATCTGGATGATAGAATTCTATTTCTTTGGCGATACTCATCGACCAATAATTGTGAAACCATTCTGGATGAGCATCGCGATATTTCTCCGCTTCTCTCTTTATACTGCTTGGGCTAGCACCCCAGTCTGCGAGAAGTGAAGCGTATGTCCGCCAACCATTTGGTGCTTTTTTTGCCTCTCTTTCTTCAATTTTCAAATCTTCTTTAAGTTTACTAACTAATTCTGAATGATAATGTTCAACAAGCTTGCCAGATCTAGTAGACCAATAATCATGAAACCATTCTGGATGGGCTTCACGATATTTTTCAGCAGCTTTAATTACTGTTTTCTTTCCTCCACCCCATATAGCTGTGAGGCTTTCGACAAGCTGCCACCCTTGAGGAGCTTTTTGTGCAGCCCTTTCATCAACTTTTAAATCTCTTCTGAGCTGAGCGATGAGATCAGAGTGATAATGTTCAACGTCTTTTTTCAAAATATAGGACCAATAATTATGAAACCATTCTGGATGGGCTTCACGATATTTTTCAGCAGCTTTTATAACAGTGTCTTCATGGGACGCTAAAGGTGTTTGCAAGACCGAAGGCGTCTTCCAACCTTCAGGTGCCTTTCCTAAAACTTCTTTTCCCTCCTTATGCTCTTTGATCTTTAAATCTATTTCTAATGCTATTACAAGATCCGGGTGATAATACTCTATCTCCTTCTTAAGCCTATTAGACCAATAATCACCGAACCATTCTGGATGGGCTTCACGATATTTTTCAGCAGCTTCAGAAATTGCACGTTTTCTCTTAGTCCACATCTTTTCAAGTTTCGGTGGAGCTTTCCAACCTTCAGGCGCTTGTTTAGATTTGTCTTTGTTTGCTGCTATATCATTAAGTTTCAGATCTTTCTCTACACATTGAAAAAGATCTGGATGATAGTATTCGACGATTCTTTTTGAGAAGCTTGACCAGTAGCTGCCAAACCATTCTGGATGGGCTTCGCGGTACTTTTCGGCAGCATGAACTCCAACTTGCGGCGTTATACCCCAAACAATTTGAAAATGGCTAGCCGTCTTCCAACCTTCAGGAGCTTTCTCAGCATTGACTTTCGCCTCTATCATCTCTCTTACTTTTAAATCTTCTTCTAATTTATTGATGAGACTGGGATGATAGTACTCTGTTTCTGCTCCCAATTTGCTAGACAAGTAGCTACCAAACCATTCTGGATGGGCTTCGCGGTATTTTTCTGCAGCTTCAGAAATTGATGAGGGGCTATTAGGCCATTTTAAAGACAAGGCTATTTTAGTTTTCCAATCCTTTGGATGGATCTTTTTTGCTTGCTCTAAACCACCATCGCTCTCTCGACCCGCATCTATATTCATCAGGTTCCTTGAAACCGGCTCCTCAATCGGATCAGTGCCTGTTTTTTTGCTACCAAACAACATCTCAAAGAACTTCATAGATATCAAAATCATAGCAAGCGCACATCTCCTATAACAGGCTTATGGTAAACACGACATCACCCTCGCTAAAAACCAGCTAGACGAGGGGTGTCGTGGTTTCTGCGAGGGTGTAAGAACCTCCGTTCTTGATTTGTAGTCCCCACAGAAACCAGCCCACCGCTTCTATGCCACGATCTGCTCGCAGATGAGGCCGCCGTCAGTCGGCTTGACGATCGCGATCGTGCGATTCGCCAGCTCCTTCGGGTAGACGAGCCCGAGCGCCTTGGAGACGTTTCCGGGACCCTTCACCTCCTTGCTGCCGATGCGCACCTCCTGGATGAGGACACAGCCGCCTCGCCCGCTCCCGTCCTTGGTCGCGATCAGGATGAGCGTGTGGCCCATCGAGGGGTGCAGGTGGACCGACCCCGAGGGAAGACCCACGACGCCCTTGTAGCCCTTGAGGTTGCTCGCGCGGTCGAAGCCCTGGGCTTTGAGAACCGTGATCACGACACCGTTGAGGAGCGTGAGGCTCTGCCCAACGATACCCGCAGCGACGGCCGCGAAGCCTTGCTCGAAAAATGCTCTGTCCACAAGCTTCTCCTGCATTAGTGGGCATATGCCCGTTTCAACCAGCAATGTTTTCTTACAGGGAAAATATTAAAATGTCAATATTTCAAGGGGGTTTGCAAATAAAATAACTCACATAAGTGAGTTATTTTACCCCGTCATCCGTTGACGCCTCGTTGCCATTCTTGAGTGAATGAATGAATTTTACTGACTAAGTCTGCGTACAGTTGAAACAACTGCTTCTCTTCTAAAGAAGCTAGAAAACATATTTTATCGCTCAATCCAGCGATTATACACTCTTACAACACACGAATTCGACTCCCCCTACCCGCTCCAAACAGAGACATCACCGAAGGGTGATGTTTTTGTTTGTACTTGTATCAATAAACAAAAAGCTATTTCATCCCCTTTCTCATCTCCCCTTCCCGCGAAAGCGATCGTCGAATCAGCTCCGCCACCGATGCCTCATACCGTTCAAGCACGCCTAATTTGCTAAATAGTTCTGCCAATTGCTCTGGAGAAACCGACTCCGCCTCAATCGACGGCGGCAATCCATTAATCGCTTCTATATACACCTGTTGATCATCAACTTTATAACTCCAGCCTTCTCGTTGATACTCGAACCCAAAGGTAAACTCATTTACAAAATGAGCCTCGATATAGGCACGAGCTTCATCCACGGTATCGAATTCTTGTTTAAAAACAGTCCGCTCTACTTTGCTCGCGCCTTCAAACTGGGTCTGTTTACGGAGCAGAATCACATCTTTCGTTGGCCAATCTTTTATAAGGCAAATCCGCATGCGTAAAAAATCATCGCTGAGATTGAAAGAGGCTTTTTTCGGGACGTAGATGACATCTTTAGAAATATAATGACCGTTCAGCGTACTACCCCGCTGCTCAATCAATGCTCGCATTTCCTCTACACTTGTAATACGTGCTCGTCCGCTAACCATACACGAAAAGAAAATCGTTTTTGTTTGTTACTCCTGAATCGCCTTCTCAATTCCTTTAATCGTTGCATACAACTCCCCCATCTTCTGCGCGAGCTGCTCTTGTTTTGCGTAGTTTGCCGCATACTGGGCATACTCAGGGTTTGCATTTGTTTCAAACGCCGCACGCTGTTCCTCCAAAGCTTTCAGCCGCGCATTGTACTCTGCTCGACCGTTCTTCGCATTACGAGCAACTTGTTCATATTCTCTTACCGCTAGATCAATCGCATCATCTCTGTCACGTAGCGCTTTTTCACGTGCCTTCCACTCTGCTCCACCGGTCAGCGCGGATTTAAGAAATCCAAAGATTCCCGTCTTTGGGGGTCCGTTTCTAAGCTCGGCTTCAATCTGAGCAGATTCCATTTTTAGCTGCTTAACACGAAGCGGCGACAGAGGCCCATCCGCCAATTCAGCATTCGTGAGGTTCAACCCCAGCAAAGGAGAGTTATAGGTAGGCTTTGTGCGTTCGAATTGAGCCTTTTGCGCAGCGACAGAAGAATAGCTCTGCTCAAGACCAGCTACTTTCGCTTCCAATGCGCTACGTTGCTGAGCTAATTCGTTCGTAAGCGTTTCGAGCTCGCGCTGAGCAGCGGCAAGTTCCGCCCGTTTCTCTGGTAAGCGCTTTTTAAGCTCCTCTTTTGAAACGGGGGTTTCTTGCGTCTTTTCAACATCAGATCCCTCTGGTGCCTTTGGTGACACTTCTCCGAGCCATGGATCGCCAGGCGTCTCTCCACCAAAAGGATCTCCGACATAGGCATACGCATCGGTTCCAGGACTTGGAGCCTTAGACACCACTCGTAGAGCGGGCTTTTTTGGAAGATCGACTACCGGTACACCCGCTTCTATCACTTGTGGATCCCAAGCTGAACTTAACTCCTTTCGTGCCGTGAGCTGCGCTAATTCAATCCCAATCTTATCCCATTCGTTGTTTGCGTCAGCGATCTCTCCTTCCAACAACGCTTTTTGTTCAGCTTCCTCTTCTTTGTCGCCCAGATCTAGCAAATCATCTACTATATATGATCCCAATACCTGACGAAGCTGTCCCACTTTTGCTTCAATCGCACGATGTTTTTGCGTCAGTTTTCCAATCTGACTATCCAGGGACTCTGGCTGTTTCACAACTTCTAACTTCGGCTTCTGCCGAGGAGCTTCCACTTGACCCGGAACTTGGTTCACCTTTTCAGCAGCACTCATAGAAGTAGCGATGGCTATGCTATGATTGTACTAGACTATGCCACGTAGCACCACGCCAACTCCCACAAAACCCGATGCCGCCGTTGCCGCAACCATCGCTCGCTTAGAAGAAAAACTCACCCTCTTAGATGCGAAGTTTCAAAAACTTCAGTCACAGGTCGCCACCTTCAAACGGCAAGCAATGCAACGTCGAGACACTCAAACCGAACGACAGCTCCGTGCGAAACTTGGTCGCCCCTAACTTTCTTTTACTCCCTTCTATGCGCATTCCTTTACTTGTTGGCACTCTGGCATGTCTCATTCTCATCGGAGCTGGCTGTTCCAAATCAGCTCCCCCGACGACACCTGCCAAACAACCCGATCCAACCAACGGACGATTGATCAAAGGCACCTCATACACAACCGTTTACTACCTTGGACCAGACGGAAAACGCTACGTCTTTCCAAATGATAAGACCTATCTTTCTTGGTTCAATACGTTCTCGTACGTAAAACAGATCGCCGACGACGAACTCATCAAAACGCCGCTTGGTGGAAACGTGACCTATAAGCCTGGATCGCGTCTCATCAAAATTGAAACCTCTCCTACGGTGTACGTCGTGACACGTGGAGGCGTTATTCGCCCGATTAAATCAGAAGATGTTGCCGTGCAACTCTATGGGCAAGACTGGGCGAAGCGCGTCGATGACATGCCAGATGCGTTCTTCACTAACTATAAAGAAGGTCAACCGATCTTGAGTTTCAACGATTTCTCACCGAGCGCCGAAGAACAAAATACGACCAGCATCGATCAAGATAAGGGATTGCAAGCAACAAGTACTCAACCATAAGCCACGTGTCAGGCCACTAGAAAAGCACCCTTCACAGGTGCTTTTCTAGTATTCGTTCTGCAAACCTAGCTCTACTTATCCAGCTGTAGTGTAAACGGCATGGTTTTCGTAAGGATATCCTCTGCAAGAAACAGCTTCACTTTTTCAACTGGACGATCGAAACCCACCGAAAGATAGACTGGTTCCTGAATCGCATCTTGAATGTCTGCCGTGTAGGAGGTCGGTGCGATCGCCTTTCCTTCTGCGTCGTAACCAACCCATTTGATTATTCGTTTCGCGGGACCCTGATAACTGAATTGGTACTCTGACCATTCGGCGGTTGTGAGGGTCGCTTTTGTACCTGAAAAGGTCTTTTCCTGCCCAAGCTCGCTACGGGTGAATTCAAGTGGACGTACATTCACGGGCAGCTCTAATACAACACGCCCATCGACCCGAGCTAAATCAGCTTCTTTTACCCCCTTCAGAACATGAATCTGGCGCTCGCCCTGAACATAGCCTGGTAGTTCATCAAGCGGGCGTAATCCGATTCCATTAAATGGCGCTTCTTCGAACGAATGCTCTGCGTCGTAGACATTCTTGCCCGTTTTATCCAAGACACGCGAAACAGTGAGGTACGCACGGCGATCAAACGACCCCGCTTCTTTTAAGCGATCGTATCCAGGAATTTCAGGCAACGATAATCCAAGCACGATGTAAGGAAAGAAGTCATCATACTCTTCCCAGTGTACTTCAAGCGATTGATACGTGGCGTGTGGCGTACCTCCCGTATATTGCGCCGCTGGCACACCTAACGCCGCTTCGTATTGCTCGCGTGAGATCGGCTGTGGCTCGAGCACGGTTTCGTCACCAAAAGCCGTAGCCCGTGAGAGATCTTCATCTCCTGCCATGACTGGTGCCATAGATTCCTCATAACTCCCTTCAGGGCTCTCAAATGATGCCTTAAAATCAAGTGTCTGTTTTTGTTGAACTGGAGCACCAACGATAAGTGTTAAAACCGTCAGAAAGAGAGCGGGAAGGATGGCAAACATATTGCCGTAGTATATCATGGATCATATGCCTTTTTCCGATCTCGTGCCTGTGTACCAAGGCCCTCTGCTCACTGTACGCCGATGGGAACAACCCCTCAGAAACGGTGGCTCAGCCACCTTTGAACGCTGTACCCGCCCGGACACTGTGGCAGTGATCGCATTTTTAGACCGAGACACCGTCCTTCTAACCCAAGAACGGCACCCTGACCAAGATACGTTCTTTTTGGATGTGCCCGGCGGCCGTGTTGACCCAGGCGAAGACCACGCCACAGCTGCACGACGAGAATTAGCCGAAGAAGCAGGCTATATCCCTCAGGATGTTCTCTGCTGGGAAACCGTGACGTATGGTGGTCTCATTCAATTCAAGCAGTCGATCTTCCTTGCAAAAGGCTTAACGGCGGTAGAGTACAGCGCGTCACACGATCCAACCGAAGAAATTCAGTTATTGCAGAGACCATTCGAAGAGCTCTATCAACTCAGCCTCAAGAATGGATTACGCCGATCTGAAGTCATGTTAAACGTCTTGCGTATGCGTCACGACCCAGAGGCGCAAACGCGACTGCAAGCATTTCTTGCGGATTAAGAATAGAAAAACAGACCGTTCGGTCTGTTTTTCGTTTTCCTATCGTGGGATATAAGCCAGCACACGAACGGCGGCCCATTCAACCGGCGTCACCGGAGCTTTGCGGAAGAGACTGCGGTAGCTCGAGATCCCCTTGCGCTCCTGCTCCAAGTTGCGTGGCAAACGAATACGATACATGAGGGCGTTCCAAGCTAAGTTCTCATTAGCGTTGCGGAAGTTTGGGTCGCGGCGATAGATGCGACGGAACGCAGCGCGGACAAGAGGCAGCTGAGCCTGTTCTTTCGCGAGGTTTCTGGAACGTGGACGCTGCCCAATCGCGACCAAGTGGAAGTCTTCGGCCGTAGCCGCGTAGCCAATCGTTTGCAACAGGTCACGTACCACCGCACGACGCTCACGTTCACCTAATTGGCGAGTTGCTTTGGAAACACCGTAGGTAATAAATCGTGAATAGAGATCAAGTTGACCACCATACACCTTGAGACCAAATTCTTTCGCATCTGCTTCTACCCCAATCCGGCCGCGACGCTCACCCGCTTCATCGCGCTCCGTTAGACCAAGGAAAGACAGAAGACAGTCTAGACTATCAGCTGGGATGAAGTCAGTTGTGATAACAGGACACGTGCTCGGCTCAGGCGTCGGAACAACTTCTTCTACCGGTTCTACCGGCACCGTCACCACCGGGCTCGGTACACTCACCGGAGTTGAGCTTGGAGTCACGGTTACCGTCGTTGAGGTTGTGGTCTGGCCAAGGGTTGAGATGTTGGAAGCACCTCCCCCACCACCGCCACCGCCTCCGCCCCCGCCACCTCCGCCTCCGCCTCCGCCCCCACCCCCACTCGTGTCGTTATCGAGGATAGTAACCGATACAGAGCCAATAGAAAGACTTGCTGGGTAATGGCTACCGGTAGACGAAGCCGCGTGCGTAATCGTTCCACTCGTGGTTGATTCTGCTGTGGAGTCGTTTACGGCGGTGAGGGTAACTGTTTGAGGAACGTTCCAGGTAGAGGTTGCGAAGGTAAGGGTCGTCGTTGAAAGGGTGAACTGGGCACTTGGGGAAGTGAGGACAATTTGAACCGTTGAGGTTGGCTCTGTGTTTAGAACGATCGTGTAGGAATCAGTGGCACCACCTTCTGTGACGGAGGCCGTTGTTTCGGAGAGGGTGACACCAGGGGTGTCGTTGTCCGTGATGGTGTAGGTGTAGTTACTTGGCATTCCGAGCGTGGCATTGATCGGGTTACTTAAGATCAAGAAGATCGTTTCGTCCGATTCAGCGAGCGCATCGTTTACGATGACGAGAGAGATCGTGGTGGATGTCTGGCCTGAAACGATCGTGGCCGTACCTGGATCACGTGCAAAGTCGATTCCCGAACCCTCTGCCGTTCCAGACAAAAGGATAACCTCGTAATCAACCGTGACGTCAGAAGCCGACGGCCCGCTCAACACAAC
>CAYQAL010000009.1:0-32133 GCA_964415465.1 uncultured Gammaproteobacteria bacterium
TATTTTTGTTGAGAAAAAAGTATACATCACAAGGACTAGAATATGACGCATTAGACCTCATCCGTTACAATACCGACATCTATTCTATGAAAAAGAAGTCAAGAATCATACTCAGCATTAGTTTCACAGTTCTGCATTACGCATTAGCCTTTGCGGTATTCGTAATCATGGCTTCGTACGCGACTGATATAGATGGATTGAATCCCTCATTGACACGCTATCAAGACATGTTTCTTACAGTCGCGTTCTATCTACTTCTCTTTCCATTTGGATATCTGCCCCTTGGCCTTCTGTTTAATAGCGCCCTATTAGGAATAGGCATGTATTTTTTCAGCGGCTGGAGAGCAAAGCAGAATCTTACGTCTTAACCCTCGGGTTGATCTGAAACCAGTTTTACACAGGCAGATCAGACCAAAGAAAAGCTTCAAACCATCTCCTCTGTGGCTCGCGATCATTCTTGCAACCGTTCTTCAGTTCGCCTTTGGCTTCGTCTGGTATACGCCAATCTTCGGAAAAATCTGGGGACAGATTCACGGCTTCGATCAGCTCTCAAAAGAAAAGCAGTCAGAGATGATGAGAAAGATGGGACCATTGCTTACAGTTCAGATCGTTGGAACGATCGTCACGAGTATCGTCTTGTCGCTCTTTATAAAAAACTTCGTAGCGGGTTGGCACGCGTTTGGAATCGCGGGCTTTGCTTGGCTCGGCTTTATTCTCCCAACGCAAGTGGGCGCAGTCATCTTTGGTGGAACGCACCCAAAATGGGTCGTGACCAAGATCGCCATCATGGCCTTCGGCGCTCTCGGCTGCATGATGATCGCCGCCACCGTCTTTCACTTCATGCGTTAGAGCACCGCAGGAATCGTTGCCAACTGTACGCAACCAGAGTTCTGACGCTCATCACAAGCCTCGGCCAACACAGATATCCGCAAAGACGCGGGTATTTTTGTAAGAAACCTTTATGGCTGTGTCACCCAATCGTGATCGAGCAATTCTAAAGACACCCCTAGAGCAAAACGTTTCCTCTACCTGTATACTAGATATATCATTCTTGTTCTTTTTCTCTATGAATCTCACCTCTTTTTTGGCGCAACTTTGGGGGCCAACCATCTTCGCCGTAGGACTTGGCGTATTCGTGAGTAGGAAATATTATATTAAAACCTATCGCGACTTGCAAAAAGAGACGCTGGCCGTTCTTCTCTTTGGTATGGTGGCCACTTCTGCCGGAATAGCGCATATTCACTTTCACAATGTGTGGAACACGTTCCCGCAGATGCTTATCAGCTTCTTTGGCTGGGGTCTATTCGTGAAAGGGCTTCTGTTCGCTATCGTTCCGGGATTCGTAGATAAAGCGGGAGATTTTGAAGCGGACTCAAAACTCATTCCTGTCGCAGGAGTCCTTATGCTCATCGTAGGTGCGTACCTTTCATGGGTTGGATTCTTGGCATAAGGCACGTATCCACTCTTTGAACCGCCCGCCGTAAAGACGCTTGATCGCGCATATCGCCACCAATAGGAGAGAAGCTTACTTAGAAGCGTTTAAACTAAAGTACTCTTTTAGCTCATATTCCACGATCGCTTTCCGCTTGGGATCTTGAAATGTGAGACGTTTGAGCTCGGCTAAGCGCTTCTTCGTTAAAGGAACAGGAGGATAAGAAACTTGATAGCTGTCTAAAATAAGGCTCGCATAAGACGTATGGGCGGGGAGCTTTTTCCATACACGTAACACCGCAACACGCTCTTCGTAGACCTGCGCGCCTTGAAGCATACGTGAAAGAAGCTGCAAGGCCTGAACCTTGCGAGAACTCACAGTAACATTCCAACATCGCATCATCCGCTTGATCCCTTCGAGATCACCTCGATCTTGTTGAAGAGAAGAGAGAAAATCGTTCACATATTCAAAATAGATCGGAGCAAAGACAGAGGGGACCGGTGGATGATCGTGATATTTTTTGATGAGCGCAAACACTCTCCAGAACGAAGCATCGGTACGGGTAGACTCTCGGAATGCTGTCGTAAGTACCCACTGGTCTCTCCGCGGAAGAAGGTCCGCCTCCCTACTCTTCGCAAATGCCTGCAACCGCTCTCCAAATTCTGTATCTTCTGCGAGCCCTTTATGGGGAAAGCCACCTGCAGAGACACTAGCAATCCCCTTTGCAATCATATGCGCACCCGAAAAACGCAACGGATGCTCGTGAACGGTTAGATCTTTTCTATGCAGCGCTGTTACGCACACCTTCCAGGTAAAATACTCACGTATTGTTTCAAAATGCTTTCGAACATGCGCACGATCTTGCTCCTTTTGGCTGTCTATATCTAATACATAACGAATACCTCCAGCAGCACCTACCCTGTTTGGCATCGAAAGATCCTTGAGCACCGTTGAAAGATACGTCTTTCTCGTAGGCAACGTGTCAGCATCTGTATGAATAAGAATGCCGTCCCTCTCCTGAGATAGATAACGGGCCGTTACGAGGTGAAGACCGATATCGCGAGCGAGTCCTACCGAATTGTCTTCTGAAGCATATTCTAATGAACTGCAATCAATCGTTCGCACACGTACGGACTGAGACCGTCTCAAAAAGCGTAGCGCGCGTTGATTTCGTCGAAACGCATCGCGCTGAGCGGAAGAGGTTTGATTTCGTGTGTTATTCACTACATATACCAGCTCAAATCGATCTTTCGACAGGCGCTGAAGGGAAAAAGCGTAGATCTGCTTCTTTAGACGATCGATTGATTCGTCATAAATAGGAACGATAATGGATATCCGACAAGCTGGGTGAAGAGGTAAGAGGCCATCTTTTCCCGCCCGTGAATGCACGTCCGCACAGGCTTTCTGTGCGAATAAAAGATCTTTTAGATGATAGGGAGCGATACCTTGCATACAATGATGATCAAGTCAGAATTGCTCTTTTTCTAGCTCATCAATCGTTGAACGAAGCTCACTCGGTGTATATACAATCTTGAACGGGTCCCCTTTGGATAAGGTTTCTGCTGGGTGGTATCCCCACGTAACCGCAATACTTCGCACATCACACGCGTGCGCCTCCTTGATGTCTCCTAAGGTGTCCGTAATAAAGACTGTTTCTGAAGACTTGATCGCATATTGAGTGAGCACTTGCTGAATTTTCTTGATCTTACTTTTCTCGATATCGTTTCCCAGGATCTCCCGGAAGCACTCACGTAAACCGACTTGGGTAAGATAGGTATCAATCGAGGAACTGATGGTCGATGAGATGATGATCAGTTGATACGTTACCGCTAAGTCGCGTATGACGCCGAAGATTTCTTGATTAGGCTGACAAGCTAAGAGTGCTGATGTGTATTGCCCAAAGAAATCAAACGGCTTGGCGGCTGGATCAGCGGGCTTAGCGTCTTGAGATTTTTTCACTGCATCATTGATATTACCCTCGAACTTCGATCTATATTCATCTTGCGAAATGCCACCGTACCGCTCACTTATAATGCGGTAACAAAACGAAAAGGTATCCACAATAACACCGTCAAAATCGAAAAGAATGGCTTTCATACAGAGGTATTCCTCTTTAGAGTACTGAATCACCCACAAAACCTCAACGCTCTCTCACTACAGCTCTTGTTACCTTTTTCCGATTCGTCCGTAGTACGATGTGGAGGAAGACTCACGCGTGAACCATCCCCATGACGCACTTCGATTCAGATGAACAACTTGTTCAGGCGAGCCTCGCTGGTAATTCGACGGCTTTTGGGCAGCTCTATGAGCGGTATATTGACCGTATCTACAAATACCTCTATTACCGCAGCTTTCACAAAGAAACCGCTGAAGATCTCACCAGCCAAACGTTCATGCGAGCACTGGAACACCTTAGCTCTTACGATGTCACAAAAGGCACATTCTCTGCTTGGATCTACCGAATCGCACGCAATCTATTGATCGATCATGTTCGAGCTGTAAAGCCAACCGCTGAGCTCGCAGACTTCTCAGAACTTCTCCGAGATACGCATGATCTTACCCGAACGCTGGAACAAAAACAGCAACTAGAACAGATTCAAGCCGCGCTTCGCTCACTTACCCCAGAACAACAGGAACTCCTTCTTCTCCGCATCTGGGATGAACGAAGTTACGCGGAGATCGCACTGATCCTTGAGAAAAGCGAAGCGAGTTGCAAAATGGCCGTCTCACGAGCACTCACCACCCTTCGCGCCTCCCTCCCAGCAGCAACGCTCGCTCTTCTGATTCATCTGCTTCATCTCCCACCTACGTATGTCTCCTAACCCGCACCCACATCTCCGGACGATTCTGGAAGATCTCTATCAACACGATCCCGCGCTGCGCAACAAAGAAGCTGAATTAATCCCCCTCGTTGAGCAACTCCTCGCCCTTCGCCCTTCCGCGAGCCCTTCACCGAGCTTTCGCCAACTTCTTCGAACGCAGCTCTCTGAAACGCATTCTATTCAACTCTCACCTTCTCACTCATCCACCCTGTTTCAACGTATGACTTCTGCCTTTCAATTCAAATATCTCGCTGTGCCCGTGAGCGCGCTCGCGATTGTCGCGATTGCCGTGACAACGCTGTCCGCTTTCCGTAACGGAACATCTCCGCTCTCACCACAAACACCGAGCTTCTCGCTCTTCACCTCCGGATCCGTTCAGCCAGCGAATACACGACAAGCGTTTGGCTCATTAGCGAGCGCGTTTCAAGGGGGACAAGGCGGCACGGGAGCACGGCCAACGGCTAACAATCCTGTGAGCGCGCTCAGCATCAGTGCCGATGGCATGGGTAAACGTATAGCCACTTCTTTGATCGCTCCGTCCGAAGATCTTACAAACTACAAATACGTATACAATGGCGAGCTTCCAACCTGGAATGCAGATCTCACGGTCTACAAACGAACCAAGGGCGCTACACAGAACTCTGCTCTCGTTCAGGCACTTGCAAAAAGCACGCAGGGTTTGGTTGATCTAGAAAAACTTAATAATCTCGCACTTCAATCATTCACCTTGAGTCAGAATACCCGCTATGGCTACAGCGTAAACGTCGACCTCGTAGAATCGAACGTCACAATCAGCCAAAACTATCGCGAGTGGCCTCACCCAGAAGCTGCGTGTAAAGACGAGGCCTGTTTCCAGCGTCTACGTTTAGCGGAAGGTGATGTTCCAGCCGATACGGAACTCATTCGTATTGCGAACGACTTCTTGCGTGACTACGGAATTTCCACCGAACGCTACGGCGAACCACAAGTGAATAGCAACTGGCGTGTGATGTACGCTCGAACCACGGATAAATCCATGTTCTACATTCCAGATATTCTCACCGTGGTCTACCCAGTGAGTATCGATGGCAATACAACCTACGATGAAGGCGGCTTCCCACATGGCCTCATGGTGAACATCAGCCTTCGCGAAAAGCGCGTCGAAAGCGTCTCGAACCTCACAACCAACAATTACGAGAGCTCTTCCTACACTGCCGAAACAGATCAAACACGCATTCGTTCAATTGTCGAAAAAGGTGGTCTTTACGGATTTGCCTTCCCAGAAGCCAAAAAAACCGTAGAAGTCGAACTTCAAAATCCACAGATCGTTCTGCAAAAAGTCTGGATGCCAACGCAACCAGGTGAACCAATGAACGAACTCTTGATTCCAACCTTACGCTTCGAAGTCAAAGACGCGCCAGAGAATAGCTATCTCTCAAACCACGTTTTCGTCCCACTCGTCAAAGAAGTGCTCGATCAGCGACAAGGTGATGTTCGTATCATGATGTAAGCAAGCAAAAACAGCCCCTCAAAAAGGCTGTTTTTCTATTCACTGTCACTCTCGTCTGACGACTCAAAAGCTGCTACACTCGGGGCATTATGAAGCTCCTTTCTTTTGAGATCCTGCGTCGTGCAACACTCTGCATGATCGGCCTTCTCGCTCTCGTCACACTCGGCTATGGATCCGGTGCAGCCGCCGCCACCTCAACCATTAGCACCTGTAGTCAGCTAGAATCCATTCCTGCGAGCACAACTGGTACATACGCACTTATAAATGACATCGATTGCTCGGCTGACTCGGACTTCAGCTCGATCAGTGACTTCCGGGGCGTGTTTGATGGCGGTAACTTTACCATCGACAGATTGCAGTTCAGTGGTGGCAACTACCGCGGGCTGTTCAGCGATGCGACGAGCGCCACTATTCGGAATGTACGTCTGGCGAACGTTCAAACGTCTGCCAACTTTCAACAAGGATCGCTTGCCAGTTCCGTAAATGACAGCTTCATTAGCAATGTTTCCGCATCAGGAACCTTCAGTTCAAGCGCTGCATTTAGCAATGCCGGTGGATTGATCGGCATTGTAAACAGCTCCACGATTGAATATGTCAGTGCACGCTTCACAGGTACCGGCTTCTCCTACGTCGGAGGCCTAATCGGTATTCTGACGGGTACAAGCACTTTGCGACAAAGCTATGCCGTTGGAGATATCACATCGATCGGCAGCGGAGGAACGTCTATGGTGGGAGGCCTCGTTGGACAAAACGTAAACAGCTTAATTGAAGATTCTTACGCTCAGGTGAATATCTTAGCGTTAAACGATTATGCCGGTGGACTCGTAGGAAGGAACGAAGGGACTGGAAGCATTAGCCGATCCTATGCTGCCGGCACATTTACTGGATTAGGCGGCAATAACGGTGGCCTTGTCGGAGCGCAAGACGTAACAGCCGCTACAACGGATAGCTATTGGGATACAACCGTCAGCAGCCAAATGGCTTCGGCGGGTGGAAGCGGCCAAACAACTGCCGAGATGCAAGATGAGCTCACCTTTACTGGCTGGGATTTCGGTACCGTCTGGCTCTCAAGCGTGAGCGCCTACCCGATTTTGCGTGCCTTTGACATCACGGCACCAAGTGCTCCAAGCATGTTCAGCGCAACCGCCGTTAGCGCTAGTGCGCATCTAAGCTGGATCAATCCTGTTGATAGCGACTTCAGCTCGGTTACCATCCGTAGAAGCACTTCTGCGTACCCAACCTCAATCACATCTGGGAGTCCTGTTACGTCTAGTGCCATAGGAACCTCCTTCATAAACACTTCTCTTGCTGACGGTAGATACTACTATTCGATCTTCGCTCGAGATACGAGCGGAAACATTTCTGTCGCAGCTACTACAACCGTCTTCATCGACACTACCCCTCCATCGGGTCCAGGAATGCCATCAGGCACTACCCCAACAACCGATACCACTCCCACCATCAGCTGGACCGCCGCATCCGATGGCGAGAGCGGATTAGCTGAAACGCCATACTTTATTCGATGGAGTCAATCTAGCGGATTCTCAGGAACAGTGTATGCCGCACGAAGCGCAACGAACAGCTTCACACCCACCTCAACCTTAGCGGAAGGAAGCTGGTATTTCCGCGTGCTCGCCGTAGATGCAAGCGACAACTTATCCGTCTACGAAACCTCTGCCGCCATTGTCATCGACCTCACTGCTCCAGTGGTTACCGTGAACGGGAATAGCACGCAGACCATCATTCAAAACCAACCTTATACCGAAGCTGGAGCCAGCGCTTCAGATACCGTGAGCGGCAACCTCACATCTTCGATCGTTCAAACTGGCTCAGTCAACACAAGCATTCCAGGCAGTTATACGATTACCTATACCGCAACAGATGCGGCTGGAAACACAGCCAGCGCTCTTCGCATCGTGCAAGTATTAGCCGCCGGTAGTAGCGGTGGAGCGCCCGCCGTTCAACCTATTTCGTTAGGCGCAAGTGGCGGAACAATTGGAACATTGAACGTACTTGTGAATGACTCCGATGCAGAACGAATCACCTCCCGCTCCTCAATCGTCACCCTTCGCTTTAATGCGGATCCTCAGACGGTTCGTGGTTACGCTACTTCCCTCCGTCCAGATTTCTTGAATGCCAGCATCTACCCGTACACATCAAGCGTTCAACTTCCATTACCGAGCGAGCCAGGAACCTACACAATCTATACCAAGTTCTATTCAACAACAGGTGACGCGTCCCCCGTTATCGCTCGCACAGTTACCGTGAATGCAGAAGCGAGCGTAACACCACCTAGCACTCGCCCGTCACAGTCAACCAACTCAAGCAGCTCAACAACACCAACTCCTCTTGCACGTTTCACACGCAATCTACGCCGTGGAATGAGCGGCGCCGATGTCCGCGCCCTCCAGGCGTTCCTGAACCGTGCCGGATTCCGTGTCGCTGCAAGTGGCGCTGGATCACCAGGCAACGAAAGCACCTATTTCGGAACAGCTACCGCAAACGCACTCATTCGTCTCCAGGAAGCTCACTCAACCGAAATTCTTCGACCAATGGGCTTGGTCCGAGGAACAGGTCTTCTTCTCGAAGCCACACGCCGCTGGATCAACGGACAACTCTAAACGCAGATCGCAAGAATCGGGTGGACGAGAAGACTCGTCCACCCTATGCTTTTTATCAAGATATGCACCCCTCTGTTTTTGAAGGCTCATCCAACACCTTCGCTCTCATCACGAAAGCGATTGAATATCTTGAAACGCACCGCTCTACCCAACCAAGCTTAGAAGAAATCTCCACCCATCTCGAAACCAGTCCTTCACATCTTCAGCGCCTCTTTACCGAGTGGGCCGGAGTAAGCCCAAAAAAGTTCCTCCAATTTCTGACACTCGAACATGCAAAAGACTTGCTTACGAAAGGACAAATATCCCTCCTTGATGCAGCCTTGAAAAGCGGACTATCTGGATCTGGACGTCTCCATGACCTGTTCGTCACAATCGAAGGTATGACGCCCGGTGAGTACAAGCAGGGCGGCGCTGGGTTAACAATCAACTACAGCTTTCAAGAGAGTCTTTTCGGAACCGTTCTGCTCGCTTCTACCACGAAAGGACTTTGCTATCTGGCTTTTGCCG
This sequence comes from uncultured Gammaproteobacteria bacterium, assembly GCA_964415465.1. Classification (GTDB taxonomy): domain Bacteria; phylum Patescibacteriota; class Patescibacteriia; order 2-12-FULL-60-25; family 2-12-FULL-60-25; genus JAGOTP01. The sequence continues at coordinate 8,872 of CAYQAL010000009.1, forward strand.
ACGATCGTTCTTCGACGCTCCAAGAGCTACGTGATCTGTTTCCGAATGCCAAACTACAAGAAACATTCGATATTATCCAAAAAGAAGCACTCACTTTTTTCCGCCGAGATTGGAGCGATCTTCCAAAACTTAAGTTACATCTCAAAGGAACTCCTTTTCAACTCAAGGTTTGGACCGCGTTATTACGTATTCCATCTGGTCAGTTGTGTACCTATGGAACGATCGCGAGCAAGATCAATCACCCAAACGCGTATCGTGCTGTTGGTACAGCTGTCGGACAAAATCCGATTTCGTTTCTTATCCCCTGCCATCGCGTCATTCAAGCGAGCGGCATTCTCGGAAACTATCACTGGGGCAAAGATCGAAAGGCGGCGATGATCGGTTGGGAATCGGCACGCTCTTAGAGAACATCTGCTTTTATGGAACGAAAGATACTGATAGGAACCACTGGGAACCAAGTTACCTACTGTCCGGAACGAGGTGGAATCATCACTTCACTCATTCTGAACGGAAAAGAACTTCTTTTCCTAAACGAAGAGACGTTTGAAGATGTAACAAAGAATGTTCGCGGTGGCATTCCTCTTCTCTTTCCGAATGCTGGCTTTCTTGAGAGCCCACTCTTTCCAGACCTCACTCAACATGGTTTTGCTCGACGATCATCACACTGGACGAGCGCTCAATCAAAGAGTGCTTTTTCTGAAACCTTAGAGTCTAATGAAGAAACGTATTCCGTTTTTCCATACAGGTTTCGCTATACCGTTGAAGGCCGATTCGATGGCGCTCATTCATTTTGTCTTACACAAACCGTCACGAATCTCGAGCCAGAAAAACCTATGCCACTTGCGATGGGTCTTCATCCCTATTTCCGCGTCCCGTGTACAAAAAAAGCAGACATCGTGTGGAACGTTCCGCAGGGAGATCTTATCGCGCAAGAACAGAAAATCTGGTCAGAAGGCGGAACTACTTCCATTCAAAATCCGTGCGCCGATCATCCAGGAACAAAGCTTCGTATCACCCTTCCCGATCTTGGAACACTGATTCTCTCAACCTCATCAGAATACGAACGACTTTGGATTTGGTCGTTACCAGACCAAGATTTTGTCTGCATTGAACCAGTGATGCGGGATGCAGGTGGACTCGTAGATGATCCTGTTCTTATACAACCAGGCGAGACACTTTCTACCTACGTCCGATTCGGGTTGGAGTAAGCACTACTCTTTAGGTGAAACCGAGGAGAACGAACGGACAAATCGAATAAGCTGGACAAGTAGTAGCCCAACAACCAGAAGCAAGAACACGATTCGCCAGCCGTGAGCAACCCGGAGAAACAGCATCAGCCCATACATATGAACCGCCGCCAACCCTCCGGCTGCATACACACTTCGGTGAAGCGGCTTCCACCACGGACGCATACGATGCTTAATCGCCTTTACCGATGTAATCGTGAGAATAGCTAATAACAGAAGCGCTGCAGCTCCAGCGAAGAGTGCCCAAGCAGGGATACCTTCGCTAGCGAATAATCTGCTTTTCCATCCCAAACAGGCGTATACGGCAGCAAAGAAAAAAGAGGAGATACCGAACGCCTTTTTGGCTTTTTGAAAAGGAACTCGTCCTACTCCATTTGGAAACAGAGCGTAGATACCACCCGGGATGAGAGAAAGAAATAAAAGCACGAACGCCGCAAACGCAAAAAAATACGCTCGTTCGGGCCCGGCGCTAAAGATCAAGATCACTATTGCGAGCAATAGTGACGTCCCATAAACCACCGATCGAATCTGGTTCATGGAATCTGGTTATTTATTTTGAAGTTGTTGAAGCTGCAATTCCCACCAACGACGAACAGCATCAACATGCGCGTCCGGACCGGCTTTTCTCAAGAATACAAGCTTCTCTTTGAAGAGCTCACGATGCTTTGCAAGGTTCCGTTCATTCTTCAATGCCCAGCGATCAAGCTTTAACCCCTCTGTTGAAAGACGTTCTAATGTGGCAGGCTCAAGATAGCGATTGGCTGATTGATCAAAATCAACCGGATGGACGCGCGCGCCCGCAAAGAGCGTACGCGCGAGTGCCTTCACGCGAGCGAAACGTGTTTGCTCACAAAAGATCGTAATCTGTTTGGCCGAGAGCGTCCGTGCATTCACCAACTGCTTGATATAGACAAAGTTATCAAGCGTAGAGAGCGAGTTCGTCTCTAACAAAAGCTTCCAGGTCTTCGTTTGTCTCTTCACGGCCGGACGCTTCATAAGTACCTGAAAGGCGCGCTTCATTTCTTGCGCCTCAGTTCGACGATACGGCGCCCACATGTCGGTCTTTCCCCCAGAGAAGACGATCGTGGCGTTCCAAGACTGGGCTTTCGCACAAGTATCAAAAATCGTATTAAAGACTGTTCGTAAGTAGATCTCGTAATTCTGGTCTTCTAGAATATCCTTGGGAATTCCATACCCAAGTACGAAAAAAAGAAGCTCAGAACTGATTGCCGGTTGCTGTTTTTTTGCCATATCGTCATGATAGTCTAAGATCTTCTTTTCGACCACGCTGTATGCGCCCTCCTAAACAAGTTTCGATTGAATACGCTCACATTTATACGAACAACCACATCAGCGAAGAACATGCTCTTTCGCTCGCAATTTTAAAAGAACTCTCCCAAACGTACGAACGCGACCGAAGCTCACTCGTTGTCCTGATCGACGACTACTCCTTTCCGGACCCGACCTTCAATTATCATGGGTTTCAAGGGTGGCTCAAAGAACAAGGCTTCCGTCCAGACGTGATGGCCCGTGAATCACAACTCATTCCACTTTGTGATCACATCATCAACGCCTTAGAAAAGCCCGCTGTTCGAGATCAAATCTGCGACTATGTTCGTACAAAAAAATACCCTTGCTCCTTGTTCATCGCCGCCTGGTATTTACTCCGCCTTGGCTATATCCCTTCGCTCCTATTTCCATCAGAGCTCACCTCCGAACGACTCATCAACATTCTTCCGACCAGTTTTCAACCCTTCGAAGAAAAAGCGCTGGAGATCATTCGCGCAACACCATTCCGAGACGCCGCCGACAAAATCGAATATCGCTATCACGAGGGAAGATTAGTCGCGTAGCACCATCACATGCAGCTCGTTTCTTGGAACGTAAATGGGATTCGTTCGATTTTGAATAAGGGGTTTCTAGACTGGCTATCTGAGACCAGTCCAGATGTCGTTTGTCTTCAAGAAACCAAAATTAGCGAACACGATTTGGATCAACGTGTTCCCTGTTTTTCTGGCTATAGCTCTTACTGGCACTCTGCAGAACGAAGTGGCTATAGCGGCGTCGCTATTCTCACCAAACAAGAACCACACAATGTTACCCGTGGAATAGGTAGCCCAGAATTTGACCGCGAAGGCCGAGCGCTCACGGCTGAGTTCGACCGCTTTTTTCTGGTGAATGTCTATGCTCCAAACTCACAGATCGGCTATACACGTCTTCCGTATCGCCTGGCCTGGGAAGAAGCGTTGCGAGCTTATATCGCAACGCTTCTTCTGCAGAAACCGGTTATTTTGTGTGGTGATCTAAATGTCGCTCATACATCTCTCGACGTCGGTATCACAGATGTAGCCGAGTTTCCCGGTTGTAGCCCCGAGGAGCGAGCAGCGTTCCAAACGCTGCTCGCTCTTGGATTCATCGACACGTTCCGTACAATTCATCCAGAAGCACGTAGTTACTCTTGGTGGGCATATGCGAACGATGCACGAGGCTGGAACCAAGGCGTTCGTTTTGACTACATTCTTTTATCTTCTTCCTTACGCCCAGACCTTCGCGGCACCTCTACACATCGTGATATACCAGGTTCGGATCACGGCCCGGTCAGTGCCGAATTTGATTTTCCGCTAGGTGGTAAGCAACTGCAAGCGACACCTGTCTCACCAACAGGTCAGTTTGGCTTTGCCTTATAGAATTCGGTCACTTCACCATCTTTCAATTCGAGAATACGAGTGACTCCGATACTCTTCAAGAAGAATCGATCGTGCGACACGATGACACACGCGCCCTGATACTGGCTCAAGGCTTCTTCAATCACTTCACGTGACAGAATATCCAAGTGGTTGGTTGGTTCATCCAAGATAAGTAATTGATTCTCTTGATGCATCAGCTTGGCGAACGTCAAACGAACGCGCTCGCCCTGACTCAACGTTCCGACTTCTTTGTAGACCGCTTCGCCTTTGAAGAGAAAGGCGCCGAGCGCACTTCGTGGGTTGTCAGGCCTCTGACGCATACGATCTGTGCGAAGGAACTCGTCCATAACGGTATTTTCTTTGTCGAGCACGTCATGCTCCTGTGAGAAGTAGCCAATCTGCACATTGTCTCCAATACGGATTTCTCCGCTATCGGCTTCAAGCTCTCCCAAGATGAGCTTCAGAAGCGTTGTCTTGCCGGATCCGTTTTCTCCCACCAGCAAGACCCGTTCCGACCCACGCACTTCAAACGAAACATCACGCAAGACCTGACGGTCACCGAATGTTTTTGAGACGTGATCAAGCAAGAGTACACGCTTACTTGCATGAACCTCGCCCGACAAATCGCCTTGACGCATCACCGTCGCATCGAGCGGTCGAGCGATCGGCTTATCAAGGATTTCGCGTTCAAGACGTTTTTCGATATTCCGAATCAAACGCCCCGTCGCCGGATTCGGATGCACGGACGCCTGCTGGCGCTTCAAGACCAACCATTGCTCCAAACGCTTCTTTTCTTGCTGCTGATCTTCGTAGCGCATCGCCCAACGCTCCATTCGCTTCTCACGCTGCTCGAGATACGCTTCGTAATTTCCAATATATTCATGAACCGTATTATTCGCCGGATCAATTTCCAGAATCTTAGTCACGACACGACTCAAGAGCTCACGATCATGAGACACAATTAACACACCCCCTGGAAAATGCAGGAGGAAGTCTTCTAGCCAATGGAGCGTTGCCTTATCAAGGTGGTTCGTCGGCTCATCAAGAAGGAGCATTGTCGGCCGATCCATGAGGACTTTCGCAAGCGCAAGCTTTGTTTTCTGGCCTCCACTCAGTGCTTGCACCGGGACTTCTAAGAGGTCTACATCCAACCCAACTTTACGCAGTGGCTTTTGCCAATCACTGTGCTCATACGCACCGAGGAAACTTGCCACCGTATCGGTTGGTTCACACACGATTTCTTGCGGGAGATAGCCAATTCGCTCATCTTGGGTATCGATTGTACCTGAATCCGCTTCTTCCATGCCCAATATCATTTTGAGCAAAGTTGATTTTCCAGAGCCATTTACGCCAACGAGCCCTACCCGTTCGCGCAAGTTAACGGTGAGGGAAAGGTTTTCGAACAAGGTTGTTCCGTAGAGAGTTTTCTTGAGATTCTTGAGGAGTAACATAAAAGTAAATGGGAAGAAAAAAACGAATACAAAAACGCCCAGCTGGTGTACTGGGCGTTTTCGTGGATTTCGGGTTCGTTTCGCGCTTCCGATGGAATCTAGACAGCGCCATGCGTGACCGAAAAATCTCGCCCAATACAAAAACAGCCGGCGTTGATTCCGCCGCGATTCTGGTAGCGAGGTTTGCGGTAGCGCAAATGCATACATTTAAATATAGCGGAAATAGCCATTTTTGGCAAGGTACGTTACTCTTTTCAGGTATGTCTGCCCCTACTCCAGACGCCGGCTTCGAGAGCGCGCTCTTTGCGATCGTGCAGGATCTTGGCCTCAGTAAAGAAGAGATTGAAAAAGCCCGTCCAAACATCTCTTTTTCCCTGGATAACGTGTATCGAGAGTATCTCGATCTGCCAGAATCCATGCGACTGGAAGTGCTCAACAAGTACGCCAAACTGTTCGTCGAACATGTGCGTCGGGTAAACGGGGCAGACTCAACCGTTGGGATGGATCTGAATCCACAAGATATTTTTCCAATCCTGCGACCACGCACCTATTTCGTGCACACGCTGTTCCGTGGACAAATACTGAGTCAAGGAAAACCGATCAATTCCCCGTTCTTTACGATTCCGTTTACCGAAAACTTTTCCATCGGCTTAGTGGCAGACGACGGTGAACGTATGAATGTCCTGACGGAGAAAGACGTCGAGTCACTCAAGATCGATCCAGAAGATCTCTACGAGCAAGCGTTGGAGAATCTGCGCCAATCTCAACCGCTTCCCATCCCACAACTCGCAGGAAATATCTACGTTTCAGATCAGAGAGGCTACGGATATGATGGATCACTTCTCCTTCTTCCAGAATGCCTCGAAGGCCTTCCCTTCACAGAACCGATCGCTGCTTTCGCGGCTAACTCTGACAGACTATTCGTGACTCCGCTTCAAGATCTTCACCCGAAGCATCCCATGCTGTTTACCGTACTAGAATCTGTTACAAAACTGCACCATCCAATCAGCGCCTCACCCTTCATCTTCTCGGATGGGACCTGGAAAGAACTCACCGACATTGAGCACTCCCCATTCCTCACGCACTGGCGACCAGTTTGGGTGAAAGAACGCGTGCAAGAAATGCACGATCAGCGCGAACTTATTCGTGAACTCGAACCAGAACGCGAGATCGCAGAAATCTCCATTGTCGATCTGAATTTCGGGGGAAAAGAACCATTCAACGCAAGCGCCACACAAGCGCCAGCCTCACTCAATGAGTCGTTTTTCCTGACGGACATCCTGTTCCTACCCCTTAAAGACGGGGGCAAAAAATTCCTATCGCTTCGTGTCTTGATGCTGGAGCTGCCCGGCGTGATTCAAACGGATAATCGCTATCAACCACGCCTCGCGCACTTCACGCGCAACCTCACCTTGGAGGAATTACACATGCTGGAAGAAAAACAACTCGCGTTTTTCAAAGCCTTCGATGCATTTTAGAAAAAACTCGCACCCCCATGTTCCTTAGCCCTCTTCCAAATTGGCTCTGGCTCGTCATCGCAAACGTCAGTGTGGCGAGTTTGTCGTGGTTTACCCTCGGGCGCGATCGGCGCGGACGCGGCGTTATCATTCCGAATGAAGAACTCATTCACGAAATCAAACCGTATGAAGCAGGCGCACTTCTCGCTCAAGGCGCAACCTACGGTGCGTTTCTCAGTCTTATCCTCGACCTTGAGCGAAGAGGGATCGTCCGACTTGAACGCACGGATGTAAATAATTACGTGTTTTTCAAAGTGGAACGAAAACAATCCTCTCTTCCCATGGATGAAGTGGAACAAAAAGTCCTGAAACGCTTGATGCGTTACACGTTTTCAGAGCCGGGCGATGAAGAAGCCGGGAGCGCAACGCTCGCAAAGTGGTCAAGCGAATGTCAGCTCGCCTTTCGCCTGTTTGAAACTCTTGTAAACAAGCGCCTGGTAAAGCGCGGCTGGTTTACATTCAACCCACTTCACTTGTACGTGGTAAGTAGCACGCTTCTCTTCGCTTGGACATATGGTCTGTTCGTATTTCTAGAGTCTAGAGGAACCGACCCACAACACATGTGGATCTTTATTCAGATCGCCCTCATCGCGCCTTTTTTATATTTCATGCCACGCCTGAGCAAAGAAGGTGCCCTCGCGCGTGAGAAGGTCAGAGGCTTAGCTCGCTACATAGAGGTCGCCGAAAAAGATCGTCTCGGCTTTCATGATGCACCCAAGTGGGTAGGGGAGAAAAAACACGAACTCCTCCCCTATTCGGTCGCATTAGACATCAACAAAGAATGGCGGAGCTTCTATGTATCAGGTTACACCGTTATCAAAGAGCATGAACGCCGAACAAACTGATCGCGCTTGTTTTGCTTCTATTTCACTCCGCCTACATCAATACAAACGAATTTTGCTCCCCGCTCAGTCTTAAAGGTGAGATTGGGCTCTGAAACGATTCTCGCTTGATCACCTACCTGAAACAACTGATCGTTAATCATGAGCTCCCCGGCCTCAACGTAGATGAACACACCTCTGCCTGATGGCAAGGTATACGAGAGCGATTTAGCCACCTCTAGATCCGCCCGATAGATCGTGGCATCAGCGGACATGGATAGCGCTCCTTCCATGGACTGGCTCGAAACGATCGGGACAAACTTATTCGGTTCAATGTACGAAAAATCTGCCTGGGCATAGTTTGGTACAAGACCTTCCCTCTCAGGGTAAAACCAGAGCTGGTACAAGTGGACGGGCTCGTTATCCAAATTCTTCTCAGCATGAACCACACCCGTTCCCGCCGACATGCGCTGAATCTCTCCCGCTTTGATCGTCTCGACATTTCCGAGACTATCTCGATGCGTTAGCCGACCGTCCAACATGATTGTGACGATTTCCATGTTGTCATGGCCGTGCTCATCAAAGCCTGAATAGGCGTTGATTCGATCGTCGTTAAAGACACGGAGTGTGCCAAATTCGAGATTGGAAGGATCAAAATAATTGGCAAACGAAAAAAGATAGTAGGTATCTAACCACTCGTACCGCTGTCGGTAACGTCGCTTGGCCTCAATGCGTGTAATCATACTAGACGACTTGTTTTGGAGCAGCATTCCACAAATCACGTGGCATGCCAATTCCCTCTTTACCGACAAAATAGGTAGCGAGGAGCTGAGCTAGACGCTCAGGACAAGCGACTAACAATCTCCCGCCCACAAGTTGCGCAATCGATCCTGACTGCTAAACATTCAGTGCTAACTACCTTCATTGCGACGAAGATAATTCATAAACTATACATTAGGAGCAAGAAATCAATCCGGCACCGACCAAACCGCCGTATTCTCTGCTACGAGGAAGTAGTCTTCTGAAATTACTTGATACCCTCGCCAGCAACCGTCTGTAATCATGTAGCGACCGACTAACTATTCTTCGTAGCGAGACAGAATACGCCTGATCTACAGAGTCCAAACAAGATCCGCTCGTAAGGGCGCAAAGAATTGCGCCATAGACGCTTCTCCTCATTACAGCGCTGTCTTTGGCTTTTTTCAAGAGACAAGAACCATCGTTGCTTGACACAACATACGAAAGACCAGAAGCTTGATCTATGACTTTCTTTTCTCGTCTTCTTCTGTGCTTGAGTATCCTCTGTTTTGCTCTTCCACAAGCAACGAACGCGGCTTCTCTGGCTGAAACACTCTCCGGACGCATTCTGCTACAAGTCGAGAGTCGCGGAGAGGCTTGGTACGTCGATCCGGTCAACAAACAACGCTTATATCTAGGCAACGCCGATGATGCTTACGCCTTGATGCGCACCAAAGGACTCGGCATTCGCCACGCCGAGCTCTTACGCTATCGTGCAAGCCGCTTCCCAAGCCGCTTATCAGGACGCATCGTGCTCGATGTCGAGTCACACGGAGAAGCATATTATATTATTCCAGGACGCCTCACGAGCGTCTATCTTGGCCGTGCTGCCGATGCTTATGCACTCATGCGCCGCTATGGTCTTGGCATCACGAACGCCAACCTAGCCCGAATTCCAGCCACAGTAAGTGATCAGTTCCCCATTCCGACCCCACGTCCTCCAGCAACTCCAACCATTGCTCCTTATCAAACAATTGAACGCAAAGCTTTTGACCTAATAAACGTGTACCGTGTTTCAAAAGGTCTGAGCGCCATGACTTGGAATAACGAAATTGCCGCTTCGGCACGCGAGCATAGCGTTGAAATGGCTAATGGCTCAGTTGAATTTGGTCATGCTCGTTTCACCGAACGCGCTCAAGCACTTCAGCAACGCGTCAGTTTCCATGGAATCGCCGAAAACGTTGCTTACAACGACTACCCTGACCCAGCGCAAACGTCCGTTGATGGCTGGATCGAAAGTGATGGTCATCGTGCAAATATCGAAAATCGTGCCTACAGCGAAAGTGGTATGGGTGTCGCGCGTAGTAACGATGGCGCCTACTACTTTACCCAGATCTTCATCGCCCCATAAGCCGTTGGAATTCTTCATCATTCCTTCATAAAGAAGCGACTACACTCGTCCCATGAAACTCCTGGTCGTGGAAGATGAACCAAAGCTCAACCGAGCGATTGTTCAGGGTCTAGTGCAACGCGGGTATGCGGTTGATTCTGCCTTAGACGGCGAAGAAGGCGAACGACTCGCTCGTTTGAATGGCTATGACCTGATCGTACTCGACATCATGCTGCCAAAACAAAACGGCCTTGTGACGTGTCAGAACCTCCGCACACACGGTGTAAAAACACCGATTATCTTTTTGACAGCTCGCGATCAAACAGAAGAGAAAGTGGAAGGATTAGATAGCGGCGCCGACGACTATCTCGTAAAACCCTTCTCATTCGACGAGTTACACGCGCGTATTCGAAGCCTTCTTCGTCGACCTCCGCTTACGCAACACGATATACTCACGCTGGACGACCTTGAACTCGATACACAAGCACAAAAACTCACAGTTCACGAGAAAGAGATCGAACTCACACTTCGTGAATATGCATTATTAGAATATTTGCTTCGCAATCGAGGAAAAGTCATTACGCGTCAGGATATTCTGGATCATGTGTGGGATCAATTCTTTGATTCGTTTAGCAATGTGGTCGACGTTCACTTAAAGAATCTTCGGAAGAAGCTTCCATCCTTTTATGCCGCGCGTATTAAAACCATCTGGGGAAAGGGCTACCGGCTCAACTAGAGATCGCTTCTGGACTGCCCGAACACAGCTTACATGCACCTACACCGCTATTCTCGCGGTGATTCTGTGTATTTCAAGTGGAATCCTCTATGGCGCTTTTTCCAATCGATTAGCTCGACGCTTTGAACGTAACCCACAACGCCCGCCAATTATTCTTCCTGAAGGGATTGCTCCACCTCGTGCTGAAGACGTACTACGAGATCTTTTGTATTCACTCATATTCGTAAATGGACTCCTTCTCGTTCTCGCCTCTGTTTTAAGCTACTGGCTCGCAGGAATCACGCTTGATCCGATTCGAGAAACCTATGAGCGTCAACGACGCTTTTTAAGTGACGCGTCACATGAACTACGAACTCCACTCGCCATTCTTCAAGCCGATTTAGAAAACGGCTTACACGCTGAATCATTATCAGCTGAGGAAGAGGCGCGGATCGAGAGCCATCTCGAAGAAGTTGCCCGCATGGGACAGATCGTAAAAGACCTGCTGCTTTTGTCTCGGCTGGACGAAACCCATCTTCCTGAAGAACCAACGCGCTCAATTGAGCTCATAACGTTCTTAAAAGAACTAACGGGACGGTTTAAGCATTTCGCAAAACAGCATCACGTAACCATCAGCACCGAGTCTTCCGTAAAGACGCTTACCCTTCTCACAAAGCAAGAACTTTTGACACAAGCCGTGAGCAATCTTCTAAAAAATGCGATTGTCTATAACAAACCAGAAGGAAACGTTCACATCACGCTAAAAAAAGAAGGTTCGCATGCCCTCATTGAAATCACTGATACAGGAATCGGGATGTCCCCAGAGCATGTGGATAAAGTATTTGATCGCTTCTATCGTGTGGATAAAAGCCGCTCGCGTCAGACAGGGGGCAGCGGACTTGGGCTCTCTATTACGCAAGCTAGTATCGACCAATTAAACGGCCAAATACAGGTAAACAGCGAGCTTAACGTAGGAACAACCGTCACTCTCACACTCCCCGTTTCAACCGCTTCATCATTCCTTCACGAGTGACTTGGTAGCGTAGACGAGTGATCACACACATTCATTCTTCTCACTTCTTTTCACTCGTATGAATCTCAGAACCATCCGAACGCTCGCTATCACCTCGGCAGTTATCGCCGGAGTTGTGGGAGCAGGCGCAACAGCCATTCACGCTGCATCGTATGACACAACAACTCGTCCAAATCCAATGGCCAACCTGGTGACTGCAATCGCACAGAAGTTCAACCTGAACCAAGCCGACGTACAGAAGATTTTCGATGAACAACAGACGCAGATGCGTGAGAAAATGGAAACGCGTCAAGTGGAACAGCAGAAAGAGCGCCTCACTCAGGTTGTGAAGAACGGAAAGCTCACACAGGCTCAAGCGGATCTGATTCTCGCCAAACAAGCTGAGCTCAAAACCTTCCACGAAAGCCTGAAAGGCAAGACCCGTGAGGAAGCTCGTGCCACAATGGAAGCCAAGAAGACTGAACTTCAACAGTGGGCAAAAACCAACAACATTCCTGAACAGTACGTAATAGGTCCAATGGGAGGTAGTCCACGTGGCGAGCATGGTCCACGTGACGGCGGCGTACACGATGGAATGCGTGGCGGCATGCGCGGCGGCGCTGCTGGCGCAGCCCGTACCCAGCCAACTGCTCCAACCAACAATTAACGAACGCTACCTTCAAAACACACTGAGCCATAGGCTCAGTGTGTTTTTGCGTCCACGGACACCTACATCCGCTTAGCTCTCTTCTTGGCGGCTTTTGGTATGGCTATGCTGACCACCCAATCGACCAATTTCACTCATGTGCTTTCTGTTTTGACTCACCTTGAGACCGCCTGCGCTCGCCACTCGAGCGCGCGTAGCTGGATCTGCCGCAGCCAATCCACGGCCACGACTCATCGTTTGAGCTTGCATTGGATTCTGAGTAAACTCTGAGGGCTGAGACTGGACATTATTCATGTACATATAGTGCAGCGTTAAGAGTGAAGAGAACCCATTCTTTTCCGTCCCCATTTCTCACCGTAACCCCGTTCAACTGAGGCGTCAATAACGTTATGCACACAACTCCGCTGCGTGTCACAATTCTTCGCGGTATTTCCGGCTCAGGGAAAACAACCTGGGCAAATACACACAAAGAAGAAGCCTTGATTCTTTCCACAGACAAGTACTTTGAACAGTCGGGTACCTATACGTTTGATGGCGCAAAACTTCAGGACTACCACCGACAAACGTTCCGCAAATATATGGAAGCGATTCTTCGCAGAGAACCATGGATCATTGTCGATAATACAAATATTAAATTATGGGAGTTTATGCCGTACGTAGCTGCAGCCGAGGCATACGGTTATACAGTTGAGATTTTAACTTTCACCTGCTCCGTGGCCACTTCACTTCAACGAAAACAACTCCTGGCCGAGTGGAAACTGCAACAAAAAGCCAGAGATTTAGAGGAAGAAACCAAGCACTTTCCAAGATCTATTGCAGAAATCCACACGGTCCTCGACTGCGAGACAAATGCCCCTCTTTCGCGATAAATATTCTATTACATTGACGACATTTCCTAAGCGTATTACTGTGTAATTCGCTCATTTCGAAGTATCCAAACTACTCTTTCGCGAGGGGAACATGGCCGAACCGTCATACGCCGAACACGTCCGCAATCTGGCGGACCAGCTCATCGACCTGCTGGGTGGGATGAACAACATTCCGCCCGAGCTCATCAAGCTCTGGGAGATGTACCACCTGGCCATCGAGGAGGCCATCAAGGGACTCGACGTCGTCGAGCTGCAGCAGATCAGCACCACGGCTCCACCCGAGTCCATCACGGAGCTTCTGCGATTCTGTCCGACCAGCTCGGACGAGCGCGAGATCTTCTACGCGGCTGCTACCATCGCGGCGGCCATGCATGCGACGAAGCTCGCGAGCATCCAGCCGACGCCGGAACCCGTCGAACTGACGACGGCCACACCTACGGAGATGAAACGGCCGCGGCTGGTCACTCTGATCCGGGACGGACGACTCGTCTTCGAACCGGTGCCGGGCGATCCATTCGCGCCCGCCGCTTCTCCGACGGCCGCGGCAGACGTTCAGTCGCAACCGGTAGGACCACGTGCGCATGACCCGAAGATCGGGAAGGTGGAGCCGCAAGGGAACTTCTTCACCGTGATCTTCAACGATTCCCTGACAAGAACAGACAAGGAGTACGCGCTCCTCGACTCGCTCTTCTCCTTCCTGCGGTACCTCGCCGTGATCTGCATCGGCAGCGCGAACGTGGCAGCCTTCGGCCTGATGTCCGTCCTCGCCATGTCGCGGCTCCGCCTGGGACTGAGCGATCAGGCAGGCATCCTGGTCGGGGCGGGACTCATGCTCGTGGTAGGAGGGTTCAACCTGTACGGCTGGTACCACTACTGGCCGAGCATCAGCCTGTGGGTCAAGACGGATCGCGAACGTAGCCTCAACAGATGAAGGGAGGAAAAAGACAACACCCGCCGGGAGCCGCACGTCACTCGTGTCACTGGCTTCTGGCGGGTGCGTGCGTTTTAAAACAAACTATTTTTATGTATTCCAACGTTCCAGGAACGTACCCAGCAACAAAGAAGCGAGTACAGCGAGCGTAATCAACCCTCCATTCAAGAACAAACGGCGGCGAATGCGCATCCCTGACAAAAAGGCTAAGCCCGCGGAAACAAGCAAGATAAGCACTCCAGACACAATAATCGATGGGAACGCTGTTTCCGCTCCAAAGACAAACGGAAGAATCGGCACCAGTGCTCCGACTAAATACGTTCCACCTACGATCAAGGCGGCTCGCAACGGTGACGCTACCGATACACTCGTTTCCTGCTCTTGAGCGATTCTCGTTTCCACGCTCAGCGCACGCCGACGCAATCGATCAAGCGCTACTACTTCATTTTCCGCACTTGTCGCCATAAACGCACCAACCGCCATCGACAGCGCACCTGCAACCGCCACTGTCACTCCCGCGATCAACACATGGCTCACGGTTGCAAAAGCAGTTGAGAAGCCACTAACAGCACCGAGAATCTCAACCGATCCATCATTAAACCCTAAAAAAGCATTGCGAATTCCCTCTGGTCGCACATTTCGGCCTGCCACTTGGGTGATCATGTGGTCTTCGTGTTGCAGCTCATCCTTCAAAACAGATAGAAGACCCGTTCGTAGCTCTTCATCGGAAAGCGAAGACCAGAGATCAAGGTATTTGCGAATTCCATGCACTTCGATCGCTTCTAAAATTAACAATGTCCCAGAAACGCCAAACAATCGCCCAAATCCAGCCAGCACTCCAACCTTAAGCGATCTACCTACATCCAAGCGAGTGGGCGCGTTATCCATCTTCTTCGCCCAAAAAGCTACGTGCTTCTTCTCTTCGAGAATAAGACGATCGAATAATCGAACAAGCTCGGGCTGGCTTGCCGCCTGACGAAATCGTTCATAGAGCGCCAGATCCGCCATCTCATCCAAAACAAGTGTCGCGACTGAAATAGATTTCATAGAGTGGATCTCATCCTAACAAACCTCCATGACACTGTCTTCGGTGATATTTATGACTAGCCTTGATTTGGTCTATGATGAATGTATCTATGCTACTTCTTCTTGTGTCGTTCCTCTCAGGCGTTTTAACCGTTCTTGCTCCCTGTATCTTGCCCGTTTTACCAGTGATTATCGGCGGATCGGTTCAAGGTGGGCAACAAAAGCGAAATCCCTACCTCATCACAGGATCACTCGTCATAACGATCGTCCTGTTCACGCTCCTCTTGAAGTTTAGCACCGTCTTTATCAACATTCCTCAGAGCGTATGGAGCGCTATCTCGGGAGGAATCATCATACTCTTCGGACTGATTAGCCTTTTCCCGCGCGCGTGGGATGCACTGAACGTAAAACTCAGGCTCGGCAACCGTTCTGAACAACTGCTGAATAACTCCCGCGAACGAAAAACACACCTAGGCGATATCCTCATCGGACTTTCGCTTGGACCCGTTTTTTCAAGCTGCTCTCCAACCTACTTTTTGATCCTTGCAACGGTTTTACCTCGAAGCATCGCGACTGGAATCATCTACCTCATTGCCTACGCGTTAGGCCTGGGTCTCGTCCTTCTTCTGATTAGCCTTCTTGGACAACGCTTTATTCAACGCGCTCGCTGGGCTGCGAATCCAAATGGTTGGTTCAAGCGAAGTCTTGGCCTTCTGTTCATTCTCGTTGGTATCTTTATCCTGACGGGTACCGATAAACGCGTACAAACTGCGTTGCTTGAGAATGGATATTTTAATATAACGAATGTCGAACAGTCTATTCTACAATCAACTCAATCAGAGAGCGCTCCACTACCTGCAGGATCAATCTTAAATGACACGGCGGACAACCGCTTTCCTCAGTATCGTGAGATCACTCGTCCTTCCGGCTTCGTAAATACATCCAGCATCACGCTTGGTGAACTCGTTGGGAAAAAAGTGATCTTGGTGGACTTCATGACTTACAGCTGCATCAACTGCATTCGCACCTTCCCCTACCTTAATGCTTGGTACGATAAATATAAGGATCAAGGCCTAGAGATCGTTGGGATTCATACGCCAGAGTTCGCCTTTGAGAAAAATATCGACAACGTACGTGCCGCGATGAAACGCTACGGCATTACATTCCCGGTCGTGTTGGATAATGACTACGGAACCTGGGGTGCCTATGCGAACAATTACTGGCCACGAAAGTATTTGATCGATCTGAATGGAAGAATCGTATACGACCATATCGGTGAAGGTGGATATGAAGAAACCGAAGAGAAGATCCAAGAACTACTTCGTATGAAAGCTGCCACAGACTCACAAGCTGTGAATCGAATTCCAACGGGAACCGTTCAAGTTGAAGCTTCTGACGCACCTAGCACCAACCAAAGCCCTGAGACATACTTCGGCTCAGATCGAAACAGCTTTCTCGGAAATGGGATCGCCGGACGTCAGGGACCACAGACGTTCACGCCCTTCACCACGGTACACCCGAACACGCTCTACTTAAGTGGGTCTTGGAACATTCAACGTGAGCACGCCGAAGCGCTTCGTACCCCCGCTCGCATCACCTATCGCTTCACGGGTCGGAACGTCTTCTTCGTCGCCAGCGCTCCACGAGAGATGCACGTAAAGATCACGCTTGATGGAAAACCACTCACACAAGAACAGGCTGGTGCCGATGCTCGCGTTGAGGGAAATATGAGCTATGCACTGATTGGAGACGAACGACTCTACCACCTCATAGAGAATAAAACCGGCTCAGGAGAACACGTGCTTGAGCTTGAAATTGAGTCTCCGGGATTGAATGCGTATACATTCACCTTTGGCTAGACGAGGATTCACCAACCTGACACGATATCAGCCATATGACTACCGGTCGCTACATTGTGTTTGAAGGTGTTGTTGGAACGGGCAAAACAACCCAATCCAAGCGCTTAGCTGAAGAGCTGAAGAAGCAATTCCCAGAGAAAGAAGTTATCTGGACGCGCGAGCCAGGTGGAAGCGAAATCGCTGAAGCCATTCGAACCCTCGTGCAAGCTACTCCCTTCACAGAAAAAATGGACCCGATGTGCGAAGCCTATCTCTACGCCTCGGCACGCGCACAATCGCTTCGCACCGTCGTACTTCCAGTACTCGCCAAAGGCGGCATCGTCGTCGCTGATCGTAGCTTCTGCTCAAGTGTTGCCTGGCAGGGGTTTGGCCGCGGACTTGGTTTTGAAACAATTCTTGAAATCAACAAAACATCCGTCAAAGACGTCTTGCCTGACTTGATTATCGAAATGGATCTCGATCCAGAGATAGGCTTGAAGCGCACCTTCGATGCGCGCGGCGACAAATTTGAAACGATGCCGATCGAATTTTTCCGCTCCTGCGTAGATGGCTACCGAGCGCTCGCGGGACACGATCTTCTCAAAGATCGCTGGAAGCGTGTCGACGGTCAGGGGTCAATGGATGAAGTGTTTGCTCGCGTAGCGAACGCTGCGTCGCCTCTTTTCTCTTAAACAGAACTCATATACCTAGGCCATGAGACCACAAACGAAAACGCTTGGGATCGCCGTGTTCGTCACTCTTCTCATCGCCATCGCGCTCTTTCTCCCTAACATCGCTTCTCGCCTGCGAAAGGTCCATGCTCATTTTTTTGGACCAAAGATCACCTATGTCGACGACATGCTCGCCGCGCCAACCTTTGGACTTCCTCGAAAGACAGCTGACTACACCGAAGACGACTGGAAACGTATCCTAACACCTGAGCAATATTATATTCTTCGTGAAGCGGGCACTGAAACGCCTTTTACCAGTCCGCTCTTGAAGGAACATCGCCCCGGTACCTACGTGAGCGCAGACTGCAATGAGCCAGTTTTTCGCTCTGAACAAAAGTTTGATTCTGGCACCGGTTGGCCAAGTTTTTGGGCCCCCATCAACGCCGACGCCGTCGTTACAAGCACGGACGACAGTCTCTTTATAGAGCGCGTAGAAGTTCGCTCAAAATGTGGTGGCCATTTGGGTCATGTATTTAGCGATGGTCCTGCCCCAACCGGCCTTCGTTATTGCATGAACGGAGATGCGTTAAAGTTCATTCCAGATTAAGTCAATCTAGCCAAAAAATAGCTTTTTTGGTAAGACTCTGGATGACTATTCGTCTACTATGCTGATGAGGACCGAGGAGGACTTATCAAAGGCGTACGAAGCGTTTTCGGATGCGATTTTTCGCCATTGTTTCTTTCGGGTCTACCAGCGCGAGTATGCGCTTGATCTCATGCAGCAAGTTTTCATGAAGACCTGGGAGTACATGGCGAGCGGCAAATCGATCGAAAACATACGCGCCTTCCTCTATCGCACCGCGAACAACCTCATCACGAAAGAAAAAAGAACAGGTCTCACTTGAGGTACTTGAAGAACAAGGCGTCGAACCATCGATTGATACACGCGAGGAAGTAGAAGCAACCATCGACGGCGCCAAGATCGGTACCTACCTCAAACAACTTCCCAAAGAAGATCGTGAGATTTTGGTTCTACGGTTTGTTGATGATTTATCACCCAAAGAAATTGCGGAAGTTCTAGGTGAAACAGCCAATGTCGTTTCCGTTCGTATCCATCGCGCTGTCAAAAAACTCCGCGAGCTCATCCCCCACTTCTATGTTTGAAAAACGTCGATACTTTCAAGACACACAAAACGTCCGCCTGAGCGCGGACGAGAAATTAGCTACACGAGAGAAGCTACAGGCATTCATGCAAGCCCATCCGGTAAGAGGAGGAGCGAACATGCGTCAGCTAGAACAGGAGGTACACCTTAACTTCTTGTCTTCTCTGAAATCTATGATGCTCAAACCATTGCCCATTACACTGTCCGCTCTTCTGGTATTGGGAGGTGGCACCGCGTTTGCAGCCGAACGGTCCCTGCCAACTGAAGCGCTCTACCCAATCAAAATTCAAGTGAATGAACGTGTACGCGCAACCCTTACCCCAACCAGCGAAGGCAAAGCTAAATGGCAAGCTCGCGTTGCAGAACGTCGCCTAGAAGAAGCTGAGAGACTCGCTCTTCAGAAGAAATTCAACACAGAAACGCAAGCACAAATTGAACTAAGCTTCGATGAACAAGCTAAATTAGTACAAGAAAAGATCGCGCGTCTAAAAGCTGAGGGAAACATCGAGGGTGCTATTGAGCTCTCCAACAGCTTCCAAGCCTCACTCAAAGCCCACGAGGCGATTCTTACTCAACTGGACGCACAGCATGAAAATAAAGAGGCATTTGATCCGCTCTTGGAGAAGGTAAAACTAAATGCTTCTGTCGTGTCATTTGGCAAAGAGGACTTGGATGCAGCAACAACTGTTGACGCGCAAGCCGAACTCAAAATGATGGCTCAACAAAAGCAACAGATTACAAGTGACTCACTAACGAGTGCAAAACAAGCCTTTAGCGCATCTACCAATCTGAACAGCGAGCTCAAGATCAAAGTAACGGCACTCCTCCAGCTTGCGAACGAAGAACTTGGAAAAGGCAACGAACAATTCAATCAAACAAACTTCAAGCTCGCACTCAGCCACTTCGAACAAGCCGACACACATGCGCAATCCGCCTTGATTGTGATAAAGACCGCTCAGACATTGAAATTAGATGCTACATTCCCTCTTCCAACAACAAAAGAAGATCCAAAGAGCGCCATCGACATTCAGATAAAGACCGAGACTGATGTAAAAAATGAAGTAAAACAAGATCCAATCATCATCGAACCAAAAGCAACGCTCGAAACAGAAAGTAAAAGTGACATTCTCATTAAAAGCACACCCGAGATAGACAAAACAAACCTCGATGCAAAACAAGAAACAAACGTTCAAGAAGAAAACCAACTCAAGCTCGGGCTCTAAGTCTCTTCACGAAAAATCACCAAACCCTCCTCACGATGATCTTAGGAGGGTTTGTGTTATGCTTTCGGTATGAAGCTCTTTCTTACAAGTTACGTTAGCAGCCTTGTCGTTCTCGCGATTCTTGATGGAATTTGGCTTAAGCTCATTGCAAAGTCGTACTATCAAAATGCCCTCCAGCACCTGCTCGCCCCCACTGTTCGCTGGCTTCCAGTGATCTTGTTCTACCTCCTCTATGCGGCAGGACTCAGCCTCCTTGTCGTTCTTCCTCAAGCAAAGTTGAGCTCAGGCACGGCCATAGGCGCCTTTGGGTATGGGGCGCTCCTCGGCTTTACTGCTTACGCAGCCTATGACCTTACGAATCTAGCCACCTTACATCGCTGGCCAGTAACGATGTCCGTTGTAGACCTCGCGTGGGGAACCTGCATGACCGGGGTGGCGAGCTTGGTCGCTTTTCTCGTTCTAAAGCGATTTTGGAGCTAAAAATATACAAAAAACCCGATATCAGGTACACTCCGCCCTAGTATGCAAACCTCTTCGTCGACCGGATTCCATGGCCTGGGAATCGCCCCAGCCTTGCTTGAGATTTTAGGCAAGCTGAACATGCAAGAACCAACCCCAATTCAGCGCCAGGCCATCCCCGTCGCTATGGAGGGAAATGATGTCGTTGGTATCGCTCAAACGGGAACCGGAAAAACCCTTGCGTTTGGTCTTCCAATGCTCCAACGCTTGGCTCAGCACAAGGGTCGTGGACTCGTCCTTCTCCCTACGCGCGAACTCGCGATCCAAGTTGATGAATCACTGAAAAAGATCGGGGCTTCCATCGGTCTTCGTACCGCCGTCTTAATCGGTGGGGTTCCCATGGGTGGTCAGCTTCACGCGCTTCGAAACGCCCCACACGTGATTATCGCGACCCCTGGTCGTTTGCTTGATCACATGGCGCAAGGTTCTCTTCGCTTGAATGACCTGAAAGTTCTGGTCTTAGACGAAGCTGACCGCATGCTCGACATGGGGTTCGCCCCTCAATTGAAGCGTATTTTTGAATCGATCCCAAGCGACCGCCAAACCCTGCTATTTTCGGCCACCATGCCGACGGATATCGTTCAGATCGCTCGTAAGTACATGAAGCAGCCAACGCAAGTTGAAATCGCGCGCCAGGGCACAACGGCCGACACCATCACACAAGAACTCTTCATCGTACGTAAAGAAGAAAAGATTCGTCTTATTTCAAAAATCCTTCAGGAACGTCGCGGGTCTACGCTCGTCTTTTCTCGAACCAAGCACGGCGCCCGTAAGCTCACGCGAGCGATGCGCGCCCTTGGACATACGGCTGCCGAAATCCACTCAGATCGCACCCAAGCCCAGCGTCAAACAGCTCTTCAAGGCTTCCGAACCGGCAGCTACCGTGTATTGATCGCAACAGACATCGCTGCCCGTGGCATCGATGTAAAAGGCGTTGAACTTGTCATTAACTACGATCTCCCTGATCAAGCGGAGGATTACGTCCACCGCATCGGCCGCACAGGTCGCGCCGGAGCCACAGGTACCGCTATTTCATTCGCTACCCCAGATCAGTTGCGCGATGTTCGCACCATCGAACGTCTGATTCGCTTACCATTACCAGTCTCTCCTCTTCCAGAGCTTCCAGACCTGCCTCCGATGCAACTCTCATCAGAGCCAGCCTATGAAGACCGTCCAGCCTACGGACAACGCGGACGCTCTTCTGGATACGGTCGCTCAAGCGGTGGACGATCGTATGGATCAAGCGGCGGCTCGTCTCGCACCTCAAGCCCCCGCTCCTCGAGTCGCTTCGGTCAACGCGGTAGTCAGCGTGGACCACGTCGTTCCACACACACTTCCAGTTTCTAACAGCCCGTCCGTCCATGCTATACTGCGGTAAGTATGGACGAACGTCGCAAGAAACTGCTCTTTCTTTGTCTTTTCATCATCGCGGTTATCGGCATCGCCGTGGTGTTGTACTTCCTCTTTTTCCGCGCGATTACTCCTAATACACCGGGAACGACAACCGCTCCCGGCACAGGCAACTCGCTTCCTCGCGCTTCCGATGGAAGTCCTGATATTGCTGGTCAACCGATCACAGGGACACTTCCGGGCGCCGGAGCAAATCCGGGGAGCGTTGCAGTAGGCGAAATTCCGACACTTCCTGGCACAACGCTTCTTCCAGACGCGCCAAAAGTTTCGATTCTCGCCCAGAACGTTCGCCTTCCGATCGCGACATCACGTACCGATGGTAATGGTGTACGCTTTTACGATCCAGCTGACGGTAAATTCTATTCCGTTCTGGACGATGGGACGCGCATCGCTCTCTCGGAAAATGTGTTTCCGAATGTCGATAAAGTAACCTGGGGAAATAAGAGCGAAAAGGCCGTTATCGGCTTTCCCGACGGCAGTCAGGTGATTTATGATTTTGCCCAAGATAAACAAACAACCATTCCTCGCTATTGGCAGGAGCTTCAATTTTCTCCAGATGATGATCAGGTAGTCGCAAAAAGCTTAGGCACAAGTCCAACGAACCGTTTTTTGATCATTGCAAACACCGATGGCTCCGACCCTCGTCCGATCGAAGAAATGGGAAACAACCAGGATAAGGTTATGGTGAGCTGGTCACCGAATAATCAAACCGTTGCCTTCTCACGAACGGGCGATCCACTCGGCGCCAATCGTGAACAGATTTTATTGGTTGGGAAAAACCAGGAAAACTTCCGGGGATTGATCGTCGAAGGCCGCGGCTTTACCCCAAACTGGTCGCCGGATGGCTCACAACTTCTCTACAGCGTTTGGAACAGCGACGGGGGGTATCATCCCACTCTGTGGCTGAGCGGCGCTTCGGGCGATCAGGTAAACGCGAATCGTCGTCGAATGGATGTAGAAACGTGGGCAGATAAATGTACTTGGGTAAATACAACTACCGTTATCTGTGGCGTTCCAAAGTCTATGCCAGATGGAGCCGGACTGCAGCGATCACTCTTCGATACTGGACCCGACATGCTTCTAAAACTTGACCTCGCAAACGGTCAGATGACACCGATCCAAGATCCTGGTCAGAACGTTGTCGTCCGCTCTGTCCGCGCCTCCGCAGATGGGAGCCATGTCTTTGTGACCGATGGCAACAGCGGCCAATTGATTAAGGTACGCATTTAACTATCGTATGGCATTGCGCTTGTGGGTCCGCTTAGGAGTCGTTGCACTCGTCGGCTTAGCGTCCTTAGGACAAGCGCTTCCTGCCCTCGCCCAAGCCACCGGAGGTGCGACCTGTCTCTGCACCATCTCTGGAACAG